>CAZPWQ010000087.1:0-15427 GCA_964590495.1 uncultured Balneolaceae bacterium
GAATTCATTAATTTCAATATTGATGTTATCAATAATTGTATATCTCAACAAGCCACCGGAGGTGGCTGTGCCAGCGTGCCGAACCAGAGGTTCGACACGAGATGATAGTTGGTTATCTTATAAAGAATCTGCATCTCTACAATGGGTAGATGAGTTTGAGAACATTTTTTCTAGCAATTAAATAATCTACTCTTATTTTTACCGGGTAATCAATTTGCAATTGATATCCTATGGCAGAAGACGATCAACATAAAAAAGACCTTGAAGAGCGGCTAAAAAAGCTGGAGGAAAAAGTGAGCCGCCTTGAGCGGGAAATGAGCCAAAAACCTTCTTCTGCAGATACCGCCGTAGACGACCAGGATTTGGGGGTAAGTAATGAAAAGGCCAAATTTGGTTATCAGAAGAAAAAGCCCGTCGAATGGTTCGGTGACTCGGCTGATTACGGAGAAAAGTGGCTTAACCGGATCGGTATCGGACTTCTGCTGCTCGGAGTTGCATTCCTCTTTAAATACTCCGTTGACCAGGGCTGGCTCATTCCACCCGTTCGAAGTGCCATCGGTTTAAGCATCGGTTTGGTCTTATTGATAGTGGGACTGCAGATGGATAAAAAAGACAAGCCGTTGAAACAGATTCTGTCGGGCGGAGGCATCGCCGCTTTTTATATAACGGGATTTGCCACATTCCAGCTGTATGCATTTGTCCCAAACGCTATCGTCTGGTCATTTATGATAGTCGTAACCCTGCTTGCACTCTCCGTCTCCCTTCAACAGAATGAGCCTGTCTTGTCGGTGACCGGTATCATCGGTGCATTGGGTACGCCATTCATGCTCTACACAGGATCGGGCAGTGTTTCCGCATTGATGTTATATACGGCCCTTGTTTTGGGGGCAGCTGGGTGGATTTATTTTATAAAAGGCTGGCGCTCCCTTCTATGGAGTATGACCATAGGCGGTTGGATAGTTGTCATGGTGGGCATTTTTAACACCCTGACCGGTCAAACGGATCCATTGCGGACAGATCAATGGTCGCTGCAGGCTGGTACATTTATCTGTATGATCGTTTTTTGGGGGATACCTGTCATTCGTGAAATATTATCTTTTCATAACCCGGACCAATGGCCCGATCCGCTCTTCATTAAAGAGCATGAGCAAGATCAAAATATAATTTACGTTGCAAACACTGCTACTTATGTTCTGACGCTGATTGTACCTGTTTTTTCTCTCTTTCTTTCTATTATTATTTGGAATTTAAACTGGGATACCTGGGGATTGATTTCTATGGCATCTTCAGTTCCACTTGCACTAGTTTACATCGGGCTTCAGCAAAATTCGATACAGAAGCTGGGAGCCGTACATGGTTTTACGGCTTTGGTTCTGTTGACAATTGGTTTCGTACTGCTGCTAGAAGGCAACATTTTATTCTTCGTTCTGGCTGTGGAAGCGGCAGGGCTCAGGTATATTTCCGGCAAAACGGGAGATGAGAATATCAGTATCAGTTCACATATCCTGTTTGGAATTATCGCCTGGTGGCTGATTATGTTGTTGGGTCAGTCGGCCCCGGCTGAATTTGCCCTGGCCATTGACGATTTGATCAATCTTGGAATTATCGCAATAGGAGGACTCCTGGTCCCGCTTTGGCTGCGAAATTACAGTACCAAAAGGATCTATGGTATTGTTGCTCATATCTTCTTTCTGATATGGCTGTATCGTCTTTTTGAGCCGCTGGAGGAAAACCAGGCGTGGATAACTATCACATGGGGATTATACGCTATATTGCTTCTTCTGCTCGGGTTCGTGCGTTACGGGCAGACACTCAGAATGACCGGTATGGCCACCATATTCCTGGTTGTGGGCAAACTCTTTTTGGTTGATTTATCACAGCTTCAGGCGATCTGGCGGATTCTGCTCTTCATCGGTTTCGGTGCTGTATTCCTGTTGCTGGGCTATTACTGGCAGTCGGAGTGGAAAGAGGAAGAAACTGAGGAAGGAACCGTGAATATGGATTAACGGGTAATATTTATTTCTCTGTGCAGCCCTGTGTCTGCTCCGAGTACCTCTGTGTAATTCAATGTTGCACAAAGTTTCACAGAGAACACGCCGAGGATCACAGAGAAAAACAACTTTTCAGCACGTTCTTTTGAGTCGTTTACTGCCATTTTATGACATGACATCTATTAAACCAACAAAGAAAAACATGGAAATAGATAGTACCTTGATTAATTGAATAAAAAGTGAATGCTTTCGTTATCTTCCTTTTGAAAATCATAACCAGATGCCGCAATTTTTTAATGACTAATTTTAAAACAGTACTGCCGGTTTTTGCAGTTATTCTTTCGCTTGCCGGATGTATGAGCTCTCCCATAGAAGATGCAGCAAATACAATTACCGAAGAAAGTCTGATGGAACCGATAAAAATACTTTCTTCAGACGATTTTGAAGGCAGAAGCACAGGCACGGCAGGGGAGGGAAAAACGGTTGAATACCTGGTAGATCAGCTGAAATCCTATGGCGTCAGCGGGGGAATGGAAGACGGCAGCTATATTCAGAACGTGCCGTTGCTGGGACAAACCACAGAGCAGGATGCTGAAATTCAAATTACGAGAGATGGGGAAAACGTAAGTACGTTTGAGTATTACAATGATTTTATGGCCTGGCCTGCGAACCTTGAGGAGGATGTTTCTATCGACAATGCAGAAATGATCTACGTGGGATACGGTATACAGGCACCCGAAGAAGACTGGGATGATTTTAAGGATGTTTATGTAGAAGGAAAAATACTGGTGTTCAAAAACAACGATCCAAACAATGATCCCGGTCTATTTGAAGGCGATACGCGGCTGTATTATGGTCGCTTTGATTATAAATATGAGAAAGCGCGGGAACTGGGTGCCGCCGGTGTGCTCATCATCCATACTACACCGACAGCGGGTTACGGCTGGAATGTCATAGCCAACAGCTGGAGCCGCGAGCGTTTCTACCTGCGTGATGATGCTTCGATGAAAGACTCACCAACCGCTTTCAATGGCTGGTTGACAAAAGAGTCGAGTAACACATTATTTGATGAGGCAGGTCTGGATCTGGAAGAACAGCTTGAAGCTGCTGAAAACCGTGATTTTACACCGGTACCGTTGAATGGGCTTAGATTAAATCTTGACTTGAAAGCGTCGTACCGCGAACAGAATGCCAAAAACGTGCTGGGGGTAATTGAAGGTACAAACGACAGGTTGAAGGATGAATATCTGGTCTTCACGGCTCACCATGATCATTTGGGTATTACCCAGCCGGCAGAGGGCGATTCGATAAATAATGGTGCGCTGGATAATGCCGCGGGGGTCAGTTCTGTGCTGAATATGGCTCGTGCATATAAATCATTGCAGCCGCAGCTCAAGCGAAGTATTTTGTTTCTGTTTGTCGGGGCTGAAGAAGTGGGCTTGTTGGGATCGAAATATTGGGCAGAAAATCCGACAGTGCATCCCGGCAAAATAACGGGGAATATCAACCTGGATGGCATGAACGTGTATGGGGAAACAGAAGATATTGTTCTGGTTGGGTATGGACGCAACAGTATCAGTGATAAAATTGAGGGGGCTGCAGAGAGCAGGGGCCGTAGTGTTAAGCCAGACGCACATCCTGACCGCGGGTATTTTTACCGCTCAGATCATTTCTCACTGGCCAAAAAGGGAATTCCTGCCATTTTTCCTAATCCGGGTTCTGGCTTTATCGGTAAACCGGACGGATATTCCGTAACAGTCGACAGCCTGATGGATGCCAACTATCACAGTGTTAATGATGAAATAAATGAATACTGGGATTTAAGCGGCATGGTCCGGGATGTTCGTCTGTTTTTCAATGTCGGGTATCAGATTCTCAATGAGTCGAAGATGCAAACTTGGAGACAGGGTGATGAGTTTAAGCAGATACGAGTTGATATGATGCAACAGGTGGAAGAAGATTTGTAGAAATTTTTCGCTAAATTGTTCGTTTATGACAACAGCGGAGAAAAGTGAATGTTCGCATTTATCAATTCACAATTATTCATTAATAAAGTTTAGTAGTAACATGAAAAATTTAATTCCTGCCATACTTATTTTAAGTGGCATAATTTTCGGATCAGCAATCGGTAATGAATTGAAGGCACAGGATGCGTCTTCAGAAAACCAGGTAATTTTGACCGAATTCAGCGACTATCAGTGTCCGGCCTGTGCGGCCTATCATCCGGTGGTGGAAAAATTGAAGGAGGATTTTGGAGATCAGCTGAAAGTTGAGTATAAGCATTTTCCGCTTAACAGTCATCAGTTTGCATTTTTAGCGGCGCGGGCTGCTGAGTCAGCAAAAAATCAGGACAAATTTCATGAAATGCATAATCTTTTGTTTAACAACCAGGAACGGTGGTCAAGTTCCGGTAACCCTCAGGCACTATTCGTCAATTATGCCCGCGAGATTGGCCTTGATATTGAACAGTTTAAAAATGATCTGAATAACGCCGATACCCAGAGAAGCGTAGTAGAAGAGAAGGATGAGGGCCAAAACAGGGGTGTTAATGGTACACCTACATTTTTTATAAACGGACAAAAAGTTGAGCAAAGTCCCCGCTCATATGAAGAGTTTAAGGCACTTATACAATCAAAACTGGAAGCCAGCTAGGCTGATGAAGGTTAAGCTTGGTTACCAACTATGGTATATGAATTTCTAAACAGCAAACCGGATTTTGATGATTCGGTTTTTATTGCCCCGAGCGCAGATCTGATCGGTGATGTTACAATCGGAAAGGAAAGCAGTGTTTGGTTCAATGTGACAGTCCGCGGTGATGTTAACTGGATTGAAATCGGAGAGCGTACGAATGTTCAGGATAACACCTGTATCCATGTAAGAAACCAAACAGGACCTACTAAAATAGGTAACGAGGTGACGATTGGCCATAATGCCATGATTCATGGTTGTACTATTTATGATCGTGTGCTTATTGGTGTACACTCTACTGTGTTGGATGAGGCCGTAATCGAGTCGGATGTTATGCTTGCAGCCGGCAGTCTCGTGCCGCCGGGGAAACGCCTGAAATCGGGTTATCTGTATATGGGTTCGCCTGCCAAAAAAGTGCGAAAGCTGAGTGAGAAAGAGCTTAATTACATCAAAGAGCACTCACAAAATTACATTAAATACGCCCGCGCCTATATGCAGAAAGATACCTACGAAAGCAATCCTTTTTACAGCAAAAAACAGTGAATCTGTGTCATCCTGAACTTGTTTCAGGATCTGTAGCGATGTTTTAGTTAAGTGCTATAGATGCTGAAATAAATTCAGCATGACATTTAAATGAGTTGAATTTTGAATGTTAGATTTTAAATGAATTCTTAATTCAAAACTCAAAATTTAACATTCAAAATTAACGTGTCCGGAATTTACCTCCACATACCGTTCTGCAAACAGGCGTGCTCGTACTGCGATTTCTATTTCGTAACCCGTACCTCCGAGCGTGAAGCCTATGTCCAGCGCCTGTCGCAGAAGATTGAAGGCTATCGCGACACCTCTTACACTGAAAATAAAGTTAAGACTATCTATTTCGGTGGAGGAACACCCTCCTTGCTCGAACCGGTACAGGTAGAGCAAATCCTTGAAAAAATATACGATGTATTTGATGTGGATGCAGCAGAGATAAGTCTTGAGATGAACCCCGACGACGTATCAGGAGAATACTTGTCTTCCCTGAAGAAGGCCGGTATTCATCGCGCTAGTATGGGGGTACAGTCCTTTCAGCCGGAGCTGCTTGAATTTATGAATCGTGCTCATAATCGTGAGGAAGCACTGCGTTGCATGGAGCTGTTAAGCAGATCGGGATTCGATACGTTTACAGTGGATCTGATCTACGGAAATCCGGGTCAGACACTCGACCAGCTTCGAAAAGATATTGAGATTCTGCTAAAGTATAATCCCCCGCATATATCAGCCTATTCGCTGACTATTGAATCCGGTACCCGGCTTGGAAAACAGGTGGAATTGGGGCGTATTATACCACCCGAAGATGATCGTGTTACCGACCATTTCGATCTGATCAATGATTACTTGTACGAACACGGTATTCGCCGCTACGAGGTAAGTAACTACAGCAAACCCGGCAAAGAAGCTGTTCACAACAGCAGTTACTGGAAGCATGTAAACTATCTGGGCTTCGGTCCCGGTGCACATTCGTTTTGGTGGAAAGAAAATGCCCGCCGCTGGGAAAACGGAGCCGATTTACGGAGCTATCTTGATCAGGAAGATCCTTCAACCGGTGTTGAAGAACTTTCTTTCGAACAACTGGCAGAAGAACGAATCATGATGGGACTTCGTACCCGCTGGGGAGTGGCCATTAGGGAGCTCAGCAATAAATATCATTATGAGCTAAACGACCGACAGCTCCAATACCTGCAGAAGAGAGAACAGGAGGGTAAACTTACTTTAGATGGTTCGATTGTTTTGACCGACAAAGGAGTTAAGATAGCGGATGCCATTATTCTTGATTTAATAACATTGCACTGATTGCTTTTTTTATTTAATTAGAACAATTTAGCAGTATAATTCAGATCCGGGGTTGGCAGTACCTGATTGTGTAATAATTCATATCATTTGCTCCAATACATAGTCCCCCTTCCGCCGGCAGTCGGACACGGTGGCAAAGGGGGAATTTCTTTATCTTAATTAGCGAAGACTTATGTTTAAAGAATAGCTCCGAATGATAAAATCCAACTAAAAATTATATGAAACAGAGCCTGCGTTTTTTCTTGAATGAGATAATCGATTATGCCGGACTTTTTCCGCCTGCGGATCTGTCGCTGGATACTGCCATGCATAAATACAGTGATTATCGCAGTAGCGATGATTCATGGATGTTGTCGCGGTTTATTATACCGGCCGGCAGGCTCAATGAATTAGACTCTTACAGGAAGTCGCTGTTTTCTCCTGATGATCCTTTTGCATTCTCCGTTTTGGGAAAAAGTACTGCAACCCTTAGTGAATATGAGCACTGCCTTAAAGAATTTATTTCGCAGATCGAAGATTTTCACAGCGAACTGGGTAACCGGGTAACGACGGATATTCTTGAAATTAAAATTCCGGAAGAAGCACTTTTTGCCAATGATTATTCCATGCTTAACGAAGTATTTGACCAGACGGCACGGGCATTAAACGAATCGGAACGTGCACCTAAATACGTTTTCTACGAAGCCGCCATTGAGGAAAACTGGAAAAAAGATATCAGGCATGTGCTGGAAACATTATCGGAACGCAATAGGAGAAATAATATGGAACACTATCGTTACGCAGGATTTAAACTGCGTTGTGGCGGAGTTGAGGCAAATATGTTTCCATCGGTTGAACAGATAGCTTTTATATTGAATAACGTTCGCGACCAAAATATAGCTGTAAAATGTACGGCAGGGCTTCACCATCCCATACGACATTATGACGATTCTGTACAGACGAAGATGCACGGTTTTCTGAATGTTTTTGGCGGAGCCATGCTCAGCTATGCTCACGATCTTACCGATGAGGAATTAATAGAAATTCTCAGAGATGAAGATTATGATCATTTTACTTTCACCGAGGAAGCTTTTCAGTGGCGGGATTTATCAGTTTTCACCGGTGAAATAAGAGAGTTGCGGGAGGTAGCGCTGATATCCTTCGGTAGCTGCAGTTTTGATGAACCCCGCGAAGATCTGCAGAAAATGGGATTACTTTAAGTATTTTTAATGTTATTCAGCCTAATCGTTTTTTGTGGCAGGAGAGAGTTCACTCCCGGGTAGATATCCACAAATTCTGGTAAATTATAATCCGTAAATCAGCAATTTCGTATGAGATCATTCATTGATGTTAAACCTGAATCACATTTTCCAATTCAAAACCTGCCATACGGTGTTTGTCGTCCCAGGGCGGGTGGGGAGGTTTTTATCTGTACAGCCATAGGTGATTATGTGCTGAACCTTGCTGAACTTGACGCCGCCGGTGTTTTTGATGGACCGGAACTGGACGGCAAACGGGTTTTTCGGGAATTGACCCTTAATATTTTCATGTCGCTTGGCCACAAAGCATGGGCTGAGGCACGATCGACTATTCGCACGTTATTGGATGCTGATGAACCGACATTACGCGATAATGAACCGCTTCGTGAGCGTGTGCTTATACCAAGGGAGAATGTAGAGATGATGCGGCCGGTCGATATTGGAGATTATACCGACTTTTACTCCTCAGAACAGCATGCCATTAATGTTGGAACCATGTTTCGCGGACCGGAAAATGCGCTGAAGCCAAACTGGAAGCATCTGCCTGTAGGCTATCACGGCCGATCCAGTTCTATCGTTATCGGCGGCACCGATCTGCACCGCCCCCGGGGACAATTATTGCCGCCGGACAGTAATGACACACCCGTTTTCCAAGCCAGCAAACTGCTGGATTTCGAACTTGAAATTGGCTTCTTAACCGGTCCCGGTAATGCTCTCGGTGATTCGCTCTCTGTCAAAGAAGCACCCCGTCATATATTCGGATTGATACTTGTAAATGACTGGAGTGCCCGTGATATTCAAAAGTGGGAATACGAGCCGCTCGGGCCGTTTCTGGCGAAAAACTGGGCAACATCGATCTCGCCGTGGGTTGTACCCCTGGCAGCCCTTGATCCTTTTCGTGTCAAAGGTCCGGAGCAGAATCCAAAACCCTTACCCTATCTGCACAGCGAAGAGAATTGGAATTTCGATATTCATCTGGAGGTTTTCTTGCAGGGTGAGCAGATGAAAAAGCCACACCGAATTTCTGCCTCCAATGCGAAATACCTGTATTGGAATATTACTCAGCAGCTGGCACATCAAAGCATAACAGGTTGTAATATTCAAGCCGGTGATCTGTACGCTTCGGGAACCATTAGCGGACCTGATGAAGACTCCTATGGCAGCATGCTTGAGCTCTCATGGAAAGGCGAAAAGCCACTGAAGTTCCCCGGTGGCGAAGAACGAACATTCCTCGAAGACGGCGATGAAGTTACAATGACCGGCTATGCCCAGGGGGATGGCTATCGCGTAGGATTCGGTGAAGTAACGGGCAAGATACTGCCGGCGAAGGAATTTTAGCAACTAACGATCTTAGTGTTTTGAATGGCTTAGTGTTCTTTATGCCTTCGTGGTATATTCCCCGGTTTTAAGGTACTGTTCCATTTTTCACCACCTTTTTAAGGCCAAAGTCACTCTCAAACATTAAAATTCATATTTTTTAAGGTATGATTGCATAATAAACCTTATGTTGAGGTCGGAATCGCTATCAAACATTAAAAACAATGCATTTTAATGCCTCAACAATCCCTTTACAGAGTCAATCCCGACCGCAACAGGCCTTGGAATGAACTGCCGCCACTGCCGGTCCATGAAAAGCTGTATAAAAAAGTGGATATTTACGAGCAACTGGGAAGAGCCAAGGAAGCTCTGGCATTGCTTGCGGGCAGAAGTATCTCCATTCCGAATCAGGCGTTGTTGATTAACAGTATCACTTTGCAGGAAGCGAAGGATTCCAGCGCTATTGAAAATGTATTTACAACGGATGATGATCTGTATCAGGCTTTCAGTGATCAGAAGTATGACGATACGGTTTCGGGATCCACCAAAGAAGTGCTCCGTTACCGTGAGGCGATATGGGAAGGTTATGAATACCTGGAGAATAACAGCCGGTTTGATGTCGATTACCTGGTTCGGCTTTATCAGGTGATCAAAGAAACCCGTGATGGTATTCGTCCACCTTTTGCACAAACCTATATTCGCCAGGGCGGAAGCGGTCCCAATGCGGGCAAACGTGTATATACGCCCCCCAAGGGAAAAGAGGTTCTGGAAGAAAAGCTGAATAACCTGGTACATTTCCTGAATGAAGATTCTGTCCCTCCTCAGGAACCACTGCTTAAAATGGCGATCGCTCATTTCCAGTTTGAAGCTATCCATCCGTTTCGCGACGGCAACGGCCGCGCAGGACGAATTCTCAATATTCATTATATCACAAAGTCGGGACTGCTTGAATATCCCATTTTATACCTGAGCCGATATATCATCGAACATAAGCAGGAGTATTACAATACGCTTGCCGGTGTTTCGCAGCGCGGAGATTGGGAAAGCTGGCTGCTATACATGCTGCGTGCGGTGGAATCCACTTCCAGGTTGACCTATCAGAAAGTGAATGATATTCTTGCCGCAAAAGATGCTGTACTTGAAGCAGTGGAGGCTGAAAAGAACTTTCAGCGCCCCGATCAGTTGATTGACGCAGTTTTCACACAGCCTTTTACCAAAGTTAATCATTTGACGGATGCGGGTATCTATGCCGAAAATACCGCCCGTAATTATTTGAATGAATTAGCGGAAATGGGGGTGCTGGAAAAGAAAGAAATAAAAGGGCGACATTATTACCAGAATCGCGAGCTGGAGCAGATTTTATCTTTTTAATATTACCACTAAGACACTTAGTTTTATGAATGCCTTAGTGGTATTTTTTCAAGTATTCCACTAAATCACTGATCGTCTCGATATTCAGTCGGTTTGCCTGTTCTTCACGCATGACCAGAGCATAGGTATTCTCAAAACCAAGAGGTCCCAGCCATTGAATGCCGAACTGTTCTTCTGATTGCCGGCTGACATAGTCATATACTTTTTGAGGATCATTGTTCAAACTTTCTGTTACTTTATTGGTATTCTCCGTTTCGAGCAAAACATGCAAACCTGTCCCTGTATATTCAGGATAAATCTGGATCTCATCATTCAGCAGGGCATTAAAAACTATTTGTGTGCCGGCGAGTCCCAGTCGGAGTCCCACATCCAGATCCGTGTAATTTTCAATAAGGATGCGGTACATATGACCGAGGATAAACTGTTCGGTCTGAAGTTTTCCGCCAATCAGCAGGTCGGGAATCCCATCCCTGCGGACTGAGGTATCGAAACCCTGTTCTTCCAGGAATTCTTCAGCAACAGTTCGTTCATCTTTCTGGCTGAAGTCAACTTCACTGTTAAGGGCGGTCATTCGTTCGGTGCTTAGTTTCCCCGCAAGCATATTAAGCACCCGAATTACTTCCGGATGCTTATCGGATAATGTCTTTCGTATCACGGGGGCACATTCGTAAGGTGGAAAATAACGGCGGTCATCCTCCAGTACCTTCAGATTAAAGGCTTTAATGCGTCCGTCGGTTGAATAACCGACTGCGACATCCACTCTGCCGTTTTGCAGTGCGTCGTACATCAGGGAGGCATTCATTTCCACGACCGGAATATCAAAGTCATAATGCTGTTTGAGCCCTTGGTAGCCGTCTGTTCGCTCTAAAAACTCGGGAGGGACACCGGCTTTGAATTCCTGCTCTGCAAATATAGTGGAAACTGCATAGAGTGATACAAATATCGTTATCACTGCAAATCCATAACTTATCGGTGTTAGCAGTTTTGAAATATTTTGTTCTATCAATCCCAGTATAAAATCAAATGTCAGCGCAAGCAGTGCGGCGGGAATGGCTCCTGCCATAATCATGGTGGCATTGTTTAGCGATATGCCGCGGAAGATATATTCACCCAGCCCGCCTGCCCCGATAAGGGCGCAGAGCGTCGCAACCCCAACATTGATCACAGTAGCCGTACGAATGCCCGCAAAGATCACCGGAGACGCAAGTGGGAGCTCTACCTTGCGGAGGACCTGCCGCCCCGTCATACCCATGCCACGCGCTGCCTCAACGACAGCGGAGTCCACTTCCCGGATGCCGGAATAGGTATTGCGGACAATCGGAAGTAATGCATAGAGAAATAGAGCTACGATAGCCGGCAGTGCTCCGATCCCCAGCAGGGGAAGCATCATTCCCAAAAGTGCAATACTCGGTATGGTCTGAATGATACCGACGGCGCCGATAACAGGTCCCGAAACTTGTTTATAACGGGTGGAAATCAATCCGAGTGGTATACCTATAATTACCGCTATCAATAGTGAAATAAAAGTAAGACCGATATGCTCAATCATCTGGTTGCCGATCTCAGCCTGGTTGGCAATAATAAAATTCCAGAGATCAGTCATTGCTACCTCTTTTATCCATAGAATTTTTAAACTTTTGTAAGCGGGTCAACAGATCGGTATAGCTGAGCGTCTCCAGCACCTTATCATTCCGTCGCCTGATGATAATCATATTTTCACCGGTCGTCTTCCCCATTTTTTCAAGAATCGTATGAAGAGATGTTTGATTATCCAGGGCGACGTTTTCCTCTTTTTGTACCATCGGCGGGGGACTCAGGAATAACTCAGTTTCACCTTCAACCGGGTCAAGAATATCACCGATTGTTGTGCATATCAGCTCGAGCTGGAAACGGTCGGATTCAAAGAAGGATTCAACGAATTTGTTGGCCGGACGAAATAGCAGTTCTTTGGGAGTGCCCGTCTGCTGAAGGTTTCCGTCATCAAGGAGGCAAAGACGGTCACACATATCAAAGGCTTCAAAAACATCGTGCGTAACGAGGACGACAGTTTTGCTTATTTTTTGAAGCAGCTCTTTAACCTCATTTCGCACACGACGTTTGGTGATTGGATCGAGTGCTCCGAAAGGTTCATCCATTAAAATAACCGGAGGATCGGCGGCCAGTGCCCGGGCCAAACCCGCCCGCTGCTGTTGTCCGCCGCTAAGCGATTCCGGTTTCCGGTTCGAAAATTCTGCGGGATCCAACCCTGCCATATTCATCAGTTCGCGACTTCGGGCGTTGATTCGTTCCTCATCCCAATTCAATAGTCGTGGAACAACAGCAATGTTTTCAGCAATCGTGTAATGGGGAAAAAGACCCACGTCCTGAATTACATAGCCGATGCTACGGCGCAGATGATCGGGATTTTGCGAGGTGGCCTCTTTCCCGTTAATCCTGATGGTCCCGGAGGTCGGTTCTATCAGGCGGTTGATCATTTTAAGGGTGGTAGTTTTGCCACAGCCGCTCGTGCCGATAAGTCCGAATGTTTCACCCTCTTCAATCCGGAAAGAAATATTATTCACCGCTGTTGTTGAATCGTCATATATCTTGCTTACATTCTCAAAACCGATCATAAAGCAAACAGCTAAAATTATCTGTAATTCACTAATCAGGACAAATCATAAATCATTCTTCATCCCAGAAGATATTAAAAAAATCATGTGCGGGCGGTATCATTTTCAGCTACTCACATGACACCTAAAACCTTATCTTGAATTTTACGTGTAATATCAGCGGCCCGCAGATAGGTGCAAGAAGTGATGAATTTTACTCAATTATGGTCCACTGAATAACTGATAATAATATCGCCAAAACCATAAAGATGCCGTTCAAAACCCAAACTATGAAAGAGGGGCTGTTGAAGCTGAAAAAAAGATCGTACTTGTTTTTTATTATCACGGTTGTGGTACTTGGTTTGGATACAGGGGAAAGTCAGGCTCAAAAAATTATAAATGGTAAAATCACCGATGATCAAACAGGAGAGACGCTTCCTGCTGCAAGTATCCATATAGAAAATACCTACCGCGGTACCATCACCAATGAAAACGGTGTGTATACGCTGGTAATACCGGATTCATTACTGCCTGCCACCGTAGATGTGCGATTTTTGGGTTATGAATCACAGCAGCGTACGATTACCCGGAATTCTGAATCCACACAGAATTTTCGGCTTAAGCCTTCAGTTTATGAAATGGATGAAATTACCGTTACTGATGAAGACCCGGCTGTACGCATTATGCGGGAGGTGATTCGCCGGAAAAAAGAGTGGCGCGAGGTACTGCACACATATCAGGCTGAAACTTATAATCGCCAGACACTGGCCAATGATACGTCTATTGTACAGGTGTCGGAGTCGATTTCCATGGCTTTCTGGGATAAAGAACAGGGACATCGCGAAGTAGTGAAGTCGCGCCGGCAGACTGCAAATATAAGTGAAAGCCAAAATTTTGCAGGAGTCAGTTATCTTCCCAATCTGTATGATGACAATATAGAGCTGGCCGGTTTTGAAATGGTGGGTATTACACATCCGGATGCACTTAAATTTTATGATTTTAAGCTGATGGCCCGGCGAAAGCTGGACAATCACCTTGTATATGAAATAGAAGTGATTCCTGCTCGAAAATTGCAGCCTCTGTTTAAGGGAACAATTCATGTGCAGGATGAAGTTTTTGCGCTGCTTGAGGTGGATCTGAGACCTAACGAAGTAGTTAAATTTCCGCCTCCGGTTAGAAGTTTCGACTCTTCCTATCGCCAGCAGTACAATAATTTTGGTGGTGAATTCTGGCTGCCGGTGGATATGCGTATTGAAGGAGAGATCAAAATAAAGATGGTGGGACTGGAATTCCCGATGATAAATTTCAGGCAGGTATCGCAGATCTCAGATTATAAAATCAACGAACCGCTGCCCGATTCTCTTTATGAAACGGAACGCACGTTCAGCATAGATTCGGTCTCCATCAGCGATGATTCTCTGTTTGTCCGGAGCATTAATACGGTACCGTTGTCGGGTGAAGAAAAGAAAGCCTATGCCGAACTGGATAGTACGCAGACGCTTGAAAAAGCCTTTAAACCTTTCGGTTTTCTGGCAGATCTGGTAAATGATGATGAAAATAACGGTTCCGGAGGACCGTTCAACAGATTGGATATACCGGGTGAGCTAAATCCCCGTATTCGGTACAATCGGGTGGATGAACTGCATGCCGGTCTTAAATACAGTATAAGTCTGTTGGAAAGATGGTCGCTGTACGGTATGGGAGGCTACAGTACCGGCTATGACAGCTGGGCGTACGGTTTTGGGTCCCGGTATCTGTTTCCATCAATCGGTCGTATACAGATTAATTTTGGAGTTGAATATCAGAAAGATACGGCACCACGGTATCTGTCCAGCATTTTTAATCCCGGGTACACCACCGTTTCCAACCTGCTGGGCGGTCAAAACTATTTCGATTATTATAACAGAGAGGCTATGCGTTTTAGCTCAAATGTGCGGTATCGTCCGCATGATCTGTCAGCGACGATTGGATTTAATCTGGAGAATCATAGATCATTGTCCGTAAATACAGCCTACGACCTGGTCGGAAGTAATCGTATTCCCCGATTTAATATACCGATAGACGAAGGCAGGTTACAGTCGCTGGATGTGGAATTGGGATATAATCTGAATGAAGATTACAGTATGGGAGCTTTGCCCTACAGGAAACTAATATTTAAGATCGAACACAGTTCACCGGCACTGGGCAGTGATTTTAATTTTACGCGATACCAGACTCATCTGAACTGGTCGTTTCCCACCTTTTACCGGCGTCGTTTCCTGCCAAACACGTTGGAACTGCAGTTGACCGGCGGCACTTTTGACGGACATCTCCCGCTCCAAAAAATGGGTACCATCGACGGCAGGCTGGCTGGATTCAGTCCCTACGGAGTTTTGAAGGGGGTGCGCGGACGACC
>CAZPWQ010000088.1:0-15042 GCA_964590495.1 uncultured Balneolaceae bacterium
GGGCTCGACGTGCGATCGTCTGTATGTTCCCAAAATGTCAAAGAGCCTTGTGCCCGTTATCAGGCAGACTTCAAAGATAAGATATTTTGAATATCGAAGTCAATTAAAAAGTTATTCTTATTCTTTACTTTTTGTCTTGACCCCCATCTCCGAAGCGGTGCAATGATAAGTATTAAACCAACCTTATCCAAACTTTTTTCTTTAGAAAATAGTGCGCAAAAACAAAACGCAGAATTATATATAGGTAAGTTTTCAAAACTAACAGCTTACAGCAAATTCTGTCAGTCTAACTTTTATCTGCCGATATATATCCTTTATTCCTCTTCGTCAGAGGGAGACTTTTTTTCTGTCTGTTTCTTTGTCTCAGACTTAGACTCTTTACTTTCAGTCTTCTTATTTTCTTTCTTTGCAGATGTAGTTGTTTTCGATCTGCCGGCTCTGCGTGTGCGCTTCTTCTTTTGACTGTCTTCGGGCTTAATATCATTATAATCAACCAATTCTATCACAGCCATCTGAGCGTTATCTCCCGGACGGAATCCAAGTTTAATAACACGGGTATAACCCCCAGGGCGATCCATTGCTTTTTTAGCAACTTCATTAAAAAGATGAGATACAGCCTTCTTGTCATTCAATTTAGAAAAGACCTGTCTTCTCTTGTGGCTTGTATCCTCTTTAGCTTTGGTTATAAGCGGCTCTACAAACGTCCGAAGCTCTTTAGCCTTTGGTACTGTTGTTACGATGCGATGCTCCTTTATAAGAGCATTCGACAGCGCGCTTAAAGTTGCCTTTCGATGTGAAGCTGTTCTTCCAAGCTTTCTTCCTTTAACTAGATGACGCATTACTTTCCAATATTCTTTATGATTTATCTAAATATTTAGACACGTCCATGCCGAAATGTAGATTTTTGTCTTCTATAACTTCTACCAATTCAGCTAACGATTTTTTTCCAAAGTTACGGAATTTCAAAAGATCTTGTTCGTCTCGTGATACGAGCTCTCCAATAGTGTTAATATTGGCTGATTTTAAACAGTTGTAAGCTCTTACACTAAGATTCAGATCTTCTATACTGGTTTTCAACAAGTTCGCTATACGCTGATGCTCAGCATCTACCTCTTCTTCTTCCTGGGTAAACGGTTCGTCAATTTTTTCAGTGATAAACTTTTCAACATGTTCTTTTAGAATTTTACCGGCAATCGTCAACGCTTCCTTGGAATTAACCGATCCATCGGTGGTAATATCCATTACCAGTTTTTCATAGTCTGTACGTTGTCCTACACGAACATTATTAACGTTGAACTTAACCTGCTTTATCGGAGTATATATTGCATCAATAGGTATAAGACTTACATCGTCTTCCGTATCAACATTTTGCTCTTCCGCAGGTACGTATCCCCGGCCGCGTCCGACACGCAACTCCATTTCGAGTTCTGCATCGTCAGACATTGTAGCTATCGGCAAGTCGGTATTAAGCACTTCGTAGTCTGCGGTTGCATCATCTATATCTTTTGCGGTAAATGTTCCCTTACCGGATTTAGAAATATGGATAACACCGCTGCTTTGCTCAACTTGTTTAAAACGGACTTCTTTCAGATTGAGGATGATTTCATACACATCTTCCTTTATCCCCTTGATACTGGAATACTCGTGCTCTACACCATTAATTTTAATAGCATTAATAGCGATTCCGGGCAGAGAAGAAAGTAAAATACGTCGAAATGAGTTACCTATCGTAACTCCGAATCCACGCTCTAACGGTTGTAATACAAAGGTGCCGAAAGTATCACTTGCTTCTTCTACCTCAAGTGTATCGGGCATTTGAATACTGTAATTGCTCATAATAAAAGCGTTATTAGGCTAACTGGTTTTAATTACTTGGAATATAGCTCAACGATAAGCTGTACGTTGATATTTTCAGGAATCTCATCCATTACCGGATAATTTAAAAACTTTCCTGTCATCTTCTTTTTATCAATTTCAATCCACTTATATTTGCTTCTGGGAGCATGTTCGAGTGACTCATTAATCACTTCCAGATTTTTTGATTTCGGTCGGACAGAAATCACATCACCGGGCTTCAACTGATATGACGGAATATTGACAAGCTGACCATTGACAACAATATGCTTATGGCTCACCAATTGTCTTGCTTGTCTGCGCGATCTGGCAAGACCTAGCCGGTAAACCGTATTGTCTAATCGGCTTTCAAGATATTGCAGGAGTATTTCACCGGTAACACCGTCTTTTGCATTTGCTTTCTCAAATAAATTGGAAAACTGTTTTTCCAGCAATCCGTATGTATACTTGGCTTTTTGTTTTTCTTCAAGCTGTATAGCATACTCTGATTTCCTGGAGTAACGAGATCGCCCGTGTTGACCCGGTCCGTAGGGCTTGCGTTCCAATGCTTTGCTCGGCCCGAAAATAGGTTCTCTAAATCGCCGTGCTTTTTTTTGTTTTGGTCCTCTGTATCTTGCCATTTAGCAATTATGAATTTTTAATTTTGTCCCGAAAGCTTTCGGGATATAATTTAAAATTTAAGAATTATCAAACTCTTCGTCTTTTGGGTGGTCTGCAGCCATTATGTGGAATAGGTGTTCGATCCTTTATGGATGTCACTTCCAGTCCGCTCGAGGCCAAAGCCCGTATCGCAGCTTCGCGTCCCGATCCGGGACCTTTTACAAAAACTTCAACACGCCGAAGTCCCATTTCATGGGCTGCGGTAGCAGCTGTTTCTGCACTCAGTTGTGCAGCATAGGGCGTATTTTTTCGTGACCCCTTGAATCCTTCCTTACCGGCAGATGACCATGAGAGGGCATTTCCGTTTGAATCCGTAATGGTAACAAGCACATTATTAAAAGTAGCCTTTATAAATACCATTCCATTCGGATCGGATATCTGTTTTTTCTTTTTTTTCTTACCAGCTGCAGGTCTTCGTTGTTTCTTTGCCATTGTGTAAAATATTTATTTTTTCGGTGCTGTTTTCTTACCGGCGACTGTTCGTCGTTTACCTTTTCTGGTACGGGCATTTGTTTGTGTACGCTGTCCGCGTACCGGCAATCCTTTTCTGTGCCTGGTACCCCGATAAGAGCCTATTTCGATCAGGCGGCGGATGTTCGTATTTATCTCACTACGCAAAGCACCTTCAACTTTAAACTCCGTATCAATTTTTTGGCGGAGTTTGGCGACTTCATCGTCGTCCCAGTCTTTTATTTTAGTATTCCGGTCGATTTCTAACTCATCAAGAATATCTTGTGCAGTAGAACGGCCAATACCAAAGATATAAGTCAGACCTATTTCTCCACGTTTTTCTTTCGGTAAATCAATTCCAGCAATTCTTGCCATTTCTTCAATTTTGAATTTTATCCCGAAAACTTTCGGGATAACATTTAACATTTAACATTATCCTTGTCGCTGCTTGTGACGAGGATTCTTTTTATTAATTACATATACACGACCATTGCGTCTAACAATTTTGTCGTCTGAACTTCTTTTCTTTACTGATGATCTTGTCTTCATAATCCTAAACTTCTTTAATTAGAAATTTATTTGTAACGATACGTAATTCGTCCCTTACTTAAATCATAAGGAGACATTTCCACGGCAACTCTGTCGCCTGGAAGAATTTTGATATAGTACATTCTCATTTTTCCCGAAACATGGGCCAATATTTCATGTCCGTTGTCAAGCTCTACCCGAAATTGTGCATTAGGCAAAGCCTCAATAATTTCTCCGTCTTGTTTTATTGGCTCTTCTTTAGCCATTTTAAATCTTCGCGTTTATTCCACTTTCTGTTATCTCTGCAATATAATCAAAAGTACTCAACATTTCAGCTTTTCCTTCCCGGACCACGATGTCATGTTCGTAGTGGGCGGCCAGGCTATTATCCTCTGTTACAACAGTCCAACCATCTTTCAAGGTTTTTATTTTCCAGGAATTCAAAGTAATCATCGGCTCAATAGCCAGTGTCATCCCTGATCTCAATCGTTCTCCCCGGCCCTTCTTCCCGAAATTGGGAACCGACGGGTCCTCATGAAGAGAACGTCCCAGTCCGTGTCCTACCAAATCACGTACAACACCATATCCGCGGCTTTCACAATGCGTTTGAACAGCATTTGAAATATCACCGATTTTGTTACCGTGTTCTGCCTCGTCTATACCTCTGTAAAGAGATTCAAGAGTCGTACGCAATAAATCAAGTGCTTCTTCCTCACAATTTCCGACTGCAAATGTGTAAGCATGATCACCGAAGTAACCGTCCTTTTCTATTCCGCAATCAATCGAAACAATATCACCTTCCTGCAGTTTACGTTTCTCACTTGGTATTCCATGTACAACTTCTTCATTAATTGAAATACAAAGTGTTGCCGGAAACGGATTGTTCTTGGGCCCATACCCTTTAAAAGCGGGACGGCCATTGTGTTTCTTTATAAATTCTTCAGCAACCTGATCCAGTTTAGCAGTTGTTACTCCTGGTTCTATATATTTGGCAACTTCTGCTAATGTTTGCGAAACAAGCTGAGCACTTGTCCGCATTTTTTCAATTTCCGACTCGCTCTTCAAATAAATCATCCAGCCCGTCGCCGACCCCTGATTTTACCAGTTTTCATAAATCCATCATAATGACGCATCATCAGATGGCTCTCAATTTGTTGCAGGGTATCGAGGGCGACCCCGACAATAATCAACAAGCTGGTCCCACCATAAAACATAGCGAAACCCGGTGTCACACCCATTTGCGCAACAATTGCCGGTAAAATTGCTATAAAGCCCAAGAATATGGCTCCTGGTAACGTAACCTTCGTCAGGATATTATCAATAAATTCGACTGTCTGATTACCTGGACGTACTCCGGGAATAAATCCACCCTGACGTTTCATCGTATCAGCCATTTCTCTTGGATTCACAGTAATGGCTGTATAAAAATAAGTAAAGAACACACAGGTGATAAAGAAAACGACGGAATAGGTGAATCCTGTAAAATCGCTGGACCAGGCAGTCAGCATCTGTACCGTCTGGTTATCAGGGAAAAAGGTTGCGACCGTACTGGGAATAAACATAATAGACTGCGCAAAAATAATCGGCATTACACCCGCTGAATTTACACGAAGCGGAAGATACTGAGTTGTTCCGCCATACACCTTGCGTCCGACTACCCGCTTGGCATATTGTACAGGTATCTTGCGGACACCCTGTGTAAGTATCACACAGGCGGCTATAACCAATATTAAGGCAGCTATTTCTACTATTACGATAATAGCATTCGGTTTGGTTGTAACCTCATTTATCAGATTAACGGGCAGTGCTGCAATAATACCGATCATTATGAGAATTGAAATACCGTTTCCAATACCCCTGTCGGTGATTCGCTCACCCAGCCACATTACAAAAGTAGTACCGGCTGTTAAAACGATAACTGAAGTAATTACAAACGTAAAATTACCAACTACAATAGCATTGGGTGAAGTTGACATCAGGTTAATTGCAAAACCTATAGATTGGATCATGGTAATTCCAACAGTACCATAACGGGTCAGACGGTTTATTTTCCGGCGGCCTTCTTCTCCCTCGCGCTGTAATTTCTGAAAATACGGAACAACGGCCCCCATCAACTGGATAATAATAGCCGCGGTAATATAAGGCATGATACCAAGTGCAAATACACCTGCCCGTGAAAACGCTCCACCGACAAACATATCAAACAGACCCATTAAACTGGATGCATTGCCGGTACTTTGAGCCAATTGTGATGCATCGACGCCGGGTAGTGTGACGTAGGTTCCGATGCGGTATATCATCAATATACCGACTACGTAGAGGATCCGATTTTTCAGTTCCTCAATCTTAAATATGTTTCGAAAATTTTCTACTAAACTCATTAATCAGGTGGCTCTATGAAATAATTTATTTATCCTTAACGACAGTAACGGTACCACCAGCATTTTCCACTTTCTCTTTAGCAGAACTACTGAAGGCGTGAACTTCGATCTCTATCTTTTTATCTATATCGCCATCTCCCAACAGCTTAACAAATTCATTTTTGCCGATGATTCCGGTATTCCGAAGATCTGCCAAACTTATTTTTTCTCCAAGGCGTCCCTCTTCAATGAAATACTGAACCTTCTCGACATTCAAAGCTGCATACTCTTTACGGGAAGGATTTATAAACCCGAATTTGGGAATTCTTCTTTGAAGCGGCATCTGCCCACCTTCAAACCAGAATTTCTCTTTAAACCCACTTCTGGAACGCTGGCCGTTATGACCTCGTCCTACCGTATGATTACCTCTGCCGGATCCTTCACCGCGTCCAATCCTTTTACGGTTCTTTTTGTTAGGTTTCGGTGCTTTTAAATTACTTAAATCCATCGCTATATATCAATTAAATATTCTCAGGTACAATTAACCTTCAAAAACCTTGTTCATTGAAACTCCCCGCCGCTGTGCTACTTCTACCGGATCCGTCAGGTTTTTCAATCCATTATAAGTTGCCTTGACCATATTATGAGGATTTGAAGAACCCAAAGATTTCGTCAGGATATTTTGCAGGCCGGCAATGTCTAAAAGAGCCTTAACAGGTCCGCCGGCGATAACACCGGTACCATCGGATGCCGGGCGCAACAATACCTCTCCGGCTCCTTCTTTACCTATAATACTATGGTAAATACTACCGGTATTGGTCATTGGTACTTTAATAAGGTTCTTTTTTGCATTATCAAAACCTTTTTGAATGGCATCAGAAACTTCATTTGCTTTCCCGAGACCATGTCCTACGACACCGTCTTTGTTTCCAACAACAACTATGGCGTTAAAACTAAATCGTCGTCCACCCTTAACCACCTTTGATACACGGTTAATGTGTACCAGCTTTTCCTCAAGGTTAAGGTTTGCAGCTGTAATGTTATGTCTTCTTCTAATTTTTGGCATAATAAAATTCTATTTAAAAGTCTAAACCACCTTTTCGTGCACCTTCTGCAAGTGCTTTAATGATACCGTGATACCGGTACCCGCTCCGATCGAAAACGGCTTTATCTATTCCTTTTTCTTTTGCGACTTCCGCCAGATGCTCACCAACAACCCCAGCAGCTTCAGATTTAGATTTGTCCTTCAGATCATTTTCCAAAGCGTCTGATTTTGTTGAAACACCTACCAATGTAACCCCCAGCATATCATCTACCAACTGGGCATCAACATGCTTGTTACTTTTATAGATAGTTAAGCGTGGCCGTTCTGCTGTACCGCGTATGGTAGAGCGGATACGACGCTTAATTCTATTTCTTCGCTGTTCTTTTTGAATTGTTTTATCCATCGTATATAATCCTGTTAAGCTTTTGCAGCAGATTTACCAGCTTTTCGACGTACCCATTCATCCACATAGCGAATACCTTTACCTTTGTAAGGCTCCGGTGGACGCAGAGAACGTATTTTTGCTGATACCTGTCCGACTAATTCTTTATTGACACCGGAAATAATAACCAGTGGATTCTTTTTCGTTTTTGTATCCACTTCGATATCAACGCCGTCCGGAGGCACAAAATATATCGGATGTGAATATCCGAGGGTTAACTCTAAAACTCCATTGGAATATGAAGCACGAAATCCTACTCCGATAATTTCCAATTCCTTTTTATAGCCTTCCGATACACCAACTATCATGTTGTTAATCAACGAACGATAGAGCCCGTGCAGCGACCGTGCATGTTTTTCCTCGCTTGTCCGGGCGACGATTAACTCGCCGTCCTTCTTTTCAACATTGATACCGGTGTGAACCTTCAGAGTATCACTGCCTTTTTTCCCTTTTATAGTAATGACATTATCAGCATCAATGCTGAATTCAATATCATCTTTCAATTCAATCGGCTGATTTCCGATACGCGACATAATCTTTACCTTTATTTTAATATACAGAACATAAAATTTCGCCACCGACATGAAGCTTTCGAGCTTCCTTATCGGTCATGACACCACGGGATGTGGAAAGAATAACTATACCCAGTCCGTTAAGAGCACGTGGAATATCTTCCGCTCCACAATACTCCCGCAAACCCGGTTTGGATATACGTTTCAGTTCTTTGATAACCGGATGGCCATAAGAATCATACTTCAGGAATAGCCGAAGCACACCCTGTTTACCATCTTCGATATTGATGTATTTATTTACATATCCTTTATCAATCAGGATCTTGGTCATAGCCCTTTTAAGTTTGGAGGCAGGTATATCTACCCGTCTGTGACCGGCCTGCTGAGCATTCCTGATTCTTGTTAAATAATCTGATATTGGATCAAACATATAGCTTCTTCATTAAAATTTTACCAACTTGCTTTACGAACTCCCGGAATCTTTCCATCCAGGGCGAGTTCACGAAATTTAATACGGGAGACTCCGTATTTACGAATATACCCGCGGGATCTTCCCGTCAGGCTGCAACGGTTATTAAGTCTTGTAGGACTAGCGTCGCGGGGAAGTTTTTGAAGTTCAACCCATTTGCCTTCTTCTTTGAGTTTTTTTCGCTTTTCAGCGTACTTCTCAACTGTTCGTCTTCTTTTTTTGTTGCGTGCTATCCAAGCTTTCTTAGCCATAGTATTAAATCACTTCTTATAGTTAATTTCGTTTTTGAAACGGCATTCCAAATTGATCCAGTAAAGCATATGCTTCTTCATCTGTTTCGGCACTCGTAACAAACGTTATATCCATACCATGTACCTTGTCTACATTATCGGTATTAATTTCCGGAAATATCGTATGCTCTTTAACACCCATAGTATAATTTCCTCTTCCGTCAAAACTTTTGTCGGGTACCCCCTGGAAATCGCGGGTACGTGGAAGAGCAAGATTAATTAACCGGTCAAGAAACTCATACATCATCCTTTTACGCAGAGTTACTTTACAGCCAATAGGTAATCCTTCCCGGACTTTAAAATTCGAGATTGATTTCTTTGATTTGGTTGTAACAGGTTGCTGGCCGGTGATCCTGGCGATATTGTCTGTTACTGTATCCAATATCTTTTCATTTTCAACAGCTTCGCCGACACCTGAGTTTATGACTATTTTTTCCAATCTGGGTACAGCCATAATATTCTCATAGCCGAATTCTTCCGTAAGTTTGGAAACTATTTCTTCTTTGTACCTGGTATATAATCTTGCTTCTGCCATTTCTTAAATAATTCTCTTATTTATCTATGATCTCGCCACTGTTTTTCGCATACCGGACCCATCGTCCGCCACTATCTTCATCGATCCTCTTCCGGCCGATCCTGGTAGGTTCTCCGGTAGTCGGATCTATAACCATCACATTTGAGATGTGTACAGGTGCCTCACGTTCAATACGGCCACCCTGCGGATTTTCCTGGGTGGGTTTATCATGGTGAACACGCATATTGATCCCTTCAACGAGGACGCGATCTTTAGCAGGAAAAACTGCCAGAATGCGTCCTTCTCTACCTTTTTCATTACCAGCGATTATGCGTACTTCATCGCCTTTTTTTACGTGTAATTTCTTACGTTTATTCTTGGTACGTGGCATAATATTCTTGTTTATAGTACTTCGGGTGCAAGTGATACGATTCGCATAAAGTTCCTTTCGCGAAGTTCACGGGCAACGGGACCGAAAATCCTGGTTCCAACCGGTTCATTTTCCTTATTAATAATAACAGCAGCATTTTCGTCAAATCTGATGTAGCTGCCGTCACGGCGACGAATTTCTTTTCTTGTACGTACGACAACAGCCTGAACGACTTCTCCTTTTTTAACGGTTCCGCCCGGAATTGCCTGTTTTACAGAACAGGAGATCAGGTCACCGATACGTGCATATCTTCTCTTGGAATCACCAAGAACCTTAATACACATCAGTTGCCGGGCTCCGCTGTTGTCAGCAACGTTTAGTTTTGTTTGAATTTGTACCATTTCAATACCTTGAGATAAATCCCTTTATTTTGCGCGTTCAATAATTTCGACTAAGCGCCAAGTTTTTCTTTTTGAAAGAGGTCGTGTTGACATAATCTGCACGAGATCTCCTTCATTGGCGTCATTGGTTTCATCATGCGCCATATACTTGGTCGTTTTTCTGATAAACTTGCCATAGATCGGATGTTTAATCTGACGATCTACAGCAACCGTAATAGTTTTATCCATTCGGTCACTGACTACGCGACCTGTTCGTTCTCTTCGTTTTGCTCGTTCAGTTTGTGCCATAGTTATATTATCCAGTCCCGTCGTTTCCGGATTGTTCTTTTTCAGTAATAATCGTATGCAAACGGGCGATTTCCCGTCTTGTCATTTTTACACGGGCCGGATTTTCAAGCTGGCCAGCTATTGCACGATTGAATTTCATATCCTGCAAAGCCTCCTGCTCATCCTTAAGCCGCGCTTCCAGTTCAGTAAGTGATAGTTCTCTAAGTTCGTGTGCTTTCATACTTACTCAGTTTCCTTTTTAAGAATTAAGGCCCGTCGTAATCACGACGTACAATAAATTTTGTTTTAATAGGTAATTTAAAATCTGCCCGTCTCATCGCTTCACGTGCCAGTGCTTCCGAAACACCTGATATTTCGAAAAGTATGCGTCCGGGTTTTACAACAGCTACATAATGATCAAGGGCACCTTTACCTTTACCCATCCGTGTTTCTGCGGGTTTCGATGTCTTCGGCATATCCGGAAATATCCTGATCCAGGTCTGTCCATCACGCTGCAACTGTCGTGCAATTGCAATACGGCATGATTCGATCTGCCGTGAAGTGATGTATTTGGGCTCGAGTGCCTTCAAACCGAAATCACCATGAGCCAAAGTATGTCCGCGCTGAGCCGTACCTTTTAAACTTCTGCGATGCTGGCGACGACGCCTTATACGTCTTGGTTCTAACATGATTTAATCTTTCTGTATTAACTTCGATTTCTGTTTCTTCGTCGTGAGCGTCGTTTTCCACCGCCCCTGCGACTTCTGGATTCATCCTGTTGCTGGCTGTGAGCAGATCCCGGTGTTAATTCTATATCTCCGAGTACCTCACCTTTAAATATCCAGACGGTAACACCAATCGATCCATAGATCGTGTTGGCTGTAGTGTTGTAATAATCGATATCTGCCCGGAGTGTATGCAATGGAACACGTCCCTCGCGGTATTGTTCGGTCCGGGCCATTTCAGCACCACCAAGGCGACCTGCACAGCGAATCTTGATTCCTTCCGCGCCCATTCTCATAGCAGAGGAAAGAGCTGTTTTCATCGCTCTTCTGAAAGAGATACGGGCCTCAAGCTGTTGTGCAATATTCTGGGCAACAAGGCTTGCATCGGTTTCCGGCCGTTTGATCTCACTTACATTTATCTGCACTTCCTTGCTGGTCATTTTCTTAAGTTCTTCGCGAAGAAGCTCGATCTGTTCACCGCCTTTTCCAATAATGACACCGGGACGACTGGTTTTCAATGTAAGCAGAATGCGTTTCGGAGTACGTTCAATGATTACCCGGGATAATCCGCCGTTCTCCAGACGCGTATGCAGATATTCACGCAGTTTTGTGTCTTCGTAAAGTATAGCAGGCTCATTCTCTTCGGAATACCAGTTGGAATCCCAACCGCGAATGATACCGAGTCTTAAACCTACTGGATGTGATTTCTGTCCCAAGGTGTTATCTTTTTATTAGTTAGTTAATTAGTTCTTCTTCTTGTTTTGCCACCACTACCGTAATGTGACAACTTCGTTTACGAATCTGGTGTGCACGACCCATAGCTGCGGGTTGAATACGTTTCATAGTTGCACCTTCATCCGCATAAATTTCCTTGATATATAAATCCTGATCATCAAGCCGTGTCTCCTGGAACTTATCCCGGATATTTGCAGCAGCCGACTTGATAACTTTTGCAACATCCGGAGCGGTAGCTTTATTGACAAACTGCAGCTTCTTAAGCGCTTTTGCCACATTTTCTCCGCGAACAGTGTCCACTACAAGTCGAACCTTTCGTGGAGATCTCCTTAAATGTTTTTGTACAGCTCGTGCTTCAAGTTTTTCTTCAGCCATTGTCGCTTATGGTTTTCTGGTTGGTGCTTTTTCAGTTGTTGCTTTCTTAATCGGATGGCCACGGAAAGTCCTGGTAGCCGCGAATTCTCCCAGCTTATGGCCTACCATATTTTCTGTAATATAGACGGGAATAAATTGCTTCCCGTTGTGTACTGCTAATGTCAGACCTACAAAGTCAGGCGTAACCATTGATGCACGAGACCAGGTCTTGATGACCTTCTTCTTACCGCTCTCGTTCATTGCATCAATCTTACGCTGTAACTTATAATAGACGAAAGGTCCTTTTCTTAGTGATCTAGGCATAACTGATATTATTTAGACTTTTTTCTGCTTCGGACGATGTAGCGGTCCGATAATTTCTTTCGTTTTCTGGTCTTTTTACCTTTGGAAGATTGTCCCCACGGTGAACGCGGATGACCTCCGGATGCTTTTCCTTCTCCACCGCCCATCGGATGATCTACAGGGTTCATGGCGACGCCACGTGTATGAGGCCTCTTCCCTTTCCAGCGGTTCCGTCCGGCTTTACCCATCGTAGTATTAAAATGATCGGTATTGCTGGTAGTGCCGATAGTTGCATAACACGTGCCCAAAATCATTCGGACTTCGCCCGATGGCAGCTTTACAGTTACATAACGATCTGTTTTAGCGATCATCTGGGCAACCGTACCGGCGCTTCGGCAAAGCTGACCACCTTTACCGGGATTTAATTCAATATTATGAATAAACGTACCCGGTGGCATACTTCTCATGGGCATTGCGTTGCCTCTATCGGGTTCTACATTTTCACCGCTGATAATAGTATCGCCAACCTTCAATTTATCAGGTGCAATAATATAACGTCTTTCACCGTCAGCATAAGCAATTAATGCAATACGGGCCGAACGGTTCGGATCATATTCTATAGCCTGTATTTTAGCAGGTACGTCATGCTTGTCTCGTTTAAAATCAATATATCGATAACGACGTTTATGCCCACCGCCCCTGTGGCGTGAAGTCATTCGTCCCTGCTTGTTACGTCCGCCGGACTGTCCCTTACCTTTTAACAGACTTTTAACCGTCGGCTTGTCTGCGGTAACGTCATCGAACACAGGTGAAATCCTGTGTCTTTGACCCGGTGTCATCGGTTTTACTTTTTTAGTAGCCATTGAACTGATTCTTTCTAAATTTCGCTAAAGAAGTCTATTTCGCCTTCTTTAAGAGTTACAATTGCTTTTTTCCAAACTTTAGCCCGTCCTTCGATGTATCCGCTTTGAGTAAAACGGCCTTTCGGCTTTGACGGCATAATCATCGTATTAACTTTGCCAACCTTTACTGTCGGATATCGGTCTTCAACAGCCTTTTTGATATCTGTTTTGGTAGCATGCTTATCAACTTTAAAGGCATACTTACCCTCTTCCTGAAGACGGGTTAGTTTTTCTGTAATTAATGGTTTCTGTAATACTTTTGTCATGCTGCGGCCTCCTCAGCTTTTTCTATAGATCCTTCTAATATTTCAATCGCATCTTTCTGTATCAGTATATGATCTGCATTAAGAATCTGATACGTTGTCGGTTTGTAAGCTTCCATTACTTCCACACCCGGAATATTGCGGGCCGACTTGTAAAGAATTTTATCTGTTTCAGAAGTAAGAATTATCACCTTGCTTCCGGTAATTTCCAATGCCGCCAGGAGATCGGCTACTTTACTCGTTTTGGGCTGTTCCAGCGAAATATTGTCAATAATTTTGATAGCTTCATCACCGGCCTTCAGAGACAGCGCAGATTTACGGGCAAGTTGACGTGATTTCCTATTCATCTTAAAAGAATAAGAACGTGGTCTGGGCCCAAATACAGTACCACCACCCTTCAATAAGGGAGATCGAATGGAACCACGACGGGCCATTCCTGTACCTTTCTGACGATAAGCCTTTCGACCGCCGCCCCGCACTTCACTTCGTTCTTTTGTTTTTGCAGTGCCCTGACGCTGATTTGCCATATAACGGCGAACATCTTCGTACAAAACCGTCTCGTTCGGCTCGATAGCAAAGATAGAGTCTTTTAACTCGACCTTGTCTCCGCTGTCTTTGCCATCAGTTGTTAAAATAGAAAGCTTCATTTCAGTTATCTTACTGTCGATTGTAAATTTCTACAATTCGTCCGTTAGGACCCGGGATTGATCCGGTTATCATCATTAAGTTGGATTCAGACAAAATCTTGGCGATCGTTAAATTCTTTTCCTTTGCCCGCTGATTTCCTGACCGACCTGCCATCTTCATACCGGGAAATACCCTGGATGGATCAGAAGCCTGACCGATAGCACCGGGATGGCGCTGCCGGTTGTGCTGACCGTGTGTTGCTCCACCGACACCATGAAAATTGTGCCGCTTCATAACACCGGTAAATCCTTTACCCTTGGATACTCCAACGACATCCACACTGTCGCCGGTATTAAAGACATCGTCTATTTTCAGTACGTCACCAATATCCAGTCCTTCAGGATTAAACCCTCTGAATTCCTTCAGGTGCTTTTTCGGATTGGTTCCGGCCTTGTCAAAATGTCCCAGCAACGGTTTCGATGTACGCTTCTCCTTTTTATCAAAAGCAGCTAACTGTACAGCCTGATAAGCGTCTTTTTCTTCTGTCTTAATCTGTGTAATGACGCATGGGTCAACTTCGATTACCGTAACGGCATAATTTCTTCCGTTATCATCGAAGATGTTGGTCATTCCAATTTTCTTTCCTATTAATCCACTACTCATTGTTCAGTGACTAATAATTATTACACTTTAATTTCTACGTCGACGCCCGAAGGTAATTCCAACTTCATCAGAGCATCAACTGTTTGAGAACCTGTAGAGAGAATATCTATCAACCGCTTGTGAGAACGATATTCGAACTGTTCCCTGGATTTCTTATCCACGTGAACCGAACGGTTAACCGTAATAATATTCTTCTTTGTCGGAAGTGGTATCGGTCCTGATACTACAGCTCCCGTAGACTTAACAGTCTGTATTATTTTTTCAGCCGACTTATCGATCAGGTTGTGATCGTACGACTTTAGCTTTAT
>CAZPWQ010000089.1:0-14986 GCA_964590495.1 uncultured Balneolaceae bacterium
ATTACCAGGCTGGGAGTGGTTTTATCACAGCCGCAGAGCAGCACAACTCCATCCAATGGGTTGGCCCTGATTGATTCCTCTGTATCCATGCTGGCAAGATTCCTGTAGAGCATGGCGGTAGGCTTCATCAGCGTTTCACCAAGCGACATAACCGGAAACTCTACCGGAAAGCCTCCGGCTTCAATGATTCCTTCTCTGACAGATTGGGCCAGATCGCGAAAATGCGAATTGCAGGGAGTCAGCTCCGACCAGGTGTTACATATGCCGATTACAGGTTTGCCCTTGAATTGATGGTTTGGAATACCCTGTTTTTTCATCCATGCCCGGTATATAAAACCGTCTTTCCCTTTTCTGTCAAACCATTCACTGCTCCGTAACTCTTTATCTTTTTTTTCCTGGTCAGCCATACTATCTGTAGATATATTTTTATTTAAAATTCCGTGCGTAATATCATATTTGTTCTATACCGCAGGATAATATAAACATTAGCTTGAACTCTTTGTATCATAATTGTTTTAGCATTCGCTCGAATCACATCCGAAATCCCGAAGGGATTAAACGTGAATAGCCCCGCATGCAATGCGGGGTAACCAGTTCATCAAGGTATCCAACCCCGAAAACAACCAACCAAAGTGTCATGCTGTCCGCCGGCTGGCGGATCAGCATCTGTAGCACGTATTCGGATAGAAGCTTCTATGAAAGTCCTAGCTCCAGATCCTGAAATAAATTCAGGATGACACAATATAGCTCTTATCAAGGATCTTAATATTCCCCAGATATACTTGAAAAGTTTTTCACGTATGCAACCCCCCGCTTCGCAGGGGGCTATTCACGTTCAACTCCTTCGGAGTTTGTTGAACAGTGATTACAATTATAAAGAGGTGCTTACTTGTTATTCAGTTAATCATAGATTAACGACACTTCCATGATATGACACTATTGGTTTTCAGTTTATCAGAAAAACAGTAATGACAAGATCAGTACCATACAAAAACCTGTAACCGATACAATTGTTGTCATTATTGACCAGGAACGCAGCGTTTGTTTTTCAGTTAATCCCAGATATTTGTTGACGAGCCAAAACCCGCTGTCATTAAAGTGGGAAAGGATGGACGAACCCGCCGCAATGGCAATAACGATCAAGGCCTTTTCAGGGACAGACAATCCGAATTCACCGACGATAGGTGCCACCATTCCGGCGGCTGTAATCATAGCAACCGTTACGGAACCCTGGGTTACCCTGACGACAACAGCAATAATATAAGCCAGAACAATGGGTGTTACCTGGTATGCCATTATCGTTTCGGCAAGTGCAGTTCCCACACCACTGTCAACGAGGATTTCCTTGAATACCCCGCCTGCCCCTGTTACCAGAATAATGAGTCCTGCCGGCGCGAGAGCCTTGTCGGAAAATTCAAGTACCTGTTTTCCGGTAAATCCTTTTTTGTATCCCAGGAAGTAAGCCGCTATTAGAGTGGCGATGGTCAGGGCACTGAACGGGTGTCCGATAAATTGTATGAGATTAATCCAGAATGATTCCTCCGGAAGGATCATCCGTTCCTGTAATATATCCAGGACGGTAGCCGACACAATGAGGAAGAGGGGTAGGAGGACAACCACCAGCACCATGAAAAAGTCGGATCTCTCAGTTTCGGAAGGCGATTTTCCTTCGCCTAAATCGCTGAAATCAGGAGGATCAACGTGAATTCTATTACCTATATATCTGCCGAAAACCGGTCCGCCCAGTATGGCAGCAGGTATGCCTGCGATTACTCCAAAAATGATTACCCATCCCAGCGGCACTTCCATAATTTCAGCTACAGCCGTAGGTCCCGGGGTGGGAGGAATGAACGAATGTGTGACCAGCATCCCGGCCAGGAGGGGGATGGCATAATAGAGAGTCGATTTTTTTGATTTTCGGGCCAGGGCATATACGATAGGTACCAGAATGATGAATCCTACATCGAGGAAAACAGGAATAGAAATAATAAATCCCGTGATCGTGAGTCCCCAGGAGGTTCTTTTAGTTCCGAATATCCCCACAATATTGCGGGCCAGCGCCTCGGCACCGCCCGATACTTCCAGCAGTTTGCCCATAATGGATCCGAGACCGACAATAATAGCAATAAAGCCGAGAATACCCCCCATTCCCTCTTCGATACTGGTTAAAACTTCCTCGAAGGGCATTCCTGCTCCCAGTCCCACGAAACTGCTCACCAGCAACAGTGAAATAAATGCATGTATTTTGAACCTCATCACCAAGGCGAGCAGCAGAACAATGGAAATGACGGTAATCAATAAAAGATAAATGGACTGATCAATCATGTAGATTATATTTTAGTGCTGATGGTTACACTTTATTTTTCTTTTTGACTGCTAAAAATAGATAAATTAGCTGTTTTAGCTGCATATGCCGAACCATAGAAACAACCCCCGCAGCTAAAGCTGCACCCCCTTTTCTAAGGGGGATTTATTCGAATCAATTTCCTCTATCCAGCCAGAAAAAATATCTAACATCTTTGGCTCTGATTCTTATTGATTTGGAAAATCTAAAGTTCGACCACAAAAATCCCCCTTAAAAAAGGGGGAATTAAAGGGGGTTGTTGGGCCAACTATAACCAAAGAACAAAAATGGATTCGACTCCATATCTGGATATTGCAATTGTTGCCATCTCAGCGGTTAAGTCATATTCATAGAAACAATCCCCGCGGCTAAAGCCGCCCCCCTTGTTAAGGGGAATTTATGGTAAGCCTTTTCACTCAGTGTTTAGTGGTATATTTAATTATCCAGAGAAACCACCGGCCAATCGTCTTCATCCCATTCTATTTCCAGGATCAGAAGTTTAGGGCGTCCTTCGTCGGAAAGATCGTAACCATGAGCTATCAAATAGTCGGTTTCGTCGAAGGTATAGGCTGCGTTGTGGCCAATAGCGGCATAATTTTCATTGCCTTTCACCACAAGCGTTCCGCCGCCGTGATCCAGCCGTTCGTTTGCTTTGTCGAAATAGGGACCCGTTATATCTTTCGACCGGCCGACCATTACCTTGTACGAACTATTTTCACCGCGGCAGCAGCGGTCCCATGATATAAACAAGTAATAGTACCCGTTCTTTTTGAAGATGAAAGGTGCTTCGGTGGCACCATTTTCCATATTTCGATTGGCTTCCAGAATATCATTGGAATAGATCTCCTCATAATCCAATTCAGGATTGGCAGCGTCGCCGGCATCCCGTTCATCCAGTTTCCAGTAGCGATGTCGTGCGGCAATCGTATGCCATTCCTGTTCAGAACCGGTAACAACTTCTGTTAGATTATCTTTCAGTTTGACAAGCTTCAGTCCCATCCAGAAAGAACCAAAGGAGAGCCAGGGGGTGCCTTCGTCGTCAAATGCAAGGTTACCGTCAATAGCATTCCACATATCCCGTCCGGCGACAGATTCTACTAATTTGCCATGGTCGACCCACTCAAAATCGGGGTCACCAGGGTGAAGTGTGGTGTTGGTTGCGATGCCGATGGCAGAGTTGTTTCGTCCGAATGCAGATACGGAATAATAAAGATAATACTTGCCGTCGTGATGAGCGATATCGGGAGCCCACATATGATCGTTAAAATCAGGAAGTAATTCATAAACCCATTCGGGAGTGGATTCAAAAACCCGCTCTTCCTGTTCCCAGTTCTCCATATCATTCGAGGACCACACCGAGATACCGGTACCGGTGCCAAACAGATAATACGTCCCATCCTGTTTAGTCATCACAGGGTCGTGCACACCGACTTCAAGATGTTGAGCATACAACAGACTGCTACACATGAGAACAACCAGGGCAGTCCCTATTATCTTTTTTAAAAAAGCGTTAAGTAAAAACATAGGATTTTATATTAATTATTGGTGATTATCTTTCTATAATTATTCGACCGTAACTACGGGCCATCCATCTTCATCCCATTCCATTTCCAGGATCATAAGTTTAGATCGGCCCTCGTCGGAGAGATCATAGGCATGAGCCACCAGGTAATCGGTTCCGTCAAATGTATAAGCTGAGTTATGTCCGATGGCTGCATAATCTTCATTACCTTTAACGACGAGTGTACCACCTCCGTGATTCATATTCTGGTTGGCCTTATCCAGATAAGGCCCCGTAATATCCTTTGAGCGTCCCACCATAACTTTATAGGTACTTTCTTCTCCGCTGCAGCAGCGGTCCCATGATACGAACAGGTAATAAAAACCGTTCTTTTTAAAAATGAAAGGTGCTTCAACGTCACTATTATCAGTACCGCCGGCATCCCGCTCGTCAAGTTTCCAATAACGGTGACGTGCAGCGATTGTATGCCATTCATTGCCTTCGGGTGTTTCAGCAATAGTTTTCAAATCATCTTCGAGCTGTACAAGTTTCATTCCCAACCAGAAAGAACCGAAAGTCAGCCATGGAGTACCTTCCTCATCGAAGGCCAGGTTGGCATCAATAGCATTCCACATATCACGACCGGGTATTGAGCGGACCACCATCCCCTGATCCACCCACTCAAAATCGGGGTCATCGGCGTGCAGGGTGGAATTTGTTGCCAGCCCTATAGCCGAGGTATTGCGTCCGAACGATGAAACCGAATAGTACAGGTAATAGGTACCGTCATGATAAGCAAGAGCCGGTGCCCAATAGGAGCCGCGAAAATTTGGAATTGTGTCATCAACCCACTCCGGCATTTCTTCAAAAACACGATATGCACGCGTCCAGTTTTTCATATCGGTGGATGAGTAGACACCTCCCCCTGTACCAAACAAATAATAGGTGTCATCCTGTTGTATCATAACAGGATCATGAATCCTGATATCAATATGCTGAGCATATGTATTGTGCGCCATCAGGCCTGAAATAAGTGCTGCCACCGACAGGATTCCAACGAGCCGGAAACATAGTCCGGAGTATCGAATGTTTGTAAGCTCTTTTTTCATAAGGATTTATACTTGGTTAGAAATTTCTGATAAGAAGGGCTGAAAGTGAACAAGCCGTTTTGTTCATACCTGATTTCATCAGGAAATAATCCACACCCCTTATCCCATAAGTGTTGTGTTAACACTATACTAATACATATAAGTTATTTCAAGTAAACAGAAAAGCACATTTTAAAAGTTTTAGCAAATAAAATTACATGAATTAATGGGGGCAGGGGTTACCAGCCTGCTTCAATATTTAAAAACATTAATAACGACAAATGTAATCTATTGGGGCAAAAGGAGTTACGTGGGTAAATGTGAGTACTTTTTTATTAAAAAGGATAAAAATATTCTCATTTATCATAAATAAGCTTGCATGTTGTTTTGGAAATGCTTAAAAATAAGAAGTGTTTATTATACACTTAGATTATATTATTTTTGGATCGAGGGTGCCTGTAATCATTCAGTTTTTTGTTTAAGAGTTCCCCTTAGGTTGAATTTGGGTAGGATTACGATGGGAGAATCTTCCAGTAATCCGCCCTTATTCTTCCTTAAAACCTTAGCAAGGATATGCGAATAAAAAATAACGTGAGGAGGTCAATATTTCCAGCAAAATTATTTGTATGTAATTTCTTAGTATGGTAATAATTACCATATTCGGGGTGCTTTCCGGATTGTTACACAGAGCTGCACAAAGAAGCACGAAGGACCGCAGAGAAAACCTGCAATATGCGAGAAGCAAGAAGCTAGACGCGAGAAGCCAGACGGGGAAAAATTCTCACACGGGTTCTGGTTTCGAAGCCGGGTGAGTTGAAGAAACAGTATAAATTTAAATACTGAATACAGATGGTCTGTTAAGAAGTCCTTTGTGAAACTCTGTGCTCCTTTTGCGTAACTCTGTGTAACAGCTTATAAAGGCTACCAATATTGCCAAATCCAGGCACTTAAAAAAATGGCAAAAATGATGTTTTATATAGACGAATCGTATGTTAGAGCGCGAAAACGATGGGATGATTGATTAATGATAAAACGATTAATATATCTCTGCAAGGAAATGGTGGATTTATTATCATTTTGAGCAAACAAACACTTTTAAACCGAAAACAAATGAAATCATTACATATTTTGGAATTAATAATGACCAACAGTACAGTTTTATTCGCCATTGTTTTATTGAATTTCTCGCTATTGATTATGGCAGGTTGTGCACAGGAGAATAATAACCGGTCAGGTTCTATAAGTCAGGAGTCGTTTGGTACTCTTGAGGACGGCACGGAAGCACAGCTTTTTACTCTGGCTAATGCAAACGGAATGGAAGTACAGATTACAAACTATGGCGGAATAGTGACATCGATAAGAGTACCCGATAATGAGGGTGAACTTGAAAATGTGGTATTGGGTTTTGATGATCTTGAAAAATATGAGGAGGGACATCCTTATTTTGGGGCGATTATAGGTCGGTACGGAAACCGGATTGCGGATGGTGAATTCGAAATTGACGGTACGAACTATGAACTGGCTACCAATGACGGCAATAACCATCTTCATGGCGGTGACCAGGGTTTTGACAAGGTATTATGGGATGCAGAAATTTCCGGTGACAATTCCTTAACTTTGTCCTATCTGAGCGAAGACGGGGAAGAGGGATATCCGGGTAATTTGGAGATTACGGTTATTTATTCTCTCACCGATAACGATGAATTGGAGATTACATATAATGCCACCACTGACAAGGCAACACCTGTAAACCTTACGAATCACAGCTACTTCAATCTTTCGGGAAATCCGGCCAATACCATTCTTTCCCACCGGTTACAAATTAATGCGAACCATTATACACCAGTAAATGACGAGCTGATACCGACAGGAGAGATTGCCCCTGTCGAAGGTACTCCCTTTGATTTTTCGGAATCACATGAAATTGGCGAACGCATTGATCAGGTTCAGGGCGGGTATGATCACAATTTTGTATTGCGGAGAGAACCGTCAGACACTCTGTATTTGTCAGCTACTCTTTATTCTCCTGAAAGCGGAAGAGAAATGAAAGTACTTACAATGGAACCCGGATTGCAGTTTTATTCCGGAAACTTTTTGGATGGCAGCCTGTCCGGTCCGGACAATACACCCTACGAGCAACATTCGGGCCTGTGTCTGGAAACGCAGCATTTTCCAAATTCACCCAATGAGCCGGACTTCCCTTCCACCATTTTACAACCCGGTGAAGAGTATCGTACGGTGACAGTCTATCAATTCTCAACACGTTAATTTGTATATCTCACAAAAGAAGAAATACTGTACTTCAATAGGTGGCCATGGTTTTAGAGCTGAGACGGCAAAGTACAGAGCTGCAGAGCGCATAGCCTGCCAGCTGACGGAAAAACAGGCACTGTGCCTACCCCATGCTCTATGCTCCATGCTCTTTGCTCTATGCCTTTGCAATATGCTCAGTAAGCCACAAAACGAATGTTAATGATAACATTACACAAACATCGGACAATTATTATGAAGAAATGTTTATCACTCACAGTTATCCTGTGTATATGTGGCTTTTTGCCCGTTTGGGGTCAGGATAACGCATTGATTATCAGTGCGGATCAGCCACAGAGTAAGATAAGCAAACATGTATACGGCCAGTTTTCAGAGCATCTGGGGGCTGCAGTATATAAAGTATATGGATGGGTGATGAGTCGGATATTCAGAACACAGAGCATTCAGGACAGATTCCTGACTGTTCTCCGGGATTTGCTTGCCCGGCGGCTGTGTTGATGAGGGGGTAATATCTAGTCTTTGCGCTTACCGTCAAAATCTGTTATAGTTTTACGTTTAAAATAAGCTATACCGTAGGTAGAATAGATTACTTACTGTTTCGTTGATGTTAATTTAATTTTTACTCAATAAGGAGTTATGGGAAGTTATTACGACCAGCATGATAAAATATTTGTTGCTCTTGATTGTATTATATTCGGTTTCGACAGAAGCGGTCTGAAGCTTTTACTTATAAAGCGTGATTTTGAACCGGAAAAAGGAAATTGGTCATTAATGGGTGGGTTCCTTGAGCGGGATGAAAGCCTTGATAAGGCCGCTGACCGCATCCTGCACAATCTCACAGGCCTTAAAAATGTTTATCTGGAACAACTGTATGGTTTTGGAGAGGTTGATCGCGATCCTGTCGATCGGACAATTTCGATTGCCTACTACGCGCTGATCAATATACGGGAACACGATAAGGAGCTGGTTGAGCAATACAGTGCACGTTGGTTCCCTATTGAAGATCTGCCCGATCTGATCTTTGATCACGAAGAGATGGTAGAGGCTGCCAAAGCCAGACTTCAATATAAAGCTTCCCATCAACCTGTGGGATTTGAATTGCTTCCTGAAAAATTTACGTTGCCTGAACTTCAGATTCTCTATGAGGCCATTTACGAGACTACCCTTGATAAGAGAAATTTCAGGAGAAGAATTCTGTCTATGGACGTTCTTGTCAAAACCGATGAGAAGCAGAAAAAATATTCTAAAAAAGGTGCCTATCTTTACAGGTTTGATGAAGAAAAATATCATTCCAAAGTTGACAACGGAGATAGCCTGACATTTAAGCCACTTAAGCTGTGATATCATGACCAGGTCATTAATGAAAAATTCAGGCTGAAAGTGTTAAAATTACATTTATTTTTTTGTATCATTCGCGGGGAAGTATTTGCAGATGATAATAGTACGAAAAAAGAAGAATGAAAATTATGGCTTCGAAAAAGGAATGTGTTATCGGTGTAGATTACGGTACAGATTCGGTACGTGCCGTACTGGTAGATGTTGACGGAAATCAATTGGCAGACGCGGTTTTTCATTACCCCCGCTGGGCTGATGGTAAATATTCTGACAGTACTGCAAACAGATTTCGTCAACATCCGCTGGATTACCTGGAAGGACTAGAGACTTCAATAAAAGATGCTCTTTCCCAGGTACCGGATGATATCTCACAAAATGTTAAAGGCATTTCTGTCGATACCACCGGTTCAACGCCGGCACCGGTAGACAAGTCGGGAACCCCCCTTTCTCTTTTGGATGAATTCAAAGAAAATCCCAACGGAATGTTTATCCTCTGGAAGGATCATACAGCTGTGATGGAAGCCGGGGAGATCACCGATTACGCCCGGAACTGGGGAGGTCCGGATTATACCAAATATGTTGGAGGCATATACTCTTCGGAATGGTTCTGGGCAAAAATTTTGCATACTCTCCGAAACGATGAAACAATTCGAGAGGCTGCTTATTCATGGGTGGAACTCTGTGACTGGATTCCCTACGAACTTACCGGGGAAAGTGATGTACATAAAATGAAACGAAGCCGCTGTGCGGCGGGACATAAGGCGATGTGGCATGAAGAATTTGACGGTTTGCCGGGTGAAGAATTCCTCAGCGGTCTGGATCCGCTTCTGACTGGGCTGCGTGAACGTCTTTATAAAAAAACCTATACCGCGGATCAATCCATCGGTACCATATCGGCAGCGTGGGCCGAAAAGCTGGGGCTTCCGCAGGATGTGGTAATTGGCGCGGGTGCTTTTGATGCGCATATGGGAGCGGTAGGAGGAGAGATCGAACCCTATTATCTCAGTCGGGTAATGGGTACTTCAACCTGTGATATACTGGTTGCTCCCTACGAGGATATGGAAGGAAGACTCGTTAAAGGTATCTGTGGTCAGGTCGACGGTTCGGTCATACCCGGTATGGTCGGCCTTGAGGCAGGACAATCCGCGTTCGGTGATATCTATGCCTGGTTTAAAGACGTACTGATGTGGCCGGTTGAAAATATCATTTCAGAAAGCGATGTGTTGGACGAGCCACAAAAAAAACAGCTGTTGCAGGAAGCTGCGGATAAGATTATCCCGGAACTTTCAGAAAAAGCGGCAGCCATTGATTCGGTAGATACCGGTGTAACAGCACTCGATTGGCACAATGGCCGCCGTACACCCGATGCCAACCAACTGCTCAAAGGTGCGATCGAAGGACTTGACCTGGGAACAGATGCACCAAAAATATTCAAAGCATTGGTTGAAGCAACTTGTTTTGGAGCAAAAGCTATTGTCCAGCGATTCCGGGAGGAAGAGATACCGATTAAGGGAATTATAGGATTGGGTGGTGTGGCCAAGAAGTCACCTTTTGTTATGCAGACGCTTGCGGATGTACTTGATATGCCGATAAAGATTGCCAACTCAAATCAAAGTTGTGCTCACGGAGCGGCTATGTTTGCTGCTACTGCGGCCGGCTTATTCGGAGATGTAGATGAAGCTATTGATGCCATGGGGAGTGGGTTTGGGGAAGTGTATAAGCCGGATCCGGGAAAAGCTAAAATTTATAAGGATTTATATGATCGGTACAGCTCTCTTGGTGAAACTATTGAACAACGAATGGAAAGACAGCATGAGAAGGTGAGGATTTCTTAATGAGCGAATTTAATGAGCTGAAACAAAGTGCATACGAAAGTAATATGCGGCTGCCGGAGCTGGGCCTGGTACTGTTTACATTCGGAAATGCCAGTGCAGCCGATCATTCCAGGGAGATTTTTGCCATCAAACCCAGTGGAATACCATACGGAGAACTGCATCCGGGAGACATGGTTATTGTCGATTTCGATGCAAATGTGGTGGAGGGAGAAATGCGTCCTTCATCCGATACAAAGACACATGCGGTACTTTATAAACACTGGGAAAATATAGGAGGAATAGTACATACACACTCCACTTATGGTACCGCCTGGGCTCAGACCCAGCAGGATATCCCTATAATGGGCACAACGCATGCCGACCATCTGACTACAGATATTCCCTGTGCACCGGTAATGAGTGATGAAATGATAAAAGGGGATTATGAAAAACAAACGGGGTACCAGATTTTGAATGCTTTTAAAGATCGGGGACTTTCCTATGAAGAGGTTGAAATGATTCTGGTTGCCAATCATGCACCTTTTACCTGGGGAAGAACTGCTGAAAAGGCAGTCTATAACAGCGCCGTTTTGGAAGAAGTTGCAAAAATGGCTTATCTGTCACTGCAGATCCGTCCTGATGCGCCGCGGCTTAAAGATACACTGATCCGGAAGCATTGGGAACGCAAACATGGCGATGATGCTTACTACGGACAGGAAAATTAAAATCAGAAATAAGTATTAAATAAAAATGATCGAACAACGTAAGCCCCGGATAGGGCTATTAGGAATAATGCAGGAATTATATGATGATGATATTCCGGATATTACAGAACATCAGGAAAATTATGCAAGAGAGGTATGCGACCGGCTTTCGGATGTAGCGGATGTGGAGTTTCCCAGAGCGGCCCGGAATCGTGATGATATCGAGGAAATTTTGGGAAACTTCAATCACCGGGAGCTGGATGGCGTCATGATTGTCATGCTAACCTACGGACCCGCGATGCGAACGGTCCGTGCTTTACAGAATAACCACCTTCCTTTACTGCTTGCCAATATTCAGCCGGTGCCGGAAGTGACAACCGATTGGGATATGGATGACCTTACCTATAACCAGGGGATACACGGCGCCCAGGATATGGCAAATGCAATTATCCGTACCGCCGGAAATAACTTTGAGGTAATATCAGCCGATTGGAAGAGTGAAGAATTCAAACAATATGTAGGAGACTGGGCCAGTGCGGCCAAAACAGCCAGGGAGCTTAAAAGGATGAAGATAGCTTCTATCGGAAAAATGCACGGTATGGGAGATACACTCTCCGATGAAGCCGCTTTTACCCGGGTAATCGGACCGGAGGTCAACCGTGAATATATCGGACAGATATACCGTAACATGGAGGCGATCTCGGATGAACAGGTTGAAAAGCAGATGGCTGTTGACAGTGAACGGTTTGATGTTGATGAGGATATGCCGGATGAGAATTTTCGCTATGCCGTACGTATGTATTTGGGGTTTAAGGGATTCCTGGAGAATGGCGGGTATGCAGGTTTTTCCGCACATTTCGATACGTTTAAAGGGGATGGCCGCTTTGAACAGATCAATATGCTGGCGGCTTCCAATCTGATGGCCGAGGGCTATGGTTATGCCGCTGAAGGTGATACAAATACCGCGAGTATGGTAGCGGCGGGACATATCCTCGATCAGAATGCACATTTCACTGAAATGTATGCTATGGATTTTACCAGGGATACCATGTTGATGAGCCATATGGGCGAAGGAAACTGGAAAGTAGCACGTAGCGATGAGCCGGTACGACTGGCAAACCGCGAACTGGGCATCGGGGATCTCGACAATCCTCCGACTACTGTCTTCAGGCTGGAACCGGGTCCGGCAACGATTGTGTCGCTCGTGCACCTGGTGGGCGAAGAGTTCAGGCTTGTGGCAGCACAGGGTGAAGTTCTCGATTCCCGGAAGTATCCGACGATTGAAATGCCTTACTTCCATTTTAAACCCGATTCAGGATTACGGGCTTGCAATGATGGCTGGCTGAAGGCGGGAGGAACGCACCATCAAACTTTGTTACTGGGTGATCTGCGTCAAAAATGGCAGATGCTCTGCAGGATATTGAACATCGAATATGTCGAGGTTTGACCTGTATTTCTCTCAAAAATATTACATAGAGCTAATTAACCGTGCCTCGATATGTGGCTATGGTTAGAAAGCGCATGGTCCGCCAGCTGGCGGAAAAAATCAGCTCAATATAAACGCTATGCCCGTGGCAAAATTTTTTGGTGAGCTCCGAGTGAAGTGAAATCCAGGTAGCTGTAATTTTTTTTAAAACAGCCGGGGATTTTTCTATAATAAGAACTGTCTTTATTGGGATACTAAAGCAAATATGCAATTTTAATATAAATACGATATAGGCTTCATATGGGAACACTAGCGGCAATTGACTGGATAGTGATCGGGCTGTACTTCCTCCTCATTGCGGGATTGGCCTGGTGGGTAATTAAACAAAAGACAGATACAACCACCGATTACTTTCTGGCTGGTCGTCACCTCGGGTGGATTATTGTTGGAACTTCAATTTTTGCATCAAATATCGGTTCGGAGCACCTCGTAGGGCTCACCGGTACGGGAGCTACAGACGGTGTGGCAATGGCCCACTATGAGCTGCACGCCTGGTGTCTGTTGGTACTGGGATGGGTAATGCTGCCGTTCTATATCCGCTCGCGGGTATTTACAATGCCCGAATTCCTGGAAAAACGATTTTCTCCACTGGCACGGACGCTGCTTTCAGGTGTTTCATTGCTTGCGTATGTACTGACAAAAATAGCGGTAGGTATTTTTGCCGGAGGTATCGTCTTCAGCGTTCTTATACCTGAGGTTTCTTTTATGGGGATGAACAGTTTTTGGATCGGATCCATACTGGTCATCGTCTTTACCGGTCTTTATACAGTTTTGGGTGGTCTTAGAGCTGTTGCTTATACTGAAGCCGTACAAACACTTGTTCTTATCTTTGGCTCGGTAACGGTGCTTTATTATGGATTGGATGCTATCGGCGGCTGGAATCGTTTGTATGAAGTTGCCGGACCGGAAATGTTTGATATGTGGAAACCGATCGTCCCTGAAGGGTTTAAAGCAACCTGGGCTCCGGTTCTCGGAGAACGAGAAATGGCTTGGTATTTCAACAGCAACTATCCCTGGCTGGGGATGCTCTTTGCCGCACCTATTGTGGGTTTATGGTATTGGACAACCGATCAATATATTGTTCAACGGGCATTGGGAGCGCCCAATGAACAAGAAGGACGCCGCGGTACAATCGCTGCTGCTTTTCTGAAGCTTTTGCCTGTTTTTCTCTTCATTATTCCCGGTATTATTGCTTTTGCCCTTGCAAAATCCGGAGAAATGGCAGTGCTTCAGGAAGCATTGATGAATGAGCAGGGAGAGATTATTAACGAGAATGCCCAGGCTTCTTTTCCCTTGCTGGTGGCCCATATCCTTCCGGTCGGTGTCAGGGGAATAGTAGTAGCGGGATTGCTGGCCGCATTGATGAGTTCCCTGGCTGGAGTATTTAACGCTTCGTCCACACTCTTTACTATGGACTTTTACAGTAAGTTCAGGCCGGATTCATCGGAAGAGCACCTGGTATGGATGGGACGTCTGGCCACGGTTGTAATGGTACTGATCGGATTGCTCTGGATTCCTGTTATACAGGGAAGCCGCGGTTTGTATGATTATCTGCAGGGAGTACAGGCTTACCTGGCACCACCTATTTTTGTGGTTTTCTTCTTTGGAATCTTTTTCAAGAGGCTCAATAAAGAGGGGGCGTTGTCAGCCCTGTTTGTGGGATTATTCCTCGGGGTATTCCGCCTGGCCGTGGATACACCTGTAATGCTGGGAGGTGCGGCGTATGCAGAAGGATCTTTCTTATGGATTATCAATAACATCTTCTTCCAATACTACAGTCTGTTCATATTCCTGGTCTGTATTGCCGTAATGTTTGGTGTAAGTTATATGACCGATCCACCGAAATATGAGAAAATTTCCGGTTTAACGTACGGTACCCTTACCCATGAAGACAAGCGGATATCGCGCACCAGTTGGGATTGGAGGGATGTTTCCCTGTCGGTTCTGTTGATAGCTATAATTGGTTTTATTTATATCTACTTCAGCGGATAGATATTTTATGAGAAGGCTTGTGGACGGGTGCCGTTTTTTGGCATTCGTCTCGGATTATCTCCTTTTATCCAAAATCCCGGAGGGATTGAATGTGAATAGCCCCGTATGTAATACGGGGTAACCAGTTCATCAATGACAGACAACCCTATAGGGGTTGAATAAACAAGACCTTGTATTAAAGCAGATATTCCCCAGATATATTTGAAAAGTTCTTCACGATTCTCTTTAATCAGCGTTGGCTTTTTGTGCTTTTGTACTAAAGATAATTTGATATAGCATTTGTGTATGGGTACTCATGATTTAATATCTTTGGAATCTGTTAATGAAAGATTACAATCGATACTAGTGTGGTGTCAACGAAAAAAGTAGGGTGAAACCTGTCAGGTTTTAGAGCAATGTTGCATTGGTTGTTTAATATCTAAATTAAACCTGACAGGTTTATGATTGACAC
>CAZPWQ010000090.1:0-14638 GCA_964590495.1 uncultured Balneolaceae bacterium
TTAACAGTCCCGGAGGCGTGGTTTCATCCGGTTTTGCCATTTATGATACCATGCAATATGTCACCTGTGATGTGGCTACGACCTGCGTAGGTATGGCGGCTTCCATGGGTGCCGTGCTGCTTGCTGCCGGGACATCAGGAAAACGAAACCTGTTGCCAAATGCACGAGTAATGATTCACCAGCCATTGGGTGGTGTAAGAGGTCAGGCCAGCGATATTGAAATCGAAGCACAGGAAATTTTAAGAATTAAGAAGCTTATCAGTCAAATCCTGGCCGATCACAGCGGTAAAAGTCAGGAAGAGGTAATGGAAGATACCGACCGTAATAAGTGGATGAGCGCCGAAGAAGCCTTAGATTATGGTTTGGTCGATAATATTATGAAACGAGATAAGAAGGAAAAATAGCATCATTTAACAACTAGTACACTGGCATGAGCGATCAACAAGATAAAAACGGAAAAAATACGATACATTGTTCGTTTTGTGGCCGGTCAAGCCATGAAGTAAACAGTATGGTGGCCGGTCCAAACGATGTTTACATATGTGACCGGTGCGTCGCTGATGCATCCGGCATAGTGAAGAGTGATTTGGCTTCAATGGCAAAGAAAAGGGAAAAGAATTATAAGCCATTGCTAAAACCTGCCGAAATCAAAGGTAAACTTGATGAGTATGTAATCGGGCAGGAAGGTGCCAAAAAAACCTTGTCGGTTGCAGTATATAATCATTACAAACGTATCAGCACTGATCTACAGGATGAATTTGATGATACTGAGGTAGAGAAAAGCAACATCATGTTGCTTGGCCCGACCGGCTGTGGTAAAACTTTGCTTGCCCGCACCCTGGCCAACATCATTGATGTGCCATTCACAATAGCTGATGCAACTGTTCTTACTGAAGCGGGTTATGTGGGCGAAGATGTGGAAAGCATTTTGTCAAGTCTGTTGCAATCAGCCGATTACGATGTTGAAAAGGCGAAACGCGGTATAGTCTATATTGATGAAGTAGACAAGGTAGCCCGTAAGAGTGATAATCCGTCAATAACACGTGATGTGTCCGGTGAAGGTGTTCAGCAGGCTCTTTTGAAAATCCTGGAGGGTACGGTGGCTAATATCCCACCAAAAGGTGGGCGGAAACACCCGGAACAGAGCTTTATACAGGTTGATACATCCGATATCCTGTTTATCTGTGGAGGTGCATTCAGCGGACTGGAGGAGTTGATTGCGCGGCGCCTGTCGGTAAGTTCTATGGGGTTTCATTCAGAAGAGCAGGTCAAGTATGATAAAGAGGATCCGGATATATTCACCCATGTTGAGCCGGAAGATCTGCAGCGTTATGGCCTTATACCGGAACTTATTGGACGTCTGCCTGTCATTTCGGGATTGCATCAGCTCTCTAAAGATGCGATGGTAAAAATATTAGTGCAGCCTAAAAATGCTCTGACTAAACAGTATAAAAAGCTGTTTCAGATGGAGGGCGTCGAACTGGTTTTCGAAGAAGATGCTCTCGAACGAATTGTTGAGAAGGCGCTTAAACGTAAAACGGGGGCACGCGGACTCAGATCTATTATGGAGGCATCGATGCTTGATATTATGTTTACGTTGCCATCCATGAAGAATATTGAACGGTGTGTTATTACATGCGAAACAATAGATGATGATGCACCGCCGGTATATGAGAAACGAAAGGCATCAGCCTGAAAAGAAAAAGTATTATATCGAATGTAAGGCATCCCGGGGTGGATGCCTTTTTTTATTTCAGCTGGGTTTCTTTTCTGTCAACTTCTGGAAATATTGATAAACAAGATGCATTTCTTCTTTATTTTATAGATTATAACCGTTGATCTTACAGTTCCGGTTACCGTATGAAGCTGCACCTTACATCAAATAGTATAAATATCGTACTCATTTGCCTGTTTATTCTCTTAGGCATTGGGTCCTTTGCATACAATCAGTACTTGATCGACCGGATCTTGGTACAGGAAAGATCGAGTGTTGAATTGTGGGCTGAGGCTGTAGAATTTACCAGTAATCCTATCCAGGAGGAAATAAGCCGTAATTTACTGGAGGCAGCCAATCAGTTGAGAAACAATATATCGGTTTCTGATACCCTGGTTCAAATGATTGAAGAAGCCGAAACCGACCGGACTTCTCAGAATTTTGTGGTCGAGGAAATCCTTTTAAGCCAGGATCGTTTTCTCGTTCCCCGGATTATTGTTGATGCAAAGGGTGAAATAATTATGGAGAACCATGTGGAAAGCGAGTTAAACCGTGATCTTGTCGATCGCTATGCTGCCATGAATTCCCCTATCCCTATAAGGCTGGGAGATGAGAGCTATTCACAGACGCAGTACGTTTACTATGGTGAAAGTCCCACTGTACGATATCTTCGTTATTTCCCATATATACAGCTCAGTTTGCTGGCACTTCTTCTGGGCATCGGTTTTGTAAGCTATCGGACTATTATGAAATCCGAACAGTCCAACCTGTGGGTTGGTATGACGAAAGAGGCTGCTCATCAGCTTGGAACGCCTCTTTCCAGCCTGTACGGTTGGATTGAACTGCTCCGGGAAGAAAAAAAAGAGGATAATTTCACCCAAAAAATTTGTGGTGAGCTGGAAAATGATATTGCCCGTCTGCGTGGAGTGGCCGAGCGGTTTAATAAAATTGGTTCCGAGCCTGAACTGAGTATGCAACCGTTGGAGCCGATTCTCCAACAGGTAATTGATTATATGGAGCGCAGGCTTCCTCAATTGGGAAAAAATGTGGAAGTAAGACGGAATATAGATAAAAATATAAAGGCCAGGGTAAATCCTGAGTTATTCCAGTGGGCGATAGAAAATCTTATTAAAAATGCGATGGATGCCATCAATACCACAAAAGCGAAAGCTTATGTTTCCGTCAAACTTCATTGCATAGAGAATGAAGTAATGGTTGATGTGGAAGACTCTGGTTCGGGAATCCCGAAAAAATATCACAATGAAGTATTCAAACCTGGTTACAGCACTAAAAAAAGAGGATGGGGGCTTGGTTTAAGCCTGACAAAGCGGATTATTGAAGAATATCATGAGGCTAAAGTTTTTATTTTGCGTTCTGAAACAGGTAAAGGTACTTTAGTTAGAATTGTTCTTAAGTCAGGTGAGCCGAAATAATTGCACACAGCTGAAAAATTTATTCCTGTTTAATCAGAGCCATAGCCCCTTTTTTCGGCGTATTCAATAAGCTGGGCTTTTAACAAATTTCTACCGCGATGCAAGCGGGATCGAATAGTGCCGATAGGTACATCAAGCATGTTGGCAATTTCTTCGTAGGTAAATCCTTCAACATCACAGAGAAGCACAACCGTACGAAAGTCTTCAGGCAACTCATCAAGAGCATTGGAAATATCATCATCGATCAGATCTCTGAACATCTTGTCTTCCAGATCGGAAGTGTCGGTGCGTTCAGCCCTTATGGTTTCATAAAATGTAGAAACCTCATCATAGTCTACCTGGTTGGGTTGTTTTGACTTACGACGGTAATTGTTAATGTATGAATTTTTTAAAATTCTAAATAACCACGCTTTGGCGTTTGTCCCTTTTTCATAACTGCTGAAAAAGCGAAATGCTTTGACAATTGTATCCTGCACCAGGTCTTCAGCATCAGATGGATCTGAGGTAAGTCGCAACGCAAAATTGTACATAGCGTCTAAGTGAGGAATGATTTCCTCTTCAAAATCTTCCTGCTTTTGGACTTCTTCTCTGGTTAATTCGGCCATCCCGGATAGCTTAGCGGTTAAGTGCTAAATCAATAATTTATATTAAGATTCTGTAACGGATGTTTCGCGAAAAAATTGAATTTTGATGTTTTACTTTAAATATACAAAAATTAGTATATCAAATCTGTCGACAAAGTTTTAATAGATTTATGTGATACAACTGTTAGTTATTATCGAAGGTTATAAAATATAGAATTTGTTTGTGAAGCCTTCTTGAAGATGATGCTAAAGTTGAATGGTATCAGTCATCGGTTACCAGTACAGTGGTTATTGGTAAGGAGATGGCAAATCTACCCACCAAATATGGCTATACTTTTATGATAGGCACTAGTCTGTATTTCTTACCAAAAAATTTAAATACAGGTTAGAGATAGGCTACAACCATTACATCGTAAATTGCATGGGTCCATGCCGCCATACCAAAACCACGCCAGATATAAATGGCGTTTAATGAGAGACCGAAAAGGAAGCGAAATAAAAATGAACCGATTGTAAAAGGATCGCCGAGTTCGCCGATATAATGAGCAAGGCTGAATATTAATGCCGCTAAGATCATTGCAGAGGCGACAATCAGGTTTCTTTTATTGAAAAATCTTTTAAACACGTAAAGCAGGAGACCAACCAGTATGACACGGAAGAAAAGTTCTTCGTAAAGCCCTGCCCCAAGAGAAAGGGCAATTTTCTGCATGGTGTTCAGGCTTTCGATCGATTCCGACTGAACCATAAGCAGATTGTTCACTACAGTAGAGATCAGCAATGCTAAAACGAAGGCATATACCGCCGCTTCAATCAGCATGGCGAAAAAATAATTCAGTTTAAGGCTTGAAAGCTTATTACGTTCTTTATACAAGACGTAGATTCCAAGCAGGGCAACTAAAATAAGGGTAATTGAGAGTACATCTTTGCCAACATATGAAAACAGGGTTTTAACCCAGACATCAACGGATATACGTACTATCTGTTCCGATTCCGGTTGTGAAATCAAAAGTAAACCCTCATATAGCAGTAAAAGAGGCAGGCTTATTAAATAACTGTAGAGCAAACTGTTCGTAGATCTGAAATATGATGCAGTAGAACTTTGAAGATTGCTCATTTAATCCTGAAAAATATTAACTGTTGGGTTTGTGCTGCTGAAGCTAAGAGCATTCCAGGCAGCATCCGAAATTTTTAAACCATTTCCGGAAATACGATCATTGATGCGTATATATACCCCTTGCTGATTAACGGGATTTTGTATGTATATAACAGTTCCCATAGAAATATTCGGATGTGCCGCCGTTAGAGCCTTAGAGTTGTACAGTTCTCCGTTTGTGGTAGGCTTTCCTTTCTCAGATTCACTGTACCGGGTTACCGAAGCCTTACCCAAATCTTTAAGTCCTGCATTTGTACGGTAAGGATTTTCATAATTGCGACTGGATGGTGCAAGTATTGTGAGTTGTTGTCCACGGCTGATTGATCCAGCATTCACGGATGGGTTAAGGGCTTTAAACTCAACTTCATCCATATCAAATTTTTGTAAAATTTGTTGAAGATTTTCATCCTCTTCCGTTACGCGGTAGCTAATAAACTTACCCTGTGGTGAAGAACTGGCATTTTCTGCAACCGAAGGTGGCGACGAAGTTTCACGTACAGTAAGTCGCTGGCCCACACTGATGTTATTCGCCGTCAACCCGTTAAGTTCTTTCAGTTCATCCACAGTCATATTATGCTCTTGTGCAATTCTATAGAGCGAATCGCCGCTTTTAACTAAATAGTAGGCGTTATTTTGTACCTCTTCATCATTATCAACAATAGACTCCTGTTGTTGGTCTTCTGTTTCAGATGGATATATCACGAGTGTCTGCCCGAGGTTGAGGTTGTTATTATCCAGATTATTCCAGGATTTTAATTCGGAAATAGTGACTCCGTATTCTTTAGAGATCGAAAATAAAGTTTCCTGCTTTTGGACTTTATGAACAAGTGAATCCTTATCTGTTTCTTGTGATTGGGCTTTGCCAACAATGAGAGTTTGATTGGTATTAAGATCATTGGAATTCAGGTTATTCCATTCCCTGATTTGCTGAACATTTACATCGTACTGTTTAGCTATACTGAAAAGGGTTTCTCCCTTTTTTACTTCGTGGGTGATGTTTTGGCTATACCCCGAAATACAGAAACAGAGCAGAAGTATAAAAATACCAATAATAATTTTGAGGTGACCTGTAATGTCCATCATTTTATTTTTCAAGTTCCATTTCAAGCTGTGAAAGAGCTTCCTTTAATTCCGATTTTGTCCGGGCTTCCTGCTGCCTGTCTGCAATTTCAATTCCCTGTTCGTACATATTCTTAGCATCCGCAAGCTGGCCCATCACCTCGTACAATTTTCCAAGGTGATAGTATACGCCCACATATTCTGGGTCATTCTCCAGAATGTTTTCAAAAAACATACGGGATCGTTTATACATACCCTCTTTTTGAAATTCCAAAGCAAGGGCAAACTTGGAAAAAGAATCGTCGGGATTCTTTTTTATATAAGTGGCAAGTTTTCTTATTGTTTCGTTTGTCACAGCCATATATCTGTAAGTTAGCATGTACGTCAGAAACGACGAAGAGGTTCCAAAAATTATGAGTTTTGAAATCGTTCTTCAATTTCTTCTATTGAATCTCCGCCAAATTTTTCTAATAAAGCATTTGCCAAAACAGGTGCAATCACACTTTCAATAACGACTATAGCCCTGGGCAGTGCACAAACATCCGAACGTTCATAACGGGTATCTTTTTCTTTTTTGGTCTCGATATCCACGGTCGATATTGGTGTAAGCATAGTGGGAATAGGCTTCATCACTCCGCGTATAATCAGGGGCATGCCTGTTGTCACTCCTCCCTCAATACCACCCATCCTGTTGCTTTGGCGCCTGAATTGGTTGTCCTCATAGGTTATCTCATCATGTACGGTCTGTCCATGACGCCGTCCGCTTTCAAATCCCATGCCTATTTCCACACCTTTCATCGCTTGGGTGCCCATAACAGCCTGTGCCAGTTGTCCATCCAGTTTACGATCCCAGTGGACGAAGCTGCCAAGTCCGACCGGTAATCCGGTAACCAAAACTTCATAATGTCCACCGAGTGAACTTCCCTCTTTTCGGCGGAGGATAATTTCATCACGCATCTTTTTGGTAAGGTCAGGGTCAAGGCAGCGCACTTCAGACTCATCCGCTGCACGAAAAACTGTTTCTGCTCCGTTTTTCATCATGGGATCAATTTTTTCGCGTACATCGTACCACGGGTTTTCATAGCCGATGCTGCCAATTTGTGTGACATGACCGCCAATTTCAATTCCAAAGTGCTTTAAAAATTGACGGGCTATACCGCAGCATGCAACACGCATAGCTGTTTCCCGGGCACTGGATCTTTCGATAGCAGGACGAATATCATCATATCTGTATTTTTGCACACCGATAAGATCTGCATGTCCGGGTCGAGGTACCGTAATTTTTTCAACATCGCCGCGATCTCCCTCCTTGGCCATCACTTTGGGCCAGTTGGCGTCATCTTTTTCAAACGCACGGTTGGGCATCTGCAATGCGATTGGTGCTCCTGTAGTATTACCAAAACGGACACCGGATAAAATTTCAGCACGATCTTTTTCAAAAGCCATACGTCCGCCGCGGCCATAGCCTTTTTGGCGTCGTGCCAGGTGTAGAGCAATATCGTCTTCTGTAACAGGAAGTCCGGCGGGAATTCCCTCAATAATACCAGTGAGCTGTGGGCCGTGTGATTCACCGGCTGTTAAATATCGAATCATGTTTGAGATTGAGTATTAAGTTAGTTTAAAAGTTCATATTTAAAGCAGATTCGTGTCCTTCAGACGATCTATACTACTTGATTTATTTTCAATCACAACAATCGGTATATTGGCATCTTTCAAAACTTCGGAAATACGATGCCCGATACGGCCGTATCCGCACACAATATAGTGTTGGCTCATGTTTTTAAGTCGTTTATTCATAGCACGCATTCGAAATAATTCACTTTCGAAAATAAGCTGTGTTGTCTGGGATGCAAGGTACGAAATAACACCAATACTCATTATAAACAGAATCCTAGTTAATACTTGACCTGCGTCAGACAGATTTTTAGTTCAGAAAAACCTATAGTAGTAATCGTAATAAATGTCATATAGAATCCATCAAAGAAACTCATACCATCAACCATGTTATATCCGAGGGACCCCAGGAAGAAAATAAGAAATAATATAAAGGAGGCTAATAATAAGCGAAGCCCAATGATATTATCAATTATGTCGTTGTATAAAGTTCGCATGAAAATAGTTTCTAAAGAACGTATTTTAACAGGCTCTTGTAATATAGGCTAAAATCACAGCGCTTGAAATGACAACCTCATATAAATTCAATAGTTTAATGATTTATTTCAGCAATAATTAATCTATGGAAGCGCTAGAACAGTTAGGCAGATACAGCTTACTTTTATATCGTTCATTAAGATCGTTATATGAATTTAACACATATAAGAAAAATTTAGTTAACGAGCTGGTAAAAATAGGGTACGAATCTGTTCCAATTGTGTTCCTTACAGGAGTTTTTACCGGTGGAGTATTGACGATTCAGACTGCTTATCAGTTAAATGTAGCCTTTGTTCCTATTTCAGTTATCGGTGCCATTACTTCAGAATCTTTGCTTATAGAGCTGGCAGCTGTTATTACAAGTCTGGTACTTGCCGGAAAAGTAGGTGCCCGTATTGCAACAGAGATTGGTACAATGCGCGTAAGCGAACAGATTGATGCTCTGGAATCAATGGGATTCAATTCGGTTTCTTTCCTGGTGCTGCCGCGGGTATTGGCGGGGATGATTATGTTCCCGCTTCTGTATATTTTTGCCAGCGTCACAGGGATAATAGGTGGTGTATTTGCCGGCTATATTTCCGGTGCACTTCCACCGGCCGAATTTATGGAAGGAGCACGCAGCTTTTTTTATCCGTGGGATGTAACCTTCGGAATATTGAAGGCATTTGTTTTTGGTTATATTATTACTTCGATTTCATGTTTTAAGGGTTATCATGCCAGCGGGGGAGCGGAAGGCGTGGGTACAGCCACTACACATGCTACTGTTTTAAGCTGTATTTACATATTACTGGCTGATTTCATGCTCGCCGCTATTTTTCTGTAAATTCAATTATTATGATAGAGATACGCAGTCTTACAAAAAGCTTCGGATCCAACCTTATTTGGAAGGATGTTTCTTTCAATATTGAAGATGGAGAAACAGTTGCCATTATAGGACGTTCCGGAAGTGGGAAATCGGTACTGGTTAAACATTTTAATGCCTTAATGTATCCTGATTCCGGTAAAGTGATCATTGATGGGCAAAATATATTTGAGCTGGAGTATGTTGATCTGCGCAAAATGCGGCAACGTTTCGGAATTTTATTTCAGGGTGGGGCACTTTTTGATTCATTAAATACTTTTGAGAATATAGCATTTCCACTCCGGTACTTTACAGATTTAACTGAGAGTGAGATAGAAGATAAAGTAATTGAAGCGCTTGAAATTGTTAATCTCGCAGGTACAGGCAGTAAATCGCCCGCTGAACTGTCAGGCGGAATGCGTCGCAGGGTTGCTCTGGCCAGGGCAACGATTCTGCAGCCGGATTTTTTAATCTATGACGAACCCACCTCCGGTTTGGATCCCCAGACTTCCGAGGAGATCAATCAGCTTATTATCTCGCTGGCAGATAATCTGAATATTACTTCAATTGTAGTAACACACGATATAAACAGTGTGCTCAAAGTTGCGAGAAAAATAGTTTTTTTGGCAGATCAGGAAATGTGCTGGCATGGAACTGTCGAAGAAATGCGAAAAAGTGAAGATGAAAAACTTTTAAATTTTGTAACAGCCAGTGAATATCAAATTAAAAAATAACAGGAGATAGTTTGACAAATTTGAGTAACGAGTTAAAAGTAGCACTAACTATTCTGGCAGCCCTCTTATTGGGATTTGCAGGATACCGTGTAATGAGTGATCTGCCTGTTTTGCGGCAGTCAAAGATTATTTATACCTATTTTGAACGAGCAGATGGTCTGACAGCAGGTAATTATATCACTATAAACGGGGTTAAGGTAGGTTCTGTAAAAAGGCTGGAGTTAACCGGCGGTGACAGCGTCAGAGTTACTCTTAGCTTTGATTTGAATATGGAAGTTCCTCAGGGCTCTGTTGCCCTGATTGAATCATCCGGGTTATTGGATGAAAAAGCTATAACAATACATCGGGGCACATCGTCTGAAGAGGTGCCTTATGGAGGAACGATAAAGGGCGTTTATCGGGGGGGTATGATGGAAACACTGAAAAATGAAGGAGAGAAGATTAGTGAAGATGTTACCCAGTCGTTTGAGCAACTGAATCAATTGCTGGCAGAGTTGAATGAAGTGATGACCGGGGAAAACAGAGGCAAGGTTGAGCAGGTACTTACCAACCTGCAATCGACCACAAATGAAATTTCAGGTATTTTTCAACATCGTCGTGAAGAGTTGGAATCAAGTATTCACCATGCACAGCGGTTTTTAGCAAATCTGGATACGGTGAGTACCGACAATAAATCACGTGTAGACAGTGTACTTACCGGCATGGAAAGTTCACTTACGGAAATTAAAACGTTAAGCCAAAATCTGAGTCAGTCAAACGACCAGTTGCAACAAATTTTAGGCAAGATTAACAATGGCGAGGGCAGCCTGGGCGAGCTGGTTAATAATCCTGCTCTGTATAACAACCTTGAGAGTCTTACGGCAAACATGGATTCACTTGTGCAAAATATCAACAGGGACCCCCGGAAATACCTGAAACACATGCGTTTGATTGAGGTATTTTAAATAACCTGCTGGGTACTGTAATTTATAGCAATACATTTCGTTCCATATTGTTTAACAGATTAATTGCTCTTAGGAAGGGCTTCTTGTATATTTGGAAGCTTGTGTTTCGAGCATGAGATTCAACCGATTTACTAATAATTAAGAAGCAGATGTGAGGTTTATTATATGGGTGTAATGGAAAGAATGAGAAAGAACACCGGAGTTATCTTATGGGTTCTTATCCTTTCATTCGGAGTTTTATGGGTACTTGCCGATACGCAGTTTTTTGATGCTATTCAGCGGGGGCCGAGTTCTCTCGGCCAGGTAAATGGCGAACCGATTTCCCTGGAAGAATACAACAACCGGATTAGTTATTTTATGGAACAGCATTCTGAACAATCGGGACAGTCTGCAGATGCTGAACAAAGAGCTGATTTTGAACAGCAGGCCTGGGATGAACTGGTAACCAGCAAATTGTTGGAGCAGAAAATGGATGAGCTGGGTATCGCTGTAACGGATCAGGAGGTAGTGGAGATGGTAACCGGTGAAAATCCGGATCAGTTTATCCGGCAGCAATTTGCCCGTGAGGACGGAACTATTGATCGTGTGGCACTGCAATCTGCTATAGAATCACCCGAAAACAGGCAGCTCTGGATTGCTATTGAACAACAGTTGCGGCAGAAACGCCGCCAGCAAAAAATGAGTAATTATTTGCAGGCAGCGATGGAAGTCGGCAGTTATGAAGTTGAACAGGAATATATTCGCAGAAATACTACAGCCGATATTTCCTATGTTCGGTTTCCATATTCTGAAATTTCCGCTGATGAAATATCCGTCACTGAATCCGATTTGCGATCTTATTATAACAATAATCGAAATAAATACCAGCGGAATAGATCATATCGATTCGAATATGTCGGTTTTGACAAAACGCCGACCAGCGAAGATACAACCCGTACAGTAAATGAAATCACAGATCTCAGAAGTCAATTTGCCGAGGCAGAGAACGACTCGCTGTTCCTGACCCGTTATCAATCTTCTACTTCATATGATCAACGAACTGTTGTAAAAGAGGAAATCCGGGATTTGTATCGTCCGGTTATTGATGTGGAACCGGGCCAGGTAACTGAAGTGATCAGCGATAACAGTGGAAGGCTTTACCTGCTTAAAAATGTGGATGAAACACAGAACGAAATTACATTTGTGGTTTTCAGCCTTGATATCAGGGCCGATCCGATTACAACTATCGATCAGCGTGCTGAAGATGCTGATGATTTCAGTTTTTTCGCTGAAGAAGAAGGTTTTATAGAAGAAGCTGAACAAAGAGGCTATGAAATCCAGAATGCTTCAGCTACAGAAGGTAATAATTTTATACCCGGTATCGGACAAAGCCGTCAGATTTTAACTTTCCTGGAATCAGCCTATGAAGGGAAGATTTCCCAGCCGCTCGAACTTTCAAACCAATTTGTTGTCATAAGACTCAACGAGATTGTACCGGAAGGCGCGCGTCCTTTTGAAGAGGTTGAAGATCAGATTCGCACGACCGTTACTATTAACAAGCGAAAAGAAGCAGTCAAACAACGCGTAGAAGACCTGCTTGGGAGCGATAATGATTTGGAAGCTTTGGCTGCTGCCAGTGGAAAACAGGTAAGCACCGTTGAAACCCTGGCTATGAATGCTACTAATATGGGAGATGCAGGACGTGAACCTATGGTTATAGGTGCTATTTTTAAGCTGGATGCAGGAGAACAGTCCGGAATAATTGAAGGTAATAATGCCGCGTTTGTAGTTCGTGTGGATAATAAAAATCATGCTGATGCAGCTAGTCTTAGTGATTCACAGCGATCACAAATTCGCCGTCAGTTGCAACAACAGAAAAACGCGGCTTTTATGGAAATCTGGGTTGAAGAACTCAAAGAAGAAGCCGATATCGAGGATTATCGTTCTCAGGTTCTTCGTGGTTAAGGTTGAAATAATATAATTATCAGAGGGCAAGAAGGAATTCTTCTTGCCCTTTTTTGTTTAAATATATCACCTGAGTTATTCATATAAATGAAGTCCCGCAAAAGAATCTGAATATTAATACCAGTTCAGCATTGGATAAGGAACAGGAATATAACGAGACGGATCGCAAATGGATGAAATTTGCACTCGAACTTGCTCAACGGGGTTCGGGATATGTGTCTCCCAATCCCATGGTCGGCTGTGTTATTGTATCAAAGGATGGAAAAAAAATAGGGCAGGGTTATCACGAGCGTTACGGGCAGGCACATGCCGAACAAAATGCCGTCGATTCGGTTGTCAACGAGAAACTGCTTGAGGGCGCGACAGTCTATGTGAATTTAGAACCCTGTGCTCATCATGGTAATACCCCGCCCTGTTGTGAAATGCTTTCTGAGTTTCCACTGCAAAGGGTCGTGGTGGCTATGGAAGATCCTACTCCGAAAGTAGCAGGTAAAGGCATTGAGCATTTACGTGAACATGATATCACGGTGGATGTAGGACTTATGAAAAAACAGGCAGAGAGGCTTAATGAGTTTTTTCTGCATTATCATGCCTATAACCGGCCGTTTGTTACTCTAAAGATTGCCCAAACACTGGATGGCTATATTGCGGCTCCGGATGGTTCATCGGAGTGGATAAGCAGCATTGAATCAAGAACACTGGTCCATGACTGGCGTACCAGATATGATGCTGTGATGGTTGGCAGAAATACGGCATTGTTGGATAACCCGCGTCTTACTGTTCGCCACGTTGAAGGAAGGCAACCCCGGCGTGTGGTTATAGACGGCCCATTTGACTTGCCGCGTGATTTAAACATATTCACCGATCAGTATGAAGAGAAAACTATTGTTATCACCCACAATAAAGAGAAATTTGAGAAAGAGGCGGACCCCATGCTCAGCATGTTGCAATCGGACTATTTCCGTGGAAAAACTCTACTCACAGATCAGAAAGATAATCACACAGATCTGGATCATGCACTTCGGGAGTTAGGAAAATTACCTTTGACATCCATTCTAGTGGAAGCGGGACAAAACCTGGCTTCAGCTCTGTTGCGCGAACGGCTGGTCGAGAAAGTGGAATGTTTTGTGGCACCGAAGATGCTGGGCGGCGGAACCCGCTCTGTATTGGGATTGGAGATTGATCATATGTCGGAAATCCTCGAATTCCGTGAGGTAAAATGGCGACAAATAGGCAATGATCTCCTTTTCAGTGGTTATTTGTGATTTTGTTATTAGTCCGACTTCACAGATCCGCAAAGTTTTTAAAACTTTGCGGATCTCCCTTTTATAAAGAAATTCTACTCTTTTTTTATATTGTTAATGGATCAGAATTCCAACATCGGAAATTTCATAACGTACTAACTACATTTCATGTTTACAGGCATTATTCAGGAAATCGGCACCATAAACCATGTAAAGGAGCTTGACGGAGGCAGAGAGCTTAAGGTAGTCTGCGGATTTGCTGATGAAGTAAAAATTGACCAAAGCATCAGTATAAATGGTGTCTGCCATACGGTGACAGCCCATGACAGTAATAGTTTCACAGTACAGAGTGTTGAAGAAACCCTCCGCAAAACCAATATAGGCGACCTGACAGAGCGGTCACCTGTAAATCTGGAGCGTTCCCTGCGTCCCGATCAGCTTCTCGACGGACATCTTGTGCAGGGTCATATCGATGCAACCGGTACTATTGTGGAGATACTCAAAGAAGGTACCGATAAGCTGTTTACGATAGAATATCCCGAAGAACATGCAGGCCTTATTGTCGGCCGGGGGAGTATAGCAGTTGACGGTATCAGTCTGACAATTGCTGAAGAGGAAAAATCAAGATTTACAGTGGCGATTATTCCCCACACTCTGGAGCATACCAATTTAAGGAGTAAAAAAGAGGGAGATACTGTTAATCTGGAATTTGATATTCTGGGAAAATACGTGGTAAAATATCTAAACCGGCGCGATCAATAGTGGTAGCCGGTATTCTGCTGCTGTCCTGTCCTGATATAGGTTGACCGTTTTTTGAGTGTACAAATATATAAAATA
>CAZPWQ010000091.1:0-14632 GCA_964590495.1 uncultured Balneolaceae bacterium
GGGGCAGAGGCCTTTGTCGAGGCTGGTAGCCATGAAAGGGAGATCCTTCGACTGGATAATCAGTAGCCCTGGTTCACTTTTTGGTGTCTCAGGATGACAGGTAATGGTGTTTCGTTGATGGGGTGTCAGCTGGAATAAGTGAGCAGGGCTTTATTTAAAACCTTTCCTCCTTGTTGTCATTCTGAGCCAGGGCCGGTTGATTTTCCGGCCCGCCGCCGAAGAATCTGGTGGGGCAGAGGCCTTTGTCGAGGCTGGTAGCCATGAAAGGGAGATCCTTCGACTGGTTGATTGATTACCCGTGGTTTACGCTTCGGTGTCTCAGGATGACAGGTTGTGGTGCAGGGTGCTCTTGTTTGGATTGGTTGCCATGGATGACAGGTGAGCATGACATGGCAGAATTTACACACTTGCAATTTATCCGGGATTTAGTTTTTATTAGCAAGTCTTGTGGAATGGTAAAGACAAAAATTCATACCGGTGTACGGGGTATATCTGATTATTAACCATATAATTCAATAGAACTTATAAATCGGTGGCTCTTATATGATTTATTCAGACTTGAATATTTTTCCGGCCAAAGGGAGAAATCTTTTAAAAGGGTATTTTTATGGGTACTAATAAATTAGATCAGGAATCCGGGTTTGGAAGAAACGAAGTAGAATCCCTCAAAAGGATGTTTGAGAACGCTCCTGTTTACGTCTGTTTGTTAGAGGGACCCGAACACCGGTTGAAGTATATGAATAAAATATTCCGCCAGTTATACGGAGGCGTCGACCTCCCGGAAGGCACATCGGCCGAAAAGATCCTGAGCGAGTTTAAAGGCGCGGATGAAGAAGAAATAAGAGAACGGATCCAGTTGCTTGATTCCATTTATAACTCGGGCGAGGCATTTATTGCCAATGAATTTCAGTCGTTCTTTGGATACCGGGGAGACAGTGAGCCGGGGGAAGCCTTTTTTAATTTGATGTGTCAGCCGATGAAAGACGAAAAAGGAGAAGTTTACGGGCTTCTTATCAACGGGTATGAGGTTACTGATCATGTGAGGGCACGCCAGGAAAAAGCATACAGCAAAAAACGCCTTACCCTGGCCATGGAAGGTGCAGATGTAGGTTTTTGGGAATCGGATTTAAAAAATGAAAGGCTGGATTATACCAATGCACAATGTAAAGCCCACTTCGGTTATTCAGCCGGGGAAGAATTCACTGTTGAGGATTTTTATAATACAATAGATCCCGAAGATCGTCCCCTGGTCAGGCAGGAAAGGAAGAATGCTGTGGAAAACCGGGAGGAGTATGCTATTGAATATCGTGTGTATTGGCCTGATAATTCGAAGCACTGGATTCTGGCCCGCGGCCAGGTCCTGAGAGATGAAAATGACGAGCCATACCGGTTTATTGGCATCACAATAGATATCACCGAATCCAAAGAGGCCGAGGAGAAACTTAAAGAAGCCGTCCGGATACGGGACGAATTTCTTGCAATAGCTTCTCATGAACTTCAAACACCCGTTACCAGCGTCAGAACCCAATCGGAACTGCTCGAGTTACAGCTGAAAAGAGACGGAGAACAAGAATACGCCGGTCAGGCTGCAAAAATAAACAAAGGGATCAATCAGCTTTCAAAATTCATCGCTAACTTGCTTGATTTTTCCCGCATGCAGGAGGGAAAGCTACAGCTGGAAAAAGGTGATTTTAGTTTAAATGAGGTAATAAAAGAGAGAGTGGAGGCGATACAGCCGATAACAGATCACGATATTGTGGTCGAGTCAGAAAATGATATATCCGTGTACGGCGATGAATTTCGTATCGGACAGGTGATAACCAACCTTTTAAACAATGCGATAAAATACTCACCGGAACCTGAAAAAATTATTGTACGGGCGGAAGAGGAGCAGAATAAGGTAACTGTATCGGTTGTTGATTTTGGCGTAGGTGTTTCGGAACATGAGCGGGAAACCATATTTCAGCGTTTTTATAAAGGAGACAAACCGCTTAAAACAACTTATCCCGGATTTGGCATCGGCCTGTTTATTTCGTCCCAGATCGTGGAACAGCACGGGGGAGATATCTGGGTGGAAGACAATAACGGAAAAGGTTCTGAATTTAAGTTCACCATCCCGGAAAAATGATTAAGTTGTTACTGTTTACCAAAGAAGGAACACGTAATATCCTGGTGGTTGAGGATAACCATGACGTATTAAATGCGATTCTGAGTTTGCTGGAGTTTTGCGGTTATCGTGCGAAAGGGGTAAAGAGCATGAATGAAGAAACTGAAAATGAAGTAACGTCGGGAGATTATGATCTGGTGATAATGGATATCATGCTTTCGGGCAGCGACGGCCGCAATATTACGAAAAACTTCAGGAGCAGAAAAGAAACGAGTGACATCCCGATCCTCATGATCTCCGCTTCCCCCGATTTGAAATCCTCCGCACTGGAAGCCGGTGCAACTGATTTTCTGCCGAAACCATTCGGTGTGAATGAGATGAGACAGAAAATAGAGCAGTATTTGTAATTTACCGGTTATTGCTGTCTGCCTGTTCAAACACATCCTAAAATAACCCAATCAATAGATTAACCTGAAGGCGCCGGTGAGAAATAATTTTTTGGACGGGAAACTATTTTGATGATTCTTTTTTTCTTAAAGAATCAGATATGTTCTGAGCATGAAGGAAATGTCACTACTCATTACTCATTGGGATGAGATATTCAGCTTAATCATATAATTAACTATTTATGATCTTTTGGTCCGTTATCGCGTTAATATTGGCAATAGGTTTGGGGATTTGGTGGTGGAGCCACGAACCTGAAAACAGGGAAGATGAAGATGCCATGGAAAAATCCCAAAAATCTGATAAAAGTGAGCGGTAATTTTATTTGAGCCGCGGTTTTCACGGATATTAATTAACAGATGAGTGACGAATTACAGGCTGTTGACTGGAGGTCATATACCGGTTAGGTGTAGTTTCCACTGTGAACTTAAAAGAAAAAATTAAAAAGGCTAGTCATCCGTGTTAATAACCATATTTTGAATATCCTTCAGTGAGGGATCTTCCGCAGACCAGTAATAAAGGAGGATTTGTTTTTCTCTTTCAAAGCCACCTATATCGGCGTAGGCCACAAATTTTACATCCCAGGAGGTTATTTCATTCTCTTTACTGGATACCGCCGCCCAATTGATGCGGGCTGCAAGTTCCCGTTCAACAGCAAAATAGTAGACAGAGGTTCCGGATTTATTAAAAACGCTTATACCGGTCTCGCCGACGTGAGTCGAGACCTTATCGGTGCTAAAGGCGGTCGGATACTGTGAGCATCCCACCGGTAGCAAAACTGAAAAAAGAAGACACGCGAATAGAATCGGTGGTCTCATGTTGATCTGATATAGGGTCTGGTTTGATTTCTTTTCTTGCCGCGGAGGTAGTTGAAATAGTGGAGTACCGTTCAATATACATACACCTGTGAGATGGGGTATAACTAATTGTGGGGGCACCAACCTGTACCTGTACCCTCCAACGATTCAAAGGCCGGAGGGTTTGGGAGAGCCCTATCCGACGGCTTGTCTTGCTGTCCGATGGGTTGATGGGGCAGGATTTTGATTCGAAAGGGAAAGGCTCCCAGCCATGTCGAACCCGTTGGCCCGATCCGAAGGAATTCCCAGGAAACAAATTCAGCGGTCGGACGGGGAAAGAATATCTTTCACAATCCTTGGATCCAATGCATCCTGAGATTGGCTTATAAAAGAATGCTGTCTGATATTTAGTGTCTGGAAAGTAAGCTGTTTGTCTATTAATGTACCATCCCGTTTTCCTGCATAATCCAGAAATGACGAATACGGCCAATACCCCATTTCACTTACCAATCCGGCACGGATCGGGTTTTGATGAATATAATGAAAACAAGTAAGAGCATATCTTTGGGTATCAAGTGGGACTGCTTTTGTTTTCTGGCGAAATAAGGACCCGCTCCGGCCGGTTTGTTTATTAATAGCCTGGGTATAAGAACTTAAAAGAGTGGCAATTTTTGAGACTAACGGATGAATCTTCTTCAATAGGGGGTCCTTATTTATATAAATAAGCCAATGAAAATGATTGGGCATCAGGCAATAGGCTAAAATACGAGAGTGGTCGAGCAGGTGTCTCCGCATTTTTTTCAGAAAGAACAGATAATTTTGATCAGTCAAGAAAATACGCTGACTGTTATTTCCCTGATTATAGATATGGTAATAAGTATCAGACTTAATTTTCAAGCTCATAAAAGTTTGTTTTTATAGGTAAGACCTTTAAAAGAATAGATCCTTACAATTTTTTTCTATTCCCCATCCGACGGCTGGTGTTGCCGTCCGATGGGTAAGAAGGGGCAGGATCTTAGAATCAAAAGGGAAAAAGGCTCCCGGCCATGTTGAACCCGTCGGACCGCGAAACCAGCGGTCGGACGGGTTTTTTATTTTCCTGTAAGGAATCCCCTCCCAACAATACTTACCTATTAGAGACCAGAAAATAGAAGGTCTCTGAATTAACAGGCAGGAGTAGCTCATCACGCCTGCCGGGGATATAAAATTATCCTGATCTAAAATATCAACCAAACTATATCTATAACTCTGCTCATCATAGCAGTACTGGTGGCCATATTTGCCGCCGGATGCGCTACCGTACCCAAAGAAGTGGTATGGTTGTCCGACCAGATCGGAAAGGATTTGACCGCACTTCACGAATCCTATGATAACCTGATTCATGAATACTACAACCGGATGCGTGCCGAACGCATCGCTTACCTTGACGACGTCTGGTATCCAAGGTTTTTAGAGAATTGGATGGAAGACGGGGAAGTCCGCGCCATTGCAGCGGCTGTATATCATTAAAAAATCCTAACGTAACAATTACCCTTTCTGTTACTCTTGTCATTAGTACTTGGCTTTACCAAAACAAGATTAATCAAGAAAGGAGCAAAACGATGGGAGCTTTTAATCGAATACCGTTAGTACGAGCTGTTCAAGAGTTAAAAGTAAATTCCGAGGAACTAACCACCGTGAAGGGATGGGCCGGGCATATGGGATACAGCCGCTCGCATTTCAGCCGCTGTATTAAAAAACAGTTTGGCAGGACGCCTAAAGTAATTCTGGCAGAAGTAAGACTGGAACAGGTAAAAGAGGCCATTCTGGAAGATCCCGATGCCATCGGCTATAAGATAGCATCTGATGCAAACTTCACAGATGACAGAGCCCTTTATAAATTTTTGAATAATCATTGTGAAATGACCTTTACAGAGTTCCGGCAGGAAGTCCTGTAAAAAAGCACAAATAGGATATAGAAATTCCTTGACAGATTCTCAGATTTTTATAAAAATAGAAATGAATCGCTGAAAGAGTAATAGAGGGTAAATTTACGACATAGTATAATGTTGGCTTTTTCGGTGAAATACAGTTCATAAATACATTCTAGAAGCCATTCAAGTCGATTCGCCAAAAGTTAAACTTTTTTGTAAGGAATACCCGCCAAACTGGTCTTACTATAAGAGCCCGGGATGCCGGTGTCAGCCTGGATTTCTATTCCATACACGAAATCCGGCGTTAGGGCCGTATCCGGTTTACGTACATTATAATTTCTAATTCACGTAACATTTCCGGGGCCGGGCTATCTTGTAAATGTACTATTACCAACTATACGGAAGAAAGACGATGAAAAAGAGCAGCGTCAGACCGAACAATGGATACCGGATAGAGACTGCGATTGAGATGTTGAAAGCCAATATACATCGCATCCCCAACGTCAAAATATGGGCTGAGATGATGGGCTATTCGCGCAGTTATTTCAGCAGAAAGATCAAGGAATACTATGGACAAACACCGTCAGAACTGCTCCGGGATGTCCGGATCAAGCTCATTCACAAAAAGATACTCACCCATCCGCGCAAGACCAGTTATGGCGTTGCAAGATTGGTAGGGTTGCAGAACGACGACTTGTTGTATAAATTTTTGTCGTATCATTTTGACACGAACTTCACCGAACTGCACAAGAAATTGCTGAATGGGGAGGATGACAGTGAGGTTTCCGGTTATCGGCATTCGGCAGACAATCGACCGCAGAATAGGTAACGATTTTCCCAAACCGCACAGATTGTCGACAAATCGAACATATTCTCGACAACTTTTTCTTGATTTAATTTAACGATGTACCAATTTGAAAGCAGACACTACACGAAGTGCAAAGCAGTACGCGAGGCTTTTGGGGGTACCTGCTTTATCCTTGTGTAGTACAATGAATAAATTACAATTAAACAAAGAGGTATAGTTATGGAAAAGTTAGAATTGAATCAGATGGAACAAATAGAAGGTGGAGGTTGGAAAACGTGGGCTTGTGCAGGAGTAGGTGCTGCTATATCAGTAGCTGCGACTCCCTGGGTGGGAATGCCGGTTGGATTCGCGTGTGCATCGTTGGCAGATCCGACACCAGCTTATTAAAGACAGCTGTAAAATAAAAATAAGAGAGGATGGAGTATCATCCTCTCTTTTATTCCTATTGCTTATATGCTAAATGTATTGAAAATAAGATTCATACAAGCTCTGCGATTACTGAAAGAAATAGGCTGGCTCTACTCGATGCTGGTTCTTTCTTTTTTGCTTATTGTCTTTGTACAATTGTACTATTCAAGCGAATACCTTATTGCGCATCCGGTTCCCAGAATAATTATTCTCATTGTTTTATGGACACTGCTCGTTTCTGTTCATTTCAAAAGACCGGACAGGATATTTTTAGCTTTAAAAATAAAGTATTACCGGCGGCTGTACTTTATAGAGTACAATTTAATTTCTCTGCCTGTTACCCTGTGGTATTTAATAATGGGTTGGTATTATGAATTTATTCTGATTACAGGTGCTATTTTAATCATTCCTTTTCTGTCTGCGCCTTCTGGCTTGAAAAAAAACATCAATATCAGGACACCTGCTTTTATTACCAACTGGCTTAATCCCCGAAATTATGTCTGGCTGGCAGGAATTCGAAGATATTGGTTTATAACAGGCCTGCTTTACATTTCCTCTTTCATCTTTCTGTATAATCCGTTCATATCTATCGGTTTTATTTTTGTCATCACCATCTGTGTAGTGCCTTCTTTTTATTTAATATTCGAACCCCTGATATTTATTGAATGCCAAAATATCAGTTCCGATTTGTTTTTATTCTGGAAAGTTGTAAATCATTTTACACTTTACATGTTATTCCTGTCACCATTTCTGCTGATCTATATATTTATTCATACCGATCATTATTTGCTAATACTTGGAAATATACTCATTGCACTGTTTTTATTTATCTGGCTTAACTATTTCAAGTATTATGTGTACAGACATATTTCGAATACTCCCATGTCATACAAATACCTGAGTATGATCGGGGCTCTTTTGGTTCCCCTTTTCTTTCCGTTTTTATTTATAATTATGTTAATGAAATGGAAAAAATTCAGTACAAACATAGGTTATTATATCAATGATTAATATTAGGAATCTGACAGCAGGCTATTCTTCTGAAACAGTTTTTGATGAGGTCTCTTTACGTTTGAGATTAAACAAAGTACATGGCTTCATAGGGAGTAACGGGAGCGGTAAAACGACTTTTTTTAATGTGATATACAACTTTATTAGAAATTACAATGGCTATTATGAGGGGATAATCACATTCAATGACAAGCCTCTCAAAAGGTCGGATATCGCATATCTGATGTCAGAAAATTATTTCTATCCAATGATTACGGGCGGTGAATATCTCTCGATCATTAATACTACGCATAAAACAACCGGCACAGAGATAGAACATATGATGGAGTTGCCATTAGATGCCTATATAGACACCTACTCTTCAGGGATGAAAAAGAAATTGGCTCTGGCCGGTGTACTTAAGTTGGACCGGCAAATTTATATGTTTGATGAGCCTTACCGGGGTATGGATTTTGATGGGGTATATATACTGAATAAAGTAATTGAAAGGCTTAAAAAAAAAGGTAAGACGGTACTAATATCTTCTCACATATTAGGAGCCATAAAAGATGTTTGTGATACATTTTATCATATTCATTCCGGTACAATAAATGAAATTAATAATGTAAATGATTTTTCTTACTTAACGGAATTGAGCAAAAAATATGATGACACTATTGATAATTATTAGTCTGCTTTAATAAGAGTTTCAAATAAATATTTTTTGTTAATCCTGAGCACTTTTCCGGAGAAGATTATTAAAAAAAGCACAAATAGGAGAAAAAAATTTCTTGTTAGGTGCTTAAAAAATTTCAAAAATAGAGATGTATTCACTGAAAGATGAAGAGGGTAATTTTTTACAACATCAATTAACTGTTGGCTTATTAATGATAACAATTACAAAAATCCTAACAAAGTTAAAAGGCATATCATGGAAAAGTTAGAATTGTATCAGATGGAAAATCTCCAGGGAGGCCAAACCAGGACGGAAAGAAATGTGGGTTGTGCTTCTGGCAGCAGGAATAGCTTCAGGGTTGAATCCCTTGGTGGGAGGGCTTACCATGCTGGGTTGTATGCTACTGAATCCTTATGAAGAATGATTAATAACAAATTCTTATGCCAGGCTGGAACCAGCCTGGCATTTAAAATACAGCTTCTTTAATTATTAGATAAAAAGCACATGGAGACGTCAGTATTAACCGTCATATTGGTAGTTATTATAATCGCCCTGAGTCATCAGTATCAGAAAAGAAAAAAACAGTCGGAATGAGAGGTTAACTTTATTTATCGCCTAACAGGGAAACCCTTCAATGTTCATGTACCTGATATTAAATGAATAATGTAATAAGATGCAGTTTTTTTTAAATACAATAGAAGGTGAGAGGGACCGGTTATATCAACCGCGAATTATAACTGTTTACAATGTATATACCGGCTTCTTATTTACGATCATAATCACAGTCTATGTAATCATGGCTTATGTATCAAACCATTACATTTTTGTTGAAGAAGTTTTTTTTCGAAGCTATTCCGATCAATTATCGTATCTCAGTATTGAGAACTTACTGGATGCAAAACAACAATATAGATGGTTAGTCTATCTGTTTCTACCTGTTATACTTCTGGTGAAAATAGGTTTTGGAGCCGTTTGCATCAGCATCGGATCGGTTTTAAGCACAATTAAATTAAAATTTAAAGTAATATTCAAAACAGTCTTACTGGCCGAGGCTGTTTTTATTGTCGCTCAAATATTGTACCTGGTTAACGCTTTTTTGCACCTCGATACCCTCACCCTGGAAACAGCCTCCAATTACTATCCGCTTACAGTCTTAAGCTATTTGGGAACCCAAAATGTCGTTCAATGGCTTCACTATCCGCTGCAAACGTTAAACCTGTTTGAAATTTTATACATGATTGCCATCGCTTGGCTTTTGGCAAAACAGTGGAAACAGGATTTCATGGAAAGCCTGGCAATTGTAGTACCCTCGTATGGTACCGGACTTATCCTCTGGGTGGTGTTTGTAACCTTTTTAACCCTGCAGATCAGTTAACAGTGTGTCAGTGAGCAGTGGGGCAGGCTTTAAATTTAATAGGTAGTATTCGCTACTAAATAATATTTACGATGATACGCAAACTTGCTTTTGTATTACTGATCCTGGTATTGGGTGCCATTGGTTTCCTTGGCTTTTCAATATATGGTCAATTACAGGAGAAGCAGGCTGTTAAAGAACGGATAGCAACCTTGCCGGAGTTTTCGGTGGTGGGGTTGGATGGTGAGACAGTTAGGAGCAATGATGCGGCAGGACAATCCCCGCTCGTTCTCACCTATTTCAATACCGGCTGTAAATTTTGCAAGGCTGAGATCCGCAGCATGCAGCAACACAAAAACCTGCGGGAAATATCGAATATTTACCTGGTTTCCGATGAGCAGCCGGTTGTTCTGAAGCGATTTGCTAAAGACTTTAAGCTTGATTCACTGAAAACTGTCCGGGTGTTATATGACAGCAGTAAGCAGGTCAAAAAACTGTTCGGTATAAGAGGGGTACCAACTACATTTGTTTATAACGAAGATGATAAACTGCTAAAAAGTTTTAAAGGCGAAACCAAAGCTGAATTGGTGTACGAATTGGTGAAGGAATAAGCTCAGATTATACGGTTCTTTTGGTGTTTTAGTGGTTAACCGTTTTATCACGGAAGCACAAAAAAGCACGAAAGCTTAGATTAATTTTCGGGATGTGGAATAACAACTCAGAAATAAAAAAGAGAGCCGAACAGGCTTTTGTCAGGCAGCAGGACCGGTCCGACTGCGGGGTGGCTTGTCTGTTGAGTGTCGTTAAATTTTTTGGCGGGGAAGCCAGACTCGAGCGATTGCGGGAATTAAGCGGAACCTCCAAACAGGGGACTACGCTGTTGGGTTTGTATCAGTCTGCCAATGAAATCGGTGTGGATGCTGAAGCTTATGAAGCCGATCTGGAAAATCTCCTTGAGCAAACGGATCCCTGTATCCTGCATATTGTTAAAGATGGCCACTTTCAGCACTATGTCATTTACTATGGTTCTGAAAATGGGCAGCTTATTATAAGTGATCCGGCGGAAGGAGTTATGCTGCTTACACCCAAAGAGCTGGAAGAGGTCTGGCAAAGCAAAGCCCTGTTGCTGATAAAGCCCTCCGAAGAATTCGTTACTACGGAAGAAAAAAAGCAGGACCGGTGGGAATGGATTAAAAGACTGGCTCAAAAAGATTTGAATATTTTGAGTCTGGCACTGGTAATCGGGGTTTTTGTGTCGGTGTTAAGTCTGGCTACAGCAATTTTTTCACAGAAGTTAATTGATGAAATACTGCCGGCCGAAGATACCGTAAAACTTTTTGTAGGGCTGGGCCTGCTCGCTTTTCTGCTATTTGCCAAGAGCGTGCTTTCATACATCCGTCAGCTTTTTTTAATACGCCAAAGCCGGGATTTCAATAACCGGATTATCAATTTCTTTTACAGTTCATTACTCAGGCTGCCGGTTCCATTTTTCTTTAATCGTAAAACGGGCGATTTGATAGCACGAATGAATGATACCCGCCGGTTGCAGCGGACTATCACCTATCTCTTCAGCGAAGTGATGATAGATATACTGCTTATTTTAACAGCGTCTGTTTTCATCATGAGCTATTCGATTTATCTGGGGCTTTTTGTTTTGCTGAGTGTACCGGTTTTTTTCTTGCTGACATGGTACTACAATGAACCCATCCTTAAAGGCCAAAAGGAAGTCATGGCGGCCCATTCCGCCAATGAAAGCAATTATGTTGATACTATCCATGGTATTGCCACCATTAAAACCGGAAACCGGGAGGCGTTCTTCTCGGAAGTCACAAAAAAGATATACGGCTTTTTTCAGAATAAGATATTTGATCTGGGAAAGATCGGAGTCAGTTTTACTTTTTGGGCCGATGTTATCAGTTCAATTTTTATGATTGCTGTGTTAACTTTTTCTTCTTTGCTGGTTCTGCAGGAAGAATTGTTGATCGGAGCCTTGGTCGCTATTTTCCAGATGAGCAGTCAGCTCATTCCATCGGCCAATCGACTGGCTCTGACGAATATACAGCTCCAGGAAGCCCGCGTTGCCTTCGACCGCATGTATGAATTCACATCACTGGATCCTGAGTACAGGAAAATTTCTCAAGATAACCGGAAAAAACCAGAGTCTGTGGAGAAAATTACAGTCTCCGATTTGTCATTCCGATTCCCCGGACGCAGTCAGTTATTGAAGGAAATATCTTTCTCTGTACAACGCGGTGAAATGATTTCACTGCTGGGAGAAAGCGGATGCGGTAAGACAACGATGCTGCAAATTCTGCAGCGATTTTATGAACCGGAAGCCGGAGAAATTGTAATTAATGAGAACCTGGCCTGGAAGGATCTTCCGGTTAAAACCTGGCGCAGTTGTATCGCTTCTGTCCCGCAACAGGTCAAGATTTTTAACGGATCTTTGCTTGATAACATTTGTTTGGGCGATGTCCGGGAGGAGGGAGAACAGATCATCAGATTTTGTGAGGAATATGGATTTGGCAGATATTTTGAATCTTTTCCACAACAGTATGCAACCCTGCTGGGCGAAGAAGGAGCCAATATTTCAGGCGGACAGCAACAGATGGTAGCACTGGCACGGGCACTGTATCAGGAACCTGATGTTCTGCTTTTGGATGAAGCGACTTCTGCGATGGATCGTGAAACGGAACAAGCAATGCTGCAGCTGTTGTTAACACTGAAAAAAGAAGTCATCATCATATTAGTCACCCATCGTATTCGAAGTGCCAAACTGTCCGATCGCATTTACATAATAAATAATGGAAGGATCACTCAACACGGAAGCCCTGAAAAACTTGCCGTGACTGATAATCTGTTTTCAAAGTCACTGGCGGATATCCGGATCTAGTTTCATCCGCGGCTGTAAATTATTTACATATCAGCTTTCTTTCTGTTGAACATGTTTTAACATCTTTTCTTTACTTTATTAAAAAATCCTAATATATATTAACTAGGTTTTTGATCAGGATGCTACACAATTAATTTTGTTCATATGGAAAAATGAGATTAAAACTCAGGAGGCAGGAAATTAAGAGTAATGACAATTCAGTTTAGGTCTTTCTAAAGGGTTGATCTGAATTATCAAGAGCGGCCCGAATGATCTTTAATGGAGGGACTGGAACAGCAATTGAAATCAAAGCTGCTGAGCAGATTACATCATTGATCAGCTGTATTCAAGAAAAGTAATTATTTATGCCCGATAGACATCTAAAAATAATTATTATCGAAGATACACAAACGGATGCCGATCTTTTAATCCGCCGGCTCCGGAAGTACAATTTTAAATTCGACTATCACCAGGTTCAAAATGCGAAAGAGTTAAAAGAAGTTCTGGTGCAAGAGAATATCGATGTCGTTATCTCGGATTTCAATTTGCCAGCATTTGATGGAACAGAAGCTCTTCAAATAGTCAGGGACCATGACCCGATGATACCGTTCATACTGTTATCGGGTACTATCAACCAGGAGCAGGAAACTGAAATCCTGCAACTGGGAGCCGATGAAGTAATTATGAAATCAAATCTTAACCGGCTGCATTTTGCCGTCCGCCGGGTTTTGTATGAAAATGAGAATAAAAAACAGTTGAAGCTGCTGGAATCAGTCGTCACCAATACCAATGATGCTGTTATTATCCTGGAAGCAGAATCAAATGATTTGCCGGGCCGTAAAATAGTTTATGTAAATGATGCTTTGACCAAAATGACCGGCTATTCCAAAGAAGAGATCATCGGGAGAACAACAAATGTATTCAATGGACCGGAAACGGATAAAAAAAAGCTCCGGGAACTTGGTGAGGCGATGGACCGGTGGGAGTCGCATGAGGTTGAAATTATCAACTATAAAAAATGCGGCACAGAGTTTTGGGTAAATGTTTCAGTCATTCCCGTTGCTGATTCAAAAGGAGGGCATAGTCACTGGATTTGTATAGAGAGAGAGATTACGGACCGTATTAAAAGGGAACAGGAAATACGTGAATCATTAAATGAGAAGGAAGTATTACTGGCTGAAGTACACCACAGGGTAAAAAATAATCTGGCTGTGGTCTCGGGTTTTCTCCAGCTGGAGCGGTTCCAATCGGAATCTCCCGCGATTCAGGACATCCTGCGAAAAGCTGAGCTGCGGATAAAATCGATCGCAACTATTCATGAAAATTTATACAACACGGATAATTTCGCTGCTATAGAATCGGCACACTATATTGATGATATTATAAACTCCATACAAGATTCGTTTGAATCGAAATTTAAAAATATCAGCCTGGAAAAAAATATTGAGGATTTTTCCCTGAATGTAAATCAGGCTATACCTTTCGGCCTGATTATCAATGAGTTATTGAGTAATATCTATAAACATGCTTTTAAAGGCCGAAAAAGTGGTCAAATCACAATAGAGGTAACAGAGAAATATGATATTATAACGTTAGTGATTGCTGATAACGGTGTCGGCTTACCTGAGAATATTAACTATAAAGAGGGTGGTAATCTGGGATTTACTATTGTTAAAACATTGGTGAGTCAACTAAAAGGTACTGATAATATACTGGATGACGATGGTTTTACCTTTCAGTTGAAATTCAGGAAGAGTGATAAAAAAGGTTCTGCCAGTGCTATTCATTTGAAAGGACCTGCCCGGGAATCTTAATGTCCTCTGTTTCTTTAGCCACAGGTCTCACCGGTACGATTGTTTTCAGCCGCGGATTGACAAGGATAGGGACGGATGAAGGGCCAATTACCGGCTTTGGGTAATCCAGTGCGAAAGTGGAACATCAGTTTTAATCTGTGACTGAAAAACATACAAACCATTGCCATCCGCGCCAATCCGCGACTGATTTTTTTAACAGCACCTCCTGCCTGCTGACCAGACACACCGTGTATTTGTGGTAGAAACATTAACGGCAGACTACGAATCTTATAAAAAAAATTAAACTGTTTCACGACTCCGGGATACTATGGCGGAATATGGATCAGTCATCAAGGCTGCTCCTATTTCAAGCAAACCCACGATCAGGTGAGGTAAATACACAAGATCAGCGAAATCGAACAACCATGGAGAGAGGGCTAAAAACAATCCTGCTATCCCGTCAATCCACA
>CAZPWQ010000092.1:0-14393 GCA_964590495.1 uncultured Balneolaceae bacterium
GTCCCCGCGAAATTGCGACAGATTTTCATAGGCTTTCAGGTAGGTCGTCTGCATTACGTCTTTTATATCATTTTCATCCGGCAAATATCCGCGGATAATGCGATATAACTGCTGATTATATCGTTTGGTTATAGTCTCAAAGAGATTGATATGCCCTTCAATAATCTTTGAGATGAGAAACTCATCTGATCGGGAATCAGAATATTCTTCTGTGGTGCTGTAAGTTTGGTGCATTAATTGCTTGGAGTTAGGATTTCGCATCAGCCTGATTCTTTTTTGTAACCTTTTTCAGTTTTACCGATCAAATAAATAAAGCACTTGATTTAATTTATAACTTAATTCCGGAGTTTCTATGTTGCTTACTACCATTATTCTTTTTGCAATTGCTGCTGTACTCGGTATGGTTTTGATCACTAAAGTACTTAAAGATCAAGAAACACCAAAAGCAGTGGTCTACAGTCATGGTGCTGCTGCGGCAATTGCGTTGGTTTTACTGATCATCGCCTATACGAATCAGGGTGATTCACTGTTGATGATCAGCATTCTGGTTTTCATTGTGGCTGCTTTAGGTGGTTTTGTTATGTTCGGCCGTGACATTTCACAGAAGACTATTCCCAAATGGCTGGCTGTTGTCCATGCACTGGCGGCAGTAACCGGATTTGTTTTATTATTGATAGCTGCATTCGGGGCGTAAGTTCTGTTGTATCTGCAGGGGCACAATGCAGAGACGCGATTAATCGTGTCCCTACACGTTGTTTTTTAATAACCAGGCAAGGAAAAAAGATGATAAAACAGCTTCTTAACGGCCGCTTGTTCGGACATCCGGTACATCCTATGTTGGTACATTTCCCTACCGCGTTATTTTCAGCAGGATTAATTTTTGATGTCGGCGGAGTGGTGTTAAATGAACCCTATCTGTATCCGGCATCGCTGTATGTTATAATACTGGGATTGGGTTTCGGAATTTTGGCTGTAGTTTTCGGTTTGATAGATTATGTAAAGCTTGTTGAAGACCCGAAGCTATTTCGTAAAGTCAGCTGGCATGCCGGAATCCAGTTTGTCGTATTAATGGGATTCGGAATTATCGCCGGTATTAAGATTCAGACATATCCGGATCTGATGGCTCCTTCTCCGAGCCAGATAGCTTTTACAGGAATAATGACAGGTTTAATGCTCTTTGCCAATTATCTTGGAGGGGATCTTGTTTTTACCCACCGTATTGGAATTGATGATTAGCCGGATTTCACTTCGTGGGAATCGCTTCGCTCGGAGCTCACAAATTTTATTTAATTCAGAATCACAACCTCACCGACAATTTTAGACAGGTCGTCCTCGTCCTCCAGTCTGGCGTCTCGCGTCTTCCGTAAAAAAAGCCTCCGCAATCGAAGCAAAATATTTCGGACGGTCCAGAAAAGCATAATGTCCGGCATGTTCAAGAGTCACCAGTGCTGCATGTTCGATTCCTTCCTCCATTCTGCGGGCCTGGTATAACGGTGTAGCCTCGTCATTTTCTCCCCAGAGTAATAAAACCTCATGTTGTATTTTGGGCAGCGTCGGCTCCAGGAATTCAGTGACCGAACGGACAAATGTCTCGCGCATAACGCCGCTGAGCCGGCTGTAGTCGCTCGATCCGAGTGCCTTCCACAGAGTGGTGGAGCGCAGCCAATCCATCGCCTTGTGACGTTGTTTTACCGGTAACAGCTGAAACGGTGCTTTCAATAACTTTACTGTATATTTTTTCAGATAATATGTAAAGCTTCGGCGGGGTTTCATGCCCGCCCCTCCGGTAATTAACACCTTACTGATATACTCGCTGCCGAACGGTCGCGCACAAAGTTTAAGCGTAATCCTTCCTCCGAATGAGTGAACCAGCATATCGACCGGCGATTCATCAAGACTCCTGATAAAGCTTTCTATCATATCTGCATAATCATCAATATACCAGGGGCTTTCCGGGACGGATGACTCTCCGAATCCCGGCAGATCGATTACATAACAGGTGCGCAGGTGCGAGAGTTGTTTGACCAGCGGCATCATTACCCGGCCGCCTGTTCCCCAGCCGTGCAGAACGATAAGCGGCTTGCCTGAGCCGGTTTTTTGATAAGCAATTGAGAGGTTGCCGTAGCTGTATGTGAGGGGATCATTCATAGGTGAGGGTAACATCCTATTATTATGTATTCGAAACAAGAGAAAGTTTTGTAAGGATTACGACACAAAACAGACTAACTAGTGTGGTGCCAATGATTAATTGCCGGATGAAACCTGTCAGGTTTTAGAGCATTTTGCATTGGTTGCTTAATATTCAAATAAACCTGACAGGTTTGCGATTGAAATGAAATCATTAGAACCTGGTCAACATTCGAAAATCAAACCATTAATTTAAATTTTTATAAAAGGAACATATGTTCAGAAGAAAACTGTTTTTTTGGCTGGAAAAATTGAAAATAACTCCTGCTGAGCGCAAATCAGTATCAGGCTTGCTGGTACTGCTGATGGTGTTGGGCGTATTGAATGTGGCATTGACTCCCTCCTCACCCTTTGCCGGTGATTACCATGAATTGGAGCAGCAGTTCCAACAGCGCACAGAATTGATTAAGAAACAGGAACGGGAGCTGTTGAAACGTTACGAACCGTTATTAGCTGAGCCTGAGATAATAAAAAATACAGCCGACACCATTCCTGCTGATACTGCTCAATATCAGGAAGAGGAAGCGGCGGAAAATTCCTCCCGGTCTTCGAAAATTAATGTGAATACAGCCTCTCTCGCCGAACTGCAAAAGTTGCCGGGAATCGGCCCCGCTTATTCCAAACGCATTATTGAGTACCGGAAAAAGTACGGTAAATTTACTTCTGTTGATGAGCTGATCGAGGTAAAAGGAATTGGCAAAAAGCGACTGGAAAAATTGCAACCATTTGTCAAACTTAAGGAACCCGAATAATCTAAAATCAGATGGCAATGGCAACCCGTATTCTTTGGGCTGATGATGAAATAGATCAGCTTAAGCCGCATATTATTTTTTTGGAAAACAAAGGTTTTGAAGTAACACCCGTAACTAACGGGGAAGATACTGTTACCCTGATAAAGGAACGTATGTTCGATATTATCTTTCTGGACGAACAAATGCCTGGGATGGACGGGCTGGAAACGCTTGATCAGATAAAAAACATCCAGCCTTCGCTGCCGGTAGTCATGATTACCAAGAGTGAAGAAGAATCGATCATGGAAGATGCTATCGGCGGTAAAATATCAGACTACCTGATCAAGCCGGTAAATCCCAACCAGATTTTACTCACCGTTAAGCGCATACTGGAGCAGAGCAGAATTCAGAATGAGAAATTTGCCCAGTCTTATTTACGCAATTTTAACAAAATTGACGAACGCATCCACAGAGATATAAGCTGGGATAAATGGATCAAGATTTATAAAAAATTAACCCGCTGGGACATAGATCTGGAGACCAGCGAAGAGTCACTCCGGCAGGTGTTGGCTGACCAATATAAGGAAGCCAACAAAATGTTCGCCCGATTTGTCGAATCGAATTATAAAAGCTGGATCGGTATGGACACACCCGAACGTCCGGCGCTTTCTACCGATATCATGAGAGAGTATGTGCTGCCTCATGTTAAAAACGAACAGACAACACTCTTTTTTGTAATTGATTGCCTTAGATACGATCAATGGCTTGTGTTTGAAAATCTTTTGTCCCCCTACTATAATATCGATACAGATTTCTACTATTCAATTTTACCGACGGCTACTCCTTACTCCAGAAATGCTATTTTTTCGGGGCTTTTTCCGTTGGAGATTGAAAAGAGGTATCCTGATTTATGGCACCAGGGGGAGGATGAACATTCGCTCAACCGTTTTGAACAGGAGCTTTTATTGAAGCAACTGAAACGAGAGGGAGTGGCGGAAAATGTTAAATATGAAAAGGTTTTAAACGCCGAGGAGGGAAGGCGTATAAGTGATCAAATTCATAACTATCTGCAGGTGCCATTGAGCACATTCGTCTATAATTTTGTTGATACCCTCGTCCACTCACGATCAGATTCTGATGTACTGAAAGAAATAGCACCTGATGTGCCGGCGTTTCGGGCGCTGACAAAAACGTGGTTCCGGCACTCATCTTTGCATGAAATTTTCAAGATACTGGCCGAAGAAGAGGTGGTTATCATTGTGACAAGCGATCACGGTGCCGTACGTGCTTTGCGTGATGCAAGGGTTTATGGAGATAAGGAAACCTCAACAAGTCTGCGCTATAAATATGGCAGAAATCTTAACATGGAAAACGATACGGCAATAATGGTTGATAATCCCGAGGAATACCTATTACCTATACCGGGACATTCAAACAATTATCTTATTGCCAAGGAAGATTTTTACTTTGTATACCCGACTAATTACCACAGGTATCAGAACCGGTATCGTGATTCTTTTCTGCATGGCGGAGTGAGTATGGAAGAGATGATTTTACCTATAGCGACCCTGCGGTCTAAGGCCATGATGTAATGATGGCATATTTCTGTATTGCTTGTATTTTTAGAGACTTCATAACCTTGCATTTCCCCGGATCTTCGGGGGAGTCACTTCGCCCGGTACGCACCAATAAATTTAGTTGGGTTTGGCTATTTCACCCCCAAAGGGATGCCCAGGGCAAAAGTTGCACAGAGGAGACACTGAGGACCACAAAGAAAACCTGTAATAAGTGAAAAGCGAGAAGCAAGAAGGGTCGTCGTGGCTATTTTTGTAATTGTGTAATGGTGCAGAAAAAAATATCGAACCCTTTGTGTAACTTTGTGCTCCTTTGCGTCACTCTGTGTAACAGCTTTTAAAGGCTATCAATACTGCCATCATATTTTGGTATTTGGTACTTCCGGGGGTGTAACAGCTTTGAGAGGCAGTATATGAGAGCTCTTGATCTCGACAGCAACCGAAAGAAGTTAAACACCACACATTGAAATGCAGGTTGAAACAATAACTGCAGAATATGGAAAAAAATTTTACGAGTCATTCTGAAGATGAAACAAAAGCATATGGCCGCCGTTTTGCAGAAGAACTTGAGCCCGGAGCAATAGTCTGTTTGCATGGAGACCTGGGAGCCGGGAAAACATATTTTGTAAAAGGAATTGCCCGGGCTTTTGGTATTTCGGAACAAGAAGTGCACTCCCCCACCTATACATTGATTAATGAATATTATGGAGATCCGGTGCTGTATCATTTTGACTGCTATCGCATGAAGGCACCTGAAGAAGCACTTGAAATCGGAGCAGAAGAATATTTTTATAGTGAGGGCGTTTGCGTTATCGAGTGGCCGGAACGAATTGCCTCAATTCTGCCAGCCGATGTATTTTGGATTTCGATTGAAGCACCGACACCCCAGACACGAAAATTTGTCATTAGCAAAAAGGGTTTATAATCCTGTATATTTGAATCTATGGCAACAAAAAAAAGATTATCATATCGACTTGACCGGCTGCCGGTGATTCATCCGTTTCACCGCCGGGCAGATAATAATATCCAGCTGGGAGACCTGGTGTATTATGGGCCTTGCCCCGAGTATTATGGTATAGGTGAAGTTGTCCGTTGCCTCGAAGGGTATTGTATCGTCGATTTCCGCGGGACAGGGGTGCTGGATATTCAGAAAGATGCGATGTCTATGAAGTATCTGATACCCATCCATAAGTTGGATCTGGGGCATATCCTAAAACGCACGTAGTAAGTAAAATCCGAATGTTCTAGTGTGTACCTATTTAATTCATTTAGTAGCAGAGTGCATAGTTGTAGCTAGGGAATTCTCAATCTTTCAAGAAGAAGGATGTCCAGGACCGTGTCATCCTGAACTTGTTTCAGGATCTTCAGCAGGGAACTCCGTAGAAGCTTTTGTCCGAATGCGTGCAACAGATGCTGAAATAAATTCAGCATGACACTTTGTTATTCTTAGTTCGAATCTTTTCCAATAAATTCGGTTTCCTCAAGTAACTCTCCCTGTCCGGTTCGTCCTGCCAGCCACATCAGTATACTGACCCCAAGCCCCGGATAAAATGGTTCCAGTCCCAGGAAAGTATAATCATATGCTCCTTCGCTTAATACAGTACCGATAATAAGCCAGAAGAGCGAAACACCGATACTGATGATCATGATCGGAAGTACCCATTTCTTCTTTAGTGTAAAAAACTTCAGGTAAACACCAAGTACCGGGATCAGCAGGCCGGGTATCATTACTGAACCTATCACATACCACAGATCAATTACACTCGGATATATGATAATCAGTATGATTCCCAGAATGGCTGCCAGGAAGGTGCTGATACGGGTAAGCCTGTTGTTGGAAGTTTCCGGGAACAGCTTTACGAGGAGGTCACGCCCCAGGGTCTGTCCCGATAAGAAGAGATAACTATCGAGTGTCGACATGATTGTAGCCAGCAACGCCACAAAAAAGAGTCCCTTGAGGCCGATCGGAAGAATTTCATTGGCCAGAAACGGGTAAACCATGAGTGGTTCCTTCAGCTCGGGACCGAGTATTGCCCAGCCGTAGATTCCGCTGAACATCGTCATGAAGTCAAAAGCGGACCAAAGTAGAATTGAAACCAAAATACCCTGTTTGGCTGTTTTTGGAGACTTGGCCGCCGCAGCCCGTTGGTGGAAGCTTGGATCCACAAATGTCCACAGGGCAATAAAAAACCAGACGAGTATATATTGAATATCCTGTCCGCCGGTTATATCGCGGTAGTTTTCAGGGATGTTATCCCACAGGGTGGAGATGGAGCCGAATTCATTCCCCGCAAAGTACAGGAGGAGAGCAAAGCCGCCGAACATCAGTGTAATTTGCAGCATGTCGGTGCGGACCACAGCACTGAATCCCCCGAAAGCTACATAAGCGACCGAAAAGAAGGCGACCGCGCTGGCATACCATAGAAAATGACCGCTGCCTCCTGTCAGGTATTGGAAGATGAGCCCAAGCATCAGGATGTACGGCGCGGGACTGACAAGTACAAAAATGGGGAGGGCCGATAAACGCCCGGCTTTTTCGCCATAAAAATCAGCGATTGCTTCCGGTAGTGACAGAGCTTTGTTCATACGTATCTTTCCTGCCAGCAGCCAGGCAAACAAAGCTGAAAAAATATAAAAGGGAAGCCCGAAAAGCAGCCATTGCGAAATACCGAATTGGTAGCTGTACTCCCCTACACCGAGTATACCGCCATACCATGTTGAGACAAGGGTAGCTACAAAAGCCGGCAGTGTCATTTTTCTTCCCGAGAGCAGAAATGTTTCTTCATCCGCTTCTTCCCATTCCCGTTTCCATGTCAAAAAGACCAGGAAACCGAAATAAGCGAAAATGATGCACCAGTCGAAAAGGGTAAATTCCAGATCGGAAAGCAATAGATTCGGAAAATTAAGTAAAGATTGAAATTAATTGTTGGTGATAAATATAATCAGATCGCCCTGGCGATGGGATATTTCTACCGGGCTGTCAATTACTTCGTTGGAGGATCCGTCACGCACGCCATTTTCCAGGTTTTCATCTTTCAGAGGATACTTCAGACCTTTTGTCGTAATGCCCGTCACCTGTCCCGAAAGTGGAAAAAGTGAGATACCGGTACCAACCGGTAGTTCTGCGGTAAAAGATTTAGGGAGCAGGAATGTGTCTCCGTAGTCGTCTTTTAGGCACAGTTTTTTTAATCTGGGATCGAATTTTTTAAGGACGGAAAGATTTTTCAGTGTGTGATCAAGACGCTTCCCCGTAGCTCCGAGAATTTTGATATGTGTTGAATTTTCACGGAGAGCCAGCGATAAAGCCTTTTCCAGATCGTTGGTTTCCTGGTCGGGATCAAAAATAATTTCGAACAGCTCATCGTTGGTTGGCTTAAAACTGTCGAAATCGCCGATAACTACATCAGGTAAATTTTCAAATTCCATTGCTACAAGGCCACCGCCGTCAGCTGCTATAAAAAAGTCGGCCCACTCGCGGCATTCCTCGAAAAGAGGACGCGAGGGTGGTATTCCGTCACATAAGATCAGAGTTTTCTTCATGATTGACCGCAGTAATATTACAGTTTACAATCTATAAAGGCCACTTAATAATAAGGTTAAATCACTCAATTTTTTACCCGAAAAAAATATTGCTTTCTTCAAAGCTATGTACCATTTTAATAAGCTTATTTTTCGCGGTCTAATCCCGTCATTATGTTTGAAGAACTTGTCCGAAAACTAAAAAATCATAAAACGGTCGGCGTTTATTCGCACATCCGCCCCGACGGGGATTGTATCGGAGCCCAGGTAGCTACCTGTCTTTGGTTGCAGAAGAACGATATCGAAGTCTACGCTTTTAATGACGATGATGTACCCCTGAATTTACAATGGCTGGCCGAATTTTTTCCCATTCAAAAACCACAGGAGAAGCTTCTCAAAAAATGCGATGCTTTTATTCTCCTTGATGGTAATTCGCCAAAACGGTTTGGGAGTTACTCTGATTATATTCAGGATGATCCGAAGCCTGCTTATATGATCGACCACCACCCGGACCCGCATGATGGTTTTGACCTTAGCATTTCAGTTGAAGAAGCCTCCTCGACCTGCGAACTTATTTTTCATCTCTATCTGCAAAATGATGTTAATCAGATAGATGAAAAGGCTGCAAAGGCTCTTTATACAGGTTTGCTGACCGATACCGGCTCTCTTCAATATGACAGCGTAACACCGGAAACATTGACTATCGCTTCCGAGCTGTTGCGTTTGGGTCAGTTTCGTCCCAATGAGGTGGCTGAAAAGGTTTTTTCCAATAAAAGTTTGAATCAGTTGCATTTGCTGAGCCGTGCCATGGGCACAATCGAATTATTCGAGGACAATCAGATAGCTATTATGTACGTTACCGAAGAGATGTTGGAAGAAACCAATACCACCAATGATGATTGCGAAGGATTTGTAGCTTACCCGTTAAGTGTGACGGGTATTAAAGCTGCTATTCTGTTTAAGGATCTGGGCGACGGTATTAAAATGAGTCTCCGTTCCAAAAGCAATGACGTAAATGTCAACCGGTGGGCTCGTGAAATCGGTGGAGGCGGGCATAAAAAAGCATCGGGTGCATGGCATCCCGGCCCGCTCGAAAAAGCTATTGAAGATATTGTGGCTATTGGTTCTGAACAGCTCGTTCGTGTAGATAAGTCGTAAAAAATCAAGTGGTAGTTCGATGGTTATTAGCAGAATTAGTAATCAGGTAGTACTTCTGTTCATTTCTTGCCTGCTGGTATTTTGTTCTGCGGATACAGATAACACTTCAAACGGGAACGAAAATGCGACACCGGCCAGAGGTGCAAGCATATCAAGAATTATAGCCGGTTCAGGTGAGCCGGCGAAAACGGAAGAATCACAGGCAGTTACTGAGACACCTGTTCAGCAGAACTCTGATCGGGATTCTGCGATTAATGCCAGCCGGGAAACAGCAATTACACAGGCCGTCCGGAAGGTAAGTCCCGCCGTCGTAAGTATAACGGTAACAGAAGTAGTGCAGGGCAGACCCCGGATATCTTTTGATCAATATTTTCAGCCCTTTTTAGAGCACGGGCGTGAACGTGAATTCAGCAGTATGGGCTCGGGATTTATCATCAGTGAAGATGGACTGGTAGTCACAAATCAGCATGTGGTGAGTAAAAATGCAAAAAAGATCATGATCTCACTTCCCGAAGGGGCGCAATATGAGGCGGAAGTACTTGGAGCCGATGATCTGGCAGATCTGGCCCTGCTTAAAATTCAGGCTGACCGTTCCTTCCCCTATGTGACTTTTGGAGATTCCGATGAGGTAATGGTGGGAGAGTGGTCGCTGGCAATTGGAAATCCGTTCGGCCTCTTTGAAGCTGCCCAGCCTTCTGTAACAGTGGGGGTAGTAAGTGCACGAAACCGGGATTTTCGCCCTGACCCTCAGGAACCAAGGGTGTATATGGATATGATCCAGACGGATGCCGCTATTAATCGGGGTAATTCAGGCGGGCCGTTAATCGACAGCGAAGGAAATGTGATTGGCGTAAATACTTTCATCTTTACCGGTGGAACGAGCGGTGGTTTTGTGGGATTGGGTTTTGCTATCCCCAGTAATCGCGTAAAAAAAATAATTGAACAGCTTTCAAGCACCGGCGAAGTGCGGCTCTCATACGATCCGGGCTTTGCCACAGTTGAAATGACGTATCAGCTGGCCGCTAAATACGGGCTGCGTGCCATAAGGGGGTTGCTGGTCCAAAGCGTAAATAAGGACGGTCCTGCATTTGAAGCCGGGATTATGCCGGGAGATATTATTCTGAAGATAGGTGATGAGCAAGTACAGAGTAAAATACATGCACAGGCGCTGTTCCGGGAATATAACGAGGGTGACACCATGCGCGTGGAGCTTCTTCGCAAAAACCAGCCTTACGAAGCGGAAATCATGCTCAGAAAAAAGGTGTCGGAAAAGAGCCGTAATTAATCGCAGCACCAATGCAGGGTAAATCTGCTGTGGGGACACGATATATCGTATCCTTACCCATCCGAATCATCCCTTCCTGTTCAAAAACCTCTCCACCCGCTGCTCATGCAGCTCGTTTTCCCAGAATTCGGTAAATGTTTTGAGTTCTGCATCGATAGCTTTCCGGCGGTCTTTGCCAAATTGCCGAGCTCGTTCTTTCAGGTTATTAATGAAGTGCCGGTCATTCTTTGTTATACGATCTGCAAAATCTTTTACAGCCGGTTTTAACTCTCCAGCCGGATAACAAGCATCGATCAGCTTGTGATCCAAAGCAGTCTCAGCATTGACAGTTGCTGCTTCAGCTAACCATTTTAAGGCCGTAGAACGTCCCACACGTTCGATGAGCCGTGTTAGTCCGCCCCAGCCTGGTGGAAGGTAAAATTTGGCCTGGGTGAAACCGAAAATTGCATCATCGGAAGCAATTCGAAAGTCAAAAGCAAGCATCATTTCACACCCGCCGCCGTAAGCGGGAGCATTAATACAGGCAATTGTCCAGCATGGCAGGTGCTCAATGCGTTCCAGAATATCAAGCATCCGCACAGCCATTTTTTTAGCTTCTGCTGCTGTCTTGAGAGTATGGAATTCCTCCAGGTCGCCGCCCGAGATAAATGCATCGCCGCTTCCGCTGAGAATCACTGCCCGTATATTATTATCGGTTTCAACATTAGACAATAAATCTTCCAGTTCTTCCATTACCGCAAAATTAATTGCATTATGAACTTCAGGCCGGTCAATTTGTGCCCATAGAAGAGAATTATTTTGTTCGACTTTTACAATACTCAATATTACATTGATGCTTTAAAAGATTAAGCGGGATATTGAATAAATAAAGATGGTATTTGGACATGCATCTAGTTGATAAGGAAAAAATTAATCGATCGCTATCAGCCAAAATTGTTGATGCACGCGTTACCCAGGTTTTTAATTCTTTTGAAAATGTGCTCGTTACTTCCTCGTTTGGTGTTACTTCTGCTGTACTTTTGCATCTTGTGAGCCGTATCAAACCGGAATGTCCTGTCTATTTTATTGATACAGGCTATCATTTTGAAGAAACTCTCGAATATAAAGAAAGAATGTCGCGTCTGCTGAACCTGAATGTCGTGAATATAAAACCTGATCCTTCCCGTCACATGACCACCCAGGTTAAACGGATGTGGGTAAATAATCCGGATCGCTGTTGCCATATTAATAAAATAGAACCGTTGGAAAAAGTTAAACCGAAGTACAGTGTTTGGATGTCTGGTTTGATCGGTTATCAAAGTAAACACCGGAGTAATCTTGAGATTATCGATGATAAGTCAGAAATGTTGAAGTTCTATCCGTTGATTGACTGGAACCGGGATCTCGTTGATGAATATATTGACGGACATGGAATTCCAAAACATCCGTTAGCGAAAAAAGGTTTTAATTCCATAGGTTGTACCCATTGTACGATAGCCGGCAGCGGAAGGGAGGGACGCTGGAATGGCCATTCAAAAACGGAATGCGGCCTTCACAAATAAGTACGGGTTTGAAAAGATGTTACACCAGTTAAAACCCGATCAAAGCCGGTTACACCCGCACAATTATCCTTGACACTTCCTAATCTTCTATTTCGTAATTAACTTTCTGGCGCTTTGTATTCTCGAGTATCCACCGCTGATAAGGTTCATTTCCCTCCTGTTCGGTAAGTTGCAGGGATATTACGCAAGGACAGTCGTAACTGTGCAGTTCTTTAACCCGTTCGGTCAGATCATTGACATTATGATAGGGAGTTTTGGCAATAAGAATTACCTCGGTATCTTCCACAACTTCGCCCTTCCAGCGATATATAGATTCCATTCCGTCAATTATATTACAGCATGCGGCCAGACGTTCTTTGACCAACTGCTTTCCGATTTTTTTTGCTTCCTGTTTATCTTTGGTGGTGATGTATACAAGACGAAGATTATAAAACATGATTCCAATTCTACTTCAGTTTTAATTATTGCTTATAAGCTAAATCTACAAAATTGATAAACTGACTCATAGCATTTTTTGAACAGTTCAATAGTTATTATTCGTGTTGATAACAGGGCAAAAAAGCCGTAATTTTCGGGGCTTTTTCTATCCGGTTTACAAGTTGTTATGCCGGTTGATGAAAACTGCGAGAGTGGCGGAATTGGTAGACGCGCTAGATTTAGGATCTAGTGCCTTTCTGGCGTGGGGGTTCGAGTCCCCCCTCTCGTACATATGATTTAATATAATATACTTTAATCTCATCGTTACCTTAATCTTAGTTTTTGGAGAAAATTTGTGGATATAAACGTACAAAATATTACCTCGGTTGATAAAGAAGTCACTATTTCTGCCCAGCGGGAAGACCTGGAGCCAAAATTTAAAGAAGCGTACAAGAAGTATCGCGGACAGATAAATATGCCGGGTTTTCGTCCTGGAAAAGTACCGCTGAAAATTGTACAGAAGCGATTTGGCGATGAAATTGAGCAGGAGGAGATAGGTAAATATGTGCAGGAAATCTTTGAGGAAAAGGTTGTGCCCGAATATGAGCCAATCGGTGAAAGCCAGATGCTCGATCTTACGTGGGAAAATGATGAGTTGGAAGCCAAATTCAAGATAGGAGCTCGACCCGAGTTTGAACTAGCCGAATTAGGCGAAATAGAAGTCGATCGTTTGGTTCATGATGTAAGTGATGAAGAAGTCGAGAAAGAGATCAATCGAGCCCTTGAACAGGGAGGGAACTGGGAAGAGGTTGATGAAAAAATATCCGAAAACAGCAAGGTAACGGTAGATGCCGTTCATCTGGATGAAAATGGCGAGCCTGAAGAGGAACAAACGGATGAGGACCAGGTTATCGACCTTCAAAAAGATGAGTTTAAACAGTTTGAGGATGATTTAGTTGGTAAAAAGACCGGAGATATTATAGATGTGGAAGTGGGGGAAGATGACCCCAAAGATACGTTCCGGCTTATAGTGAAAAAGGTGGAAAAGTTACATAAGGCCGATCTGACCGATGCTTTTGCCAAGGAGCAGACAGATGGAGAAGCCAAAAATGTCGATGAATACAAGAGCCTGGTCAAAAGTCGCATACAGGATTATTATGATCAGTCGGCGGATGATCTATTCAAGAATGATATTGTAGACGAACTTGTTGAACAACATGAGTTTGAGGTTCCGGACGTATTTAAGGAACAGGTTTTAAACCAGTACATAGAGCGGGTACAGCAACAGTCGGGGGGAGAACTACCTGATGACTTCGATATGGAAAAATATAAAGAAAATATGGAGGATCGTGCTGTGCGGGATGCCAAGTGGTTTTTTATAAATGAAAAACTGCAAGAAAAATTTGATGAAATCGAGATAAAACCCGAAGATATAGATGAACACTTACAAGCCGAAGCCGCCCGTTATGGTATAACAATAGATCAAATGCGTACTCTTTTTGCACAAAATCCGGAACAACTGGAGAATTTGCGCAACAGCATCCGTGAAAATAAGTTATTTGATAAGCTGAAAGATGTAGTTGAAATCAACGAAATTGATAAAGAAACATATCAGGAAAAAAACGACGAAAAAATTAAGGCTAAAGCATAATTTTGCTTAAATAAATTTTTACAGATATATGAACAAGCAACCATTATTTGAAGCACCAGATATTGACCAGGCAGACCAAATTCAGAATAACCTGGTACCGATGGTCGTAGAAACGACCAACCGCGGAGAACGCGCCTATGATATTTATTCACGCCTGTTGAAAGATCGTATTATTATTCTGGGTACTCCGGTAAATGATGCCGTAGCTAGTTCTATTGTGGCACAAATGTTATATTTACAGGCTGAGGATCCGGAAAAAGATATAAATCTGTATATTAACAGTCCCGGAGGCGTGGTTTCATCCGGTTTTGCCATTTATGATACCATGCA
>CAZPWQ010000093.1:0-14385 GCA_964590495.1 uncultured Balneolaceae bacterium
TGTCTCCGAACACCTGTTACCTATGTTCCCGGTCTATACATCATAAGGAGGGGATTATATTGCCCAAAAAGCCATGATTTATTAAAAAGGTGCCACTAACATGAATCGGCCCAATATTTCTCCCCTTATGAAGGGGAGACACAGAGGGGTTGGATCTACAGGCTTTGTTTATTTATTCAGACATACAACATGTAAAAAATACTTTTTGGACAGCCTCGTTCCATTACCGCTGGCTCAACCCCAGTAAAAAATGCCAGATCGTCAAGGCTGCGAGTTTCGTCGTTTGGTCATCATTGTCGTAGTAGGGATTGACTTCGGAAAGGTCGAATGAAGTAACCTTCTTGTTTCTTCCCGCCAGGTAAGCGGCCGTCAGCCACAGGTCGGGATGCAATCCGTTTACACAGGGAGAGCTTACACCGGGTGCATAGGCTTGGTCTACCGCATCCATATCGAAAGTGACCATTATACGGTCACTTTCGGCTATATCAAATAAACCGGAAAAATTTGTCATGTTTGTTTCATCCCTGTACATGATACATCCCCCTTTTTCCCTAATATAATCTATATGAGTCCCGGCCACAGAATGAGGTTGCAATCCGGCTGTAAGATATTGTCTGCAGCAACCGCTTTCATGTCCGATAGCCTGCCGAAACGGTGAACCTGAATGAGCTCTGCCGTTTTTAAGCGGACGAACATCAGTGTGGGCATCCAGGTTTATAATAGCTGTTTCAAGATTGATGCCGGCATAACCGAGGAAGTGACCGAATGCCGTTTCATGTCCACCACCCAGAATAATGGGAACCACACCCTCTTCAAGATATTGGCTAAGCACTTTTCCCAGTGCCTGCTGGTCCGACTTAACATCACCTGTAATATTCACGTCACCCGGATCCTTTGTAGTTTCAACCAGTTCTGTAAATGAACCGGGATCCTCTGCATTGGGCGTCATTTTGTAAAGTTGCGTTCGAATTGCCGCGGGACCTTCAGAAGCACCCTGCCGTCCGCCATTTCTTTTAACCCCGGTATCCGATGGGAATCCTATGATAACTACCCGGGGAGTTTCTTTCTTTTTCAGCGACCGGCCCAACAATTGGCCGATGCGCGGGTCGTCATCCGAAGTCTCAGGATATGATATATTAACTTTGTGTAGTAACGGCATCAGAAAAAAAGTTATGTTTTAGAAATCAGGCAGTTTAGCAGACGAAACATTTGATAAGAAAAGGTACTAAAACTGTTTAACCCGTTTGGTATATTCATCTTTATTTAACAGCAGCATGGATTGAAAAGTTTTTTATAGCTGTAGATTGTAACATTCTCTACCCGCTATTAAAAGGCCCTATTAAAAGAATGTTCTTCTGTTCGATGTTGTTTTCAGGTATAACTATTCTTCAAATTCTTCAAACGCATATCTAACAACCTACAATAGTGAATCACAATTTGCATCCCCTTGTAAAATTCAATCTGGTTCTGTTGCTGTTTTTCCTGATCTTCGGCGGCTTATATTTTGCTTCTGCTTTTTTAATACCGCTTGTGTTTGCCGGAATTCTTGCTATGCTTATGTCACCTTTATGCGTAAAACTTGAAGCACGGGGCATAAATAAAGCGTTATCCTCCTTTTTATGTATTCTCTTGCTCGTCCTGTTTTTTGCCGGAATTGGTGCAGTAATATCCACACAGGTAACAAGCTTCATTAATGATCTCCCCCAAATCGAGAAAGAGCTGAATCAACAGCTGAAATCTGTTCAGTTTTACGTGCAGGAAACATTCGGGATCTCACCCGAAGAACAGGAACAGGCTGTGAAAGACGGGTCCGAAAAATCCGGCGGAGTGGGATCAATGATAGTCGAATTTCTCAGTTCTTTTACGGGAGTTATGGCAAGTTCTTTGCTGGTCCTGGTATATATGTTCCTTCTGTTATACTACAGGTCTAGATTTCCCAAATTTATCATGAAAGTGGTTTCTGAAGATCAAAAAGAGCAGGCTCATCATATCATCATGGAATCCAGCAAGGTTGCCCAGCAGTATTTGATCGGCCGGGGAATATTAATTTTCATCCTTGCCGTTTTCTATTCAATCGGAATGACAATTGTGGGTGTGGATAATGCCGTTTTTCTGTCGGTAATTGGAGCTTTATTAAGCATTATTCCCTATGTCGGAAATATAATGGCTTTTGTACTATTCATGTTTATGGCGCTGGCCCAGGGCGGGGGAACCTGGCTATATTTAAATATATTGATTGTTCTTTCAGTAGTTCAGTTCATAGAAAGTTATCTGCTGGAACCTTTTGTTGTCGGGGCCGAAGTAGATATCCATCCCTTTTTCACAGTGGTTATTATCATCGTCGGAGAACAGATATGGGGTGTGGCGGGCATGATCCTTGCCATTCCGATGCTGGCTGTTGTAAAAATTATCTTCACCCATATAGATTTTTTGGAGCCGTATGCCTACCTGATCGGTGATACCCGGGATAAGAAAAACTCCAAGATATCCGATAAAATAAAAAACTGGTTTTCCAGTGATGAAGGATAAGGGTTAAAGTGATTTCTTGTTTAGGAATCATCCATGCAGCGGGTTATTTTCTTTTAATTGCAGCAACTCTTCACCCAGTTCACTGCGATCCTTCAAAAAACTTGTGTTCAGCTTTACCACTTTTCCGTTACGTAATGTAATGAACAGAATTTTAGACTGGCTCCAAAAATTATACTTTTTCTCGACGGAGGCAATTTCTCGAAAGGAATATACTTGCGTATTGCCCACCAACTTATCAACAGCCTTCTGAACCAGCAACTCTTTTCTACTGCTGTCCAGCACCACCCGTTTCCATGAAAGTAGAGGTGTACCATACGAAGCAATAACTCCCGCCAACAGATAGAGCGAAAAATCTTCTCGATTCTGCTCCCACGTCAGTTCAACAGGTTGCTGGTCGGTTAGCAACAGATATACCAGCACTGCGGCAACAATCACCGTCCAGCCTGCCACAAAATAAGCTGATATTCTGAAATTCGTTTTATATTCCCGGATCATACTTTTACCTGTCACTGTTTATTAAGAGCATCTACCTCTTCAAAGAATTCCATTTGTACGGCAGGCGTCTTCTTATCGGTTTTGACATATTTAATAGTCTCCTCAAGGGAGTTTGTTCTGTATTCAAATATCAGTTTTCCCAACTCGGCCGTAGCCACCCCTGCCTCTCCGGCATAATGTCCCGGAAATCGTGCATACCACCAGATTCCGGTATAAAGCGATTCCGGCAGATTCAAACGGGCGCGATCCGCGCCGGACTCCTCATCTGTCGTCTCCAGCTTCACAAGATCCGGCCTGAGATGCAACAAAATGGACGTTTCGCCTTCACCGCCATGCATATCCGTAGACGCGTTGGACTTCCTCATTTCATTCACTTTTTGTGCTTGCTCAGGATCAGACGGCGTATTGTAAAGATAGGTTACGTAATCTTTTTTACTCTCGAGTTGTGACTGTACAAAATACGGCAGGAGGTTATTATTACCTCCGTGTCCGTTTACCAATATAATTTTCTTAAATCCATTCCGCCCGATCTCATCCACCGTTGCCTTCAAAATATCCCACACGAGTTCAGATGACAGAGCAAATGTTCCTCCAATATGCTTTGCTTCATATATTTGGCCGAAATAAAATTCCGGGAATACAACAGCGTACTCTTCTTTTGCCGCTTCCAGTGCCAAATTTCTGGCGACGATCATATCCGAACCCATCGGTGCATGGGGACCATGTTTTTCCAGGATACCCAACGGCAAAATACAGGTAGAATCTGATTGCGTCATAGCTTCATCCCACTGCGATGCTGTCAACTCTTCCCATTTTGGAGTCAACTCCTGCCCGGAAGACAACAGCGGAAATATAAAACACAAAACGATAATCAGGCTGAAATTTTTCATAGTGTATCTTTTTTTGGTTTGATTAGTGGTTTTTTAATTTGATTCAAACTACCAAAAATTCAGGAATTATTTTTTTACGGCTGGTTTATCAACCGGGAAAAAAGTTATTAAATCCACTGGGATTATTTTTGGAATTTCGTACATCACCCATTATACTATGGGTCATAATTAAATCTACTTACACAATTCAATATGCAGTTCTTCTGCTCTCTACATATATGTTGTTGTATGACGGACCAACTGAAAATGTCCGACTGCGATACATTCACCTGTATGAGAGTAAAGGCAATATGATTTTCTGACTAAGTAATTTAGCATTCTGAAATTCAAAGCCCGCTCACCACACAGGTGAGTGGGCTTTTTCATTTATATCACCTTCTATAAATGCAGGGTGTGACGAATTTTTAACGACAACAAAAAGAGTAACAACAAAATGAATACCGAATTCGCGTACTGGGTACCCAATTTAGCCGGTGGATTTTTAACCACCGATTATCCACATGAAGATCAGTGGGACTGGGAATACAACAAAAAAGTAATCAAGCTGGCGGAAGATGCCGGTATTAAATATGCTCTGTCTCCATGCCGTTATTTCAGCAGTCATTCGGCAGATCATTCGCTGGAGGCGATGACAATTGCAGCAGCCTTGGTTGCAACAACTGAAAAAATTGAACTTATTTCAGCAATTCATACAGGTCTGTGGCATCCCGGACCTATTGCCAACTCTGTTATTACCGGCGATCATATTTCAAGCGGCAGATTTCACATAAATATCATAGCGGGATGGTTCAAAGAAGAATACACCGGATTTGGTGAACCATGGCTTGAGCATGATGAGCGGTATGTACGAACGGAAGAATTCATACGCGTACTGAAAGGACTTTGGGATTCAGGCCGTAATAACGAGCCGTTTAACTTCAACGGACGTTTTTATAATATAACGGATGCCCTGTCAAAACCGGGTCCCAAGGGAAATCCTTTGATCTTTCAGGCCGGCAATTCAGAAGCAGCTAAAAAAGTAGCCGCCCGAGTCTCAGACGTTTTCTTCCTCAATGGGAATTATCTGAGTGATGCAAAAAAAATTATCAGTGATGTCAAAGCTTATGCTAAAGAATTCGGCACGAAGCCACCGCGTTTTGCCATCAATTCTTTTCTTCTTTGCGAGGAAACCGAACAAAAGGCAAAAAACATTTTAGAACAGATTATCGATAAGGCTCCAAAACAGACTTTGGAAGCATTCAAAGAGCAAGTTAAACAAGCGGGTCAGTCATCTCCTGAAGGAGAAGGCATGTGGGCAGACGCTGAGCTTCATGATTTGGTTCAGTGGAACAACGGGTTCCGTACCGGATTGATCGGTACGAAAGAACAGATTGTGGAACGTATTCGTCAACTTGATGACATCGGTATTGATATTGTTCTTATGTCGGCATTAAACTATACGCAGGATCTGCCCCAATTCGGGGAGGAAATACTCCCTTTAATCCGCGAGGCCGAGCCTCTGAATCCAAATAAAGAAGTTGCTGAATAAAAAGTGTATTATCTGAATCACTCATACTAAATAATAACATTATGAATAATCTTCTGGGAATCGTAGGCAGCAAGTCGAATCCGTCCAATACGCGGACTGCCGTGGAAGTTGCCCTGGATGCAGCAGCTGATGAGTTCGATATCAAAACTGAAATTCTCCATTTTGCCGATTATAATATTCAACCGGCAGACGGACGCAAGCTGGATGAATACACAGGCGATACGGCAAAGGCTATTGATCTCATTATCAACAGTGAGGCCTTCATTATAGGTACCCCTGTGTATCGCGGAAGCTATTCGGGCCTTCTCAAAAATCTGCTGGATATTATTCCGCGGGGGATATGGCAGTCGCCCGAGGCACCGCTTGAAAACCGTGCTGTCGGTCTTATTGCTACGGGAGCAACTGACCATCATTTTCTAAGCATCAGCCATGAACTTGGCCCTATCGCATCATTTTTTGGATCATACCCGGTAGGAAGCGGAGTATACGTGAACTCCAGCCAGTTTGAAGATCATCAGATTGTTGGTGACGAGGTTGAACAGCGGTTGCAAACCCTGGGAAAGGCTACTTATGAATTATCCCGCGCTATTTCTGAAAGTAAATATTTATCCTCACTCGGACCTCAATTCTGATTATATCTGACTTGTTAATTGTTAAATTGTGATATCATGAATGCTACCAAAACAAAAAATGCAGACGCCTTAAAGGATGTGATGCGACAACTTCCTTTCCCGGTTACCATCGTAACCGCAGCCGTCGGACAGGAACAGCGGGGTATTACCATCGGATCGTTTACCAGTCTTTCACTTGATCCGCCGTTGATATCTTTTAATGTTGATTTTGCGGCTCAAATGAATCAGCTGATCAAAAAGGCAAAACACTTCGCCGTACATATTCCCGGTACTGAGCAGGCTCATCTGTGTGATCACTTTGCCATACCCGATCAATCGGGCGAAGAACAGTTCGGTTCAATAAGTTATAAATTCAATGGAAATGGCATTCCGATTCTGAAAGACATTCCGACAGTTATCCATTGCCGGGGATATACCTGGTTTGAAGCGGGGGACCACACAATTATTGTAGGGGAAGTCCTGGATATCGATCAACACAAAGAGACGGACGGCCTTCTTTATTACGACCGATCTTACCGGTCGGTGGGCAAACGGGCAGAAGAGATCTGATGGTTTTTCCTATTAACATTAACCCTGACAGGGTTTGGAACCCTGTCAGGGTTAGATTAGCTAACTTCTATTCAAGATCTCCTGTTTGCCACGGCATTTCCTGATGTGCAATAAGAAAGTTACTTATACCATCAAATTGTCTCAGCGTTTCTTTGACATTTATTTTGGACTGTTTTTCAGAGAGATACATTCGATAAGATGAATGTGGATATTCTCTATAATCCTCAACTATCCGGTGATGCTGGGGATTTCTATGAATATAGCAGATCAAATTACAAAAATAACTATCAGCGTTTACTTTTCTCCTTTTAAACGGCCGTTCAAATAAAGAACCGGAACGTCCATACTTTTTATTAAAAGCCTGTGTATAACTATTTAAAGCATGTCCCAATTGCTGTGATACAAGTTTCGATGACCATACTTTTTTGGTAAGTTGTTTTATAGTCTTTGTATCAAATCCTTCTGCCTTCAATAGGTTATTTGTTTCTTTTTGTGTTCGCACCCGGACAAATAAGTGAAAGTGATTTTTTAATAAACAGTAAGCGAAAGTATCAAAAACAGGATAACAGTATTTGGAATATTTGCTCAGAAAAAAATTATAGTTAATATACTCGACAAATAAATTTTCTCTGTTATTTCCCCTGTTATAGATGTGATAATAGTTACCTGTCTCTAATGGTTCATGCATTTGTTTCCTATTTATTAATAATTAAAAATACAATCCTATCAACCCTGACAGGGTTTTGGAACCCTGTCAGGGTTAGAACGAGCTACCCCATTAAATTTCTTTCCCCTTTACAAAGCTCCGCAACCGTCTCGCGCCGCGGTAATGATACATCCAGAAACCGGGATCGGGAGCATCAATAACAGCAAAGTCGGCATTTTTACCCGGTTCGATTGAGCCCAGCTTTCGATCCCGGTGGACGGCTTTAGCCGCAAAAATTGTAGCACCTTTCAGTGCTTCGGCTGGAGTGAGCCGCCCCCGGTTGCAGGCGAGCATCATGGCCAGCGGCAGATCGAAACTTGGTGCCGATCCGGGATTGAAATCAGTGGCAACGGCAACATCAACACCTGCCTCAACCAGCTTTCGGCAGTCGACCGGTTGTTCCTGTGTATAAAGGGAGGCCAGCGGAAGGATTACACCGACGACACCGGCTCCGGCCATCGCCTCAATTCCCCTGGCTGAAATTTTTTCCAGATGATCAGCGCTAACAGCCTCCAACTCCGCCGCCAGTTCCGCTCCGCCGCATGATGTCAGCTGATCGGCGTGCAGCTTCGGAGTAAGCCCCGCCGCCTGTCCGGCAACCAGTATCCGGCGCGCTTCCTCAATTGAAAAGGCGGAATCTTCTGCAAAAATATCGCAGAATTCGGCAAGGCCCTCTTCAACAACGGCAGGTATCATCTCCCCGATAAGCAGGTCTATATAGCCTTCCCTGTTTTCTTTGTATTCGGACGGAATGGTATGAGCCCCTAGAAATGTAGGGATGATTTCCATCGGCTGTGTTTCGGCCAGACGGCGGTAAACGCGTAGAATTTTCAGCTCATCCTCCAGTGTTAAGCCGTATCCGCTCTTGCATTCTACCGCTGTTACTCCCAGCTCGGATATCTCTTTCAAAAACTGCAACGATTTTTCATATAGCTCATTTTCCGTTGCTTTGCGTGTGGCATTGACAGTGGACAAAATACCTCCGCCGCCTTTGCCAATTTCGAGATAACTTTTCCCCTGTATACGCATGGAAAATTCATCAGTACGCCATCCGCCGAAAACCAGGTGTGTATGACAATCAACCAACCCGGGGATCACCATTCGTCCACCCGCATTGAACATCTGGTCATTAAAATACTCTTCCGGTAAATCCATCTCCCTTCCCACCCACACGATCTGCTCGCCCTGCCAGACGACCGCCGCATCTCGTATGGGATGAATCTCGGCCTGTCCCCCTTCATCTTTGCAGGTTGCCAGGTAACCGATGTTGTTAAGTACGGGCATGTTGGAGGAAAGTTTTTTGCGTTATCACAGATAAATTGATTAAAGCATTTTCAAAGACTACAGATTTGAATATTTACAAGCAAGTTGAAAGATACGGCTCATAAAATCTGGCCGATTCTGTGCAAACACTAACCGAAACATTCGATATTATAGTTCAATTCAAAAGTGACAATTCATTTGCAGCGAAGATTTTTGACTTTAGTCATTTTTCTCACATCTTGCAAAAGAGGTTTTGCGATTTCGGGAAGATTAACCTCCCTCAAAGGCAGTTAAACAATTCACACATTCACAAATACAAATCATATGATGAACGTATATGATTTTATGAAAGATCTTCCTCCCACAAAACGGCTCTCTGTGAATGATCTGCTGTTTGCGGAGTATAAATGTCCGCTGACCGAAACCCGTTTTGATATGTGGAGCCATCACAACTATTTTGTCTATATTATAAAGGGAAAGAAAAAATGGTTTTCCCGGGATTGCGAAGTTCTGGCTCAGGAGGGGGATTGCATATTTGTTAAGAAAGGTGCTCATTCCATCTACCAGTATTTCGACGATGAATTTTGCTCACTGTTTATGTTTGTTCCGGATCAATTTATCAGGGATACACTGCTGGAGAATCAGATGGATATAATCGTTCGGGATAACGATCAGGTTGCGCCTGCCATACTCCGCTTACAAATAGACGAGATGCTGACTACCTATTTTTATTCATTTCTCTCCTATATATCAAAAGCCGGAAATCCGGACAAAAAACTGGCAAAACTTAAATTCAGGGAACTGATCATGATGGTCACATCCGATTCAGCCAATTTTATTCTTTCCGGCTATTTTCGAAACCTTTGCAATAGTGCCCGTCCTTCACTTCAATCCGTTATGGAGACCAATTTTACTTATCCGATGAAGCTCGAAGAATATGCCCGTCTCAGCGGACGCAGCCTGTCTACCTTCAGGCGCGATTTCAAAGAGATCTACAATACAACGCCCGGCAAATGGCTGACACAGAAACGGCTTGATTATGGCCGATACATGCTGGAACAGACTGACAGATCGGTTTCCGAGGTTGTACTTGATTGCGGGTTTAAGAACTCTTCTCACTTTAGCCGTGCATTTAAAGTACAGTTCGGCAAGACTCCCCTTCAACATAAAAAAAATGGCTAAGCAAAATCTTTGAACGGCTAAGAAAAGCAGTTTATACAAGTGGAGTATATATTGCCTGCAGACTCTGAAAAAAACTAGAATTCCGGAGTAACAATAAATAGTCCGGTACTTTCTAACCTGTGGTTTGAAAGCAATATTAATCAAAAAAGGTGAGTAAAATGTTTATAGCCATCGAACACGATATCCACGATCCCGAAAAATTCCAGCAATGTGCCGACGAGGTATTTCCCCTGCCGGACGGACTCCATGTCCACCAGTTTTTCCCGGCATCTGATATGAGCCGGGCGGTCTGCCTGTATGAAGCATCCTCGGTTGATCAGCTTAGCCAGTACCTCGATGGTACCCTCGGGGAATCAAGCACTCAGCGATATTTCCCAATAAACACAAAGCATGCAATAGGTCTGCCCCCGGGTTTACAAGAATCAAAATGAAGTTAAAATGAGAATGATGTGACCATACTTACTAAATACTCTGTTATCAAACTTAATTCTGGTCTCTGTAAGATTATGAAAAATAAAAATCAGATTGACAGTATCCTCGAAATCACCAATAACCAGAAAAAGACCTGGGCCAAAGGTGATTTCAATGAAATTGCCCGACAAAATGTAGAAATGACCGAAGCGCTATGTAAAGATGTGGATCCACACCCGGGTCAGAAGGTATTGGATGTAGCCTGCGGAAGTGGAACTGCATCACTGGTAGCGGCGCGTCGTTATTGTGAAGTAACGGGTATCGATTATGTACCCGAACTGATCGAACGGGCCCGGAAGCGGTCGGAAGCAAGTGGTTTGAAAGCCGATTTTCTTATTGCAGACGCTCAAGATCTGCCGTTTCCGGACGATAGCTTTGACGTGGTACTTTCCACATATGGTGTACATTTTGCCCCCGACCAGGAAAAAGCGGCAAGTGAAATGCTTCGCGTTTGTCGTCCCGGTGGAAAAATCGGTCTGGCCAGTCCGATTCCCGAAGGCTGGAGCGGTGATTTTTTTGCTGCACATGCCAAATATGTCCCCCCGCCCCCCGGGGTAAATCCACCATCGCGCTGGGGAACAGACAAAGGATTAAGCGAGCTGTTTGGCGAGAATTCCAGATCCATCAAAAGCGAAAAACGAAAAGCTCTGCAATATTACCTTTCTGCAGATCATGCCGTTGAGATATTCAGTAATTGGTTTGGCCCTACACTCCGGGCCCTTGAAAAAATCAATGAAGATCAGCGACAATATTTATTGGATGATCTCAAAGAGGTATTCCTTTGCTATAATCAGTCATCCAACGGTACGGCAATTATTGAGAATAGGTATCTTCAAAGTATTGTGCATATTTGATCAGATATATCATTACCACCGGATAAATATTCCAGTCGTTTCATTCCTCAAAGCGGGGTAATTCCGTGACTGCTTCATCCTCACCGGGGAAATTGGAGGGAACGGGGAGAGTTACGTCACCGGTGGCGGCCCATTCAATGCCGCGGGCCAGCAATGTGACAAATCCTGTGGATGAAGCGCCTGGTTCATGATGGCCGGGCGTGAGGCAGAAAATGCGTCCGTCGCCTCGTTTACGCACCCACGCCTGTGGAGCGTAGGTGCCATCAGGAGCCTCAGCGACGGCAAGCACATGCAGATTCGTATCCGGGCCGCGAAGGTTGTAGTAGAGCTCATCGGGCGACTGCATCCATATGCCGGGCAGGCCGTTCATGATGGGATGATCGGGATCACGGGTATGGATTCTAAATGTGTCGATAGGGGCATGGGCTGAGCCATTGCCTTCACCCGGTGGACGTATTATCCGTTCTCCATCTTGGTCGAATGCCAGGTTATGTCCATACCCGGAATCATGCTCGCGATACGCGATACCGGTCCACCGGTCAAAGATTTCCTGCTTCCAAAAACCGGCCAGTGAAGAGTGTACGATAACGAGGGCCCCACCTTCGGAAACATAGCGGTCAAGTTTTTCGAGTTCCGCTTCAGGGGCCTGTGACCAGTAATAGATGATGATAATAGCATCGTAGTCGTTGTAGTCTCCGTCCCACTTGCGCCAGTCTTCGAGTCCGGCGGCAATATGATAGTCCGGCGTGTCTATGCCGAAAGCCTCAAGACGCGGCTCGATCAGCTCAATATTATTTTCCCAGGGGTGATAACCATACGGTGCGGCTCCGGTAATAACAAGAGTACGGAAGAAAGGTTCATCACGAGTTGCAGCAATCAGGGCCAGACAACAGGCCAGCATTAATATTATTCCAGTTAACCATCGCCAACTCTTCATTTTATCGTTTTTCAAATCCAGAGATGTAAATTAATTTTGATTACTCATCTTCACCATTTCTATTATCAGATGCAAATTACAGTACCGCGGGATGCCATCCCGCGATACAAATAAACGGGCGGGAGTAAAAAATTCGAAGAAACTACTAATCAAGCGGCGCTTACACCAGCGCGGACAAGTTCTTTTCTACTTCCTCCACCATCGAACGATTTTGCAACAGTTTAACCGCTTTGTTGATGTCGTCTTTGAAATAGTGATCGGTATCGGCGTGTGGAATTGCATCGCGGACAAACCGGTGCGCAATATCCACGCCTTTGCCGGGTTTCATCGGCTTTCGGAAATCCAACGCCTGGGCGGCGGTAAACAACTCAATCGCGAGCACTTGCTCCACATTTTGATAGACCTCCAGCAGCTTGAGGGCGCTGATACTTCCCATGCTAACGTGGTCTTCCTGCCCCAGGCTGGTGGGGATCGAATCGACTGAGGAGGGGTGGCAAAGAACCTTGTTTTCGGAGACCAGCGCGGCTGATGTGTACTGGGGGATCATAAACCCGGAATTGATACCTGTTTCCTCCATCAGAAGCTTGGGGAGCCCATCATGACCGCCAAGCAGAAGATAGGTGCGTCGCTCAGAAATACTGGCAAGCTCTGCAAGGGCTATTTTGGCATAATCGAGCGCCAGCGCCAGCGGCTGTCCGTGAAAGTTCCCTCCACTGATGATATCACCATTTTGGAAAACAAGCGGGTTATCAGTTACCGAATTTATTTCCGTCTCGATAATTTCGCTGCAATGACGCAACCCGTCACGGCTGGCACCGTGAACCTGTGGCACGCATCGAAGGCAGTAGGGATCCTGTACCTTTCCGCAGTGGCGGTGGGATTCGAGGATTTCACTTTCCACCAGCAGTTCACGCACGTTTTGGGCCACTTCCTGTGCCCCTTTATGTGGACGAATTTCATGAATGCGTTCATCAAAAGGCTTGATGCTGCCCTGGAGTGCTTCAAGGCTCATTGCAGCTATCAAATCTGCTGATTTCAGCAGGGTCTGTGATTTTTCGAGCACGTAGGCGCCATAGGCACTCATCAGCTGTGTACCGTTGATGAGTGAAAGACCATCCTTGGCATGAAGCTCGATGGGTCTAATATCATGCTCTTTCATTGCTTTTTCAGCGGGTATGGTATCAGTCCCCTTCTCATTCCAGAACGAACCGTATCCAAGCAGCGGAAGAGCCATATGGGCGAGCGGAGCCAGGTCACCCGAAGCCCCCACACTTCCTTTTTCGGGGATGGCGGGAATGAGATCGTTTTCGCTGAAGTAAACAAGCCGGTCGAATGTTTCTTCAGAGATACCGGAGTGTCCGAGACCCAGGGCGTGTAATTTAAGCTGCATCATCAGCCGCGAGATATCTTTTGGGATAAGATTCCCTACACCCACCGAATGCGACAGAATAAGATTGCGCTGCAGTTGTTTGAGCTGCTCGTCGCTGACACTTTTATTTGCCAGTGCTCCGAATCCGGTATTTATCCCGTACATAGGTTCGCCGCGGGAGAGGGCCTTGTCAATGATTTTTCGGGCACCTGTTATAGGAGATTTATCTTTTTTAAGACTTGATATTCTTTCTTCCAGATCCCGGTACAGATGTGATATTGTAACTTTCACTGATCTAAATATTTAGAATGTAATTATATAGCTTAAAGATACACAAACTTTACTTCATCATAATTGCATCAGCAGCATACAGGTCTAACTCGGATTTCGCAGGAATCTACAGGGTGTTGATATGACGATCAATCTATAATCAGACTTAAACCTTTTATTATTAATAACTTAACTTAACCTTAAATAAAAATTTGTGAGAAATTCGGGCTAATTAATTTTTCAGATAATAATTGGTTTCCTCATCCTTCGACTTTTATGTACAAATCGTGGTATTCTTCCGAACCATCCGGCAGATAACCATAGTCAATTTTAAATACACCTGTATTAAGTTTCTGCTCTTCGGCCCAGTCATACATTGCACCGAAGGATGCGGGAATTTTTTCAATATCACCTTCATGGCGATGATGGATATACTTTTGCGTGGGCAGGCTGAGTGTAGTCATGTCGGGGGGAATATCTTCAAACTCTTCCACTTCAACACAAATCAATTGTACATAGACACCGCTTTCTTCCGAGCGGCTGATATCCATCATAACTTTCCCTTTCCGGTGTTTTATTTTGTGAGCATTTTCTTTAAAGGTTTTCCATTTTTCCGGCATTTTCGTAAAAAGCTGTTCCCATTCAGCCAAAACTTGTAATCCGACAGCTTTAAAACCCTCTTTTTCTATAATTTTCATCTTAGTATAATC
>CAZPWQ010000094.1:0-14227 GCA_964590495.1 uncultured Balneolaceae bacterium
GACCTGTTCATTTTTTTTATAGCTCAGTCCCAATCCGTAAAAGAGGAAAGAACGCTCCCGTGTTCGCTGCTCCTCGATTTGTTCATCCACCAGTACATTGCCCGCCAGATCACTGACCGTATTCCGGTAAAATCCATCGGATTCAGTTCTTATATATTCGAATCTGACGCCCGGTGTAATACTGAGAGAAGGGGTAACATTAAAAATATTCTCTATAAATACCGATCTGTTTCTGCTGGGAAGATCAAAATCGGATCCTTCCAGATTGTCCGGATTCCGGTAACTGAAATCGGGGCCGCTGGCATCGTTGCCGTCGCCTTGTCTGCGGTGCGTAAAGCCGTTATAAATGCGTGTTCCGGCCAGAAAAACAGAAATGCCGTCCAAAAAGGAGTAGCGGTGAATAAGACGGGTTTCATTGCCCCAGTTTTGGTAATCATCTTTAAGCAGATTGCGATTACCGCCGAAATCCAGGCGGTCGATTCGCTCAAGGTTGCCAATCGCATCTCTTCCTGCTTTAAGTCCGAAAAAACGTGTATTGAGAATCGTTTTGGATGAAAAGGTATAGTCGGCTTTAAGTCCCAACAGATTCCAGTTTACCTGGAACCAGTTCCGGTCCCGGTTCGACTGTTCGGGATCAGACTCAAATTGGGCATCTGTTAGTCCGCCCGGCTGCTGCGCCTGGTAATACATGTAGGTTAACTCCGGATTGATGGTCAGCTTCGGTGTTATATCTATTTCAACAGAGCTGTAGGCCGTATGCTGGTTAAGGTCGGAATTAGGCCGCCATCCGTTGCTGGTTTTATACTGGTAGAAGCCGTAATAATTCAGGTTCTCGGTCGAACCTCCGGTGCTGTTGAATGAGTTGAACAGACCGTATGATCCGACTGTCTGACTTGAAGTGAATTCGAACGGCTCATTTGTCGGACCGTCTTTGAAAACAAAATTGAGCATGCCGCCGAATTGCGTGCCATATTGTAGCGAGGCGGCACCGCGTATGATCTCTATCCGTTTTAACGCCTGGACCGGCGGAGTATAATAACTTTCCGGGTATCCGAGAGCGTCGGCGGCAATATCATAGCCGTTTTGGCGGGTATTGAAATTTGAGTTTCGTTTTGGACTGAGTCCGCGTCCTCCCATACTTGTTTGGAGCCCTGCGTCGTCGCTCTCCCATATGTTCAATCCCGCTACTTTTGCATATATCTGACGGCTGTTGTTGGTGGCCATGTTGGCGCTGATATCGTCGAGTACCAGCACTTCATTTTTCTTGGCCTCGTTTATCGTAACACCTTCTACAGACCGAAGCCGGGTAATGCCATAGGTTTCCTGAGCATCACCGCCCACGATTATTTCGTCCAGGGAATTCTCAAGCATTGAAAGTTCGAAGTCGAGATTACTATCCTGATCGGACAGGGTGATCTGCCGGGCTAGCGTTTTTTTGCCCGGGTAATAAGCGGTAATCGAGTATGTATCGCTTTCCAGGGATTGGAACTTGTAGTCTCCATTGCTGTCGGTACGGGTGGACAGAGATCCGACTGCTGAGCCTGCGGGTTGGGCGGTTGATTCATTATCTGTTTTTGTTAAGTATATACGTGCGTTTTCAACCGGAGTCCCGAATTCATCAATAACGGTACCGGATATGGAATAGGTCTGGGCGGTAGCCGCATTGAAATACGCGGACAGAAATAATAAACAGAAATAAAAAATCAGGCGATGTTTCATCGTATTATAGGTTTCCGAACCAGTTTTTCTCTTGATTGTTAAAGGGAAGAATCCAGTCTTTATGAGCGAATCCTCTTTTCAATTGTGTCAGATCAACATCGGGATCTGCTAAAAGCTGACTCCGCCGGCCATTCAGGGTTACATAAGATTCCACAGTAATTTCCACATCACCGGAGAAGTTTTCCCGGTATTCCCGCTCCAGTTGATGGGCAAATTGCAGGATCATATCCGGTTGGGTCGACATCATCTTCTCCTGGTTCGGTGTGAGATAATCCCAGTTCCTGACCTGCCACTCATTGCCGGTGTCGGAACTCCGCATATGGAATGTTGCATGTCCCGCTTTTTCCATCAGCATAACCCGCCAGGAGAAGCGATAACCCTGCTCCGTCCAGAAAAGGTTGTCAGGGTAGAGCGTAAAACGAAGCGGAATCAAAAGCTGAAGGCAGAAATGGAGAATGAGTATTCCTGAGATAATCCTGGAAGTTTTTTGATTCAGCTGAAAACCACTGCTGTTGTTAAATGTTATTTGAGTCGAGGATTCAAGACGCCCACTGCGGAAAAGAAAATGCCACAGTTGCCGCGCTTTTTCGATGAGTTTTTCATGAAACTCTTCCGAAAAGTAGATAAGCGTACAGAGGATCATGATAAAAGGAAACATGCCGATCTGGAACAGGAACCAGGTAAACATGTGAAAAACGATCACCGCCAGGTATGCCGGGATCCGTGTACGTTTCCAGAGCAGGAAAAAGACAATGGTAAGGTCGTAGAACGCTCCCGCCCAGCTGAAGAAATAGGCGGTAATACTGTAGTTCAGCAGATCGCCGATCAGCGGAAGGTGCGCATTGGCCGGCAGCCAGATTTTCAGGGGCATGGCATTAAAAAGCCAGTCGTGATTCAACTTGGCAGCTCCCGCAAAAATATACACGATAGCGAGCTGGAGTTTGAAAATATTGACGGTCCATGCCGGTACTTTGTTGACTTTAAGGGATGGATTTCGGAGGGTGTTCAGCGAAAAGAACCGGTTGGCAGGTACCCAAATCAACAGAAAACTGACAATACTTACGAAATAGTAATGGTTGAGATAGTTCGTCTTGTCTATCAGTTCCACATAGGTGAATGCGAGAAAGAATGCGACCGCTGACACCCGGTAACGATAGCCGAGCATAATACCCGTTGCAGCGAGTCCTATAATTGCGAACAAAGCATACATGCCGAAACCGCCCAAGGGTACAACCCAGTCGAATCCGTAAAACGTGAAAAAATAATCCGGCTCGATATACAGTTGGTAAATCCATCCTTTTGCCGCAAACCGGATGGTACTTACCAGCATGATAAAGCCGAACAGCACCCTGAAAACCGCCAGGGGTGCAATCGAAACCGGAGCTGTCAGATACTTTTTCATTGCTTTAAATCGAACTTTTTTTAATCTCCGTCGGTATCAGCTACAGTAATTCTTATACCCAATACGGAAGTCATGTCTGCTTTTAGTAACGGAACCAAATCCTGCAGTTCCTGAAATGCCGAGAGCACAGGATCGTTATTTTCTTCAATTTGCTGCGAAAGCGGATCATTTAACGCTTCAAGAGCACTTTTAGCCTCATTCAATTCAGTTTTTATCGTTTCGGATAACTCTTCACCACCAGGCAGAGCATTGAGGTGGTCGTCCAGACCGAGTCCGTCGCTGTCGTTAAGAGTTCTGCCCTCAAAATATCGTTGAACTGCTTCCAGGTTGGCTATTGCGAGTTCCAGTGAGTACCCGCCGTAATGTGCTTCGGTTGCAGTAGGCCGGGGCACTCCTGCGCTGCTTACCCCCGCAGGAATACCGATTTTACCGTCGCGTAAAAATCGCTCGTAATGCAAAGGGACGGCAGCATTCACCATCATGGATATCGAGCTTCCATCGTCGGTACCAGCTTTATCATCACTTAAAAAAGTATCCAAATAATTTCCGCCATCAGAGCGCCATCCGGTAACGGTAGCATCGGTTTTTTCTTTGATAAAGGTGATATTGTCCAGAAGATAAGAGGTTCTGGTGTCAGCATTTGAATCATCTGTATACTGTGACACTATTTCCTGGTTGTTTTCTCCTGTACCATGAAGCAGGTAATCTAACGCGGGCAGCCCTTCGGCTCCATTGTTCGCGAGGGTACCGAACGTATAATCACCGGTAGAAATGTTCTCATCTATCTTATCCGTATCGGCCGGATAGGTATTCAGCGAAGTACGCAGGAATGTAGATTCTGCCGGACCGAATTGGAAAAGATTTGCTTCCTGCCAGACCAACCGTGCCTTTTTCAGATCAGACTGCAGGATGACCAGATGTTCTTCTGTGGTTTCTTCCGCGAAGTTCCCGGCCGAAGACTGCAGGTCGTTGACAGCGTTCTGCAGCTTTTCATAGGAGGGCAGGATGATGTTGTTTCCGTAATTCTGGAGCATGGCCGGCCGGTCAAAATCGATCTTATCGGTACCCGTATTGTTACCGCAGGAGATAAGCCCCAGGGTCAATGCTGCGCCGGTGAATAGAGCTAAAATCTGGTGGAAATTTTTCATAAAACTGTTGTGGTTACTAATTCAGGCCGCGCCGAATAAATCAGCAGAAAGGGCCGGAATGAAATTCAATTGCTGCAGTTTACAGCTGGTCTTTCACCGGGTCGAGTTCAGGATAGATACTGACGAGAGTGGATTTTGCCTGGTTGAGTCCCTCGCCGGTTACATTCCAGAAATTGCCGTTCTCACCAAAATCACTGGTTAGGATTTCATCAATTTCATCCACATCTATTTTTCTGCGGGGATTGTACTTCAGGGCATTGACAAAAGCCCAGGCTTCCGACAGGGCATGAAAAGCTTCACCCTGGTTTCCGTTATTTAGCTGTGCCAGTGTGCCGTTGATATAGTGTACTGCGGTAGCAGCGGCCAACAGTTCGAGTTCTTCATATAAAATATCAACCTGTTCGTCGAGCGCTGATTGATCCTTGTTCACAATGGCAGTGCGTCCGGCGATGAAAGCATCCATAATAGTATCATTAAAACCGAGCTGTTCATCTGATCCGTTTGAATAATTACTCCAGAATCGCAGTTCATCTTCACGGGATTCCGGCCAATCAGATTCAAAATCTACCGGGGCGTCGAAATATCCGTAGGCTTCATCAAAATGATGCTCCTTGTCGGTGTAATTAGTCCCCTCTCTTAATTCTTCATTTTCCACATTCGGACCGATGCGGTCGTTAGTGAGATATACATTATAGATCTGGTTATAAAATACAGCACCCATCAGTCCCTTCTCAACGAGCTGGGTAAATTCGCGGCCTTTTTCGTCCACGAGAATATCATTGCCTGAATTTTCACGTTCGATAAGTCCGGCCGTTCCATCTCCGGCCCGAATACCTTCACTGCCGTTTACACTTGCATCGGCAGCCGAGGCGAAAAAGTTTTCAAAAAGTTCATCGTCAAGATCGGGAGCAAACGTTTTGTTTTTCAATTGCTTTTCGGAAGTAAAGGAAAAATTACCTCCGCCATTGCCATCGGTGTTCTGAAACATGTCCAAAAGATCCTGTTCCGAGATTGTTTCACCACTATTGGCATCAGAGATATATGATTTCAACTCTTCCACCATATTAAGCCGGTCGGTTTGCCCGGGATGAGAAACTGTCGATTCTCCGTTGCGGGTAAATTCGTAGGTATCAGGTATATCTATGCTGTTGTCGTCGTTGCTGTCATTGATATCACATGAAGTAGCTATCAATGCGAGAGTAAAAATTGAGAGGAGAAGGTTTTTGGTTGTACTTTTGAGAAGTTCCATGAACTGCTTTTGGTTAATGTTAGTTTTTGGGGTGAAAATTATTTAGACCAAATATAAATAAAGATGACTATTTAGACCAAATTTAAATAGGGGTTTTTTTGATTGGTGGTATCATCCCATCGGGCGGCTGGTGTTGCCGTCCGGTGGATAGAAGGAGCAGGATCGAGGAAGGGGAAAAAAGTTGCTAGCCCTGCCAAACCCGCCCGACCGCGGAACCAGCCTGCCTACGCCGAAACATTTATAAATAGGTTAATAATTTTAGCAATGGCTTCGTGCAGGCAGGCGGCCGGACGGGGGAGAATTATTACTAGCGAGGGAATTCATTCCCTCGCATAATGCGCATTATCTGGTTATGCCTACATTGAAAAATAAAATTCAAATCGTAAGGCGGGCCATAGATTCAGTGACTTGTTTAATATGAGAGATGATTTTTCACTTTCTGCCAGATAAAATACTCCCAGGTCAATGGTAATACCATTCCTGGTCTTAGCAAATGGAAAATCTTTTCCGGCTGTTATAGTTGCCGTGAAATGCTGATTTTCTATTGCAGAAGGAAAAAATGTAGTTCCCTGTCGAAAGAAATACATTTTTTGATCGCTTTTCGCAGACTTCCTGCCAAGATACAACCTGTGCTCCAGGTTTATTGAACTCCATACCATTCCCATCGAAGGACCTGCTCCGGCACTTATTCCCAGTTGGCTGAAATTTGATATCCTATGCGTTATTCCCGCGTGCAAAAGCTCAGGACCCGAAAGTCCGGCAATAAATTTTGTATTATTACTTTCCCCTTTTTGGGCAAACAGATTTATGCTGAGGGATAGTAATACAATTAAAGTGATTAGATATTTCAATTAGATATTCAATGAGCCTCTTAATTTATTTTACGTTTTAACCTTTAAAATGCGGGTTTCCTTTACTATTCCTGGCGTGCAAGCACTTCGAGTCGTGCTTTACGGTTTTTCAATATATTCAGGTACCGGAGAGCTAACTTATCTCCGTAATCTTCATACGCCTGCTGCGCCCACTCAATAGCAACATCTATCTCGCCATTAATCTCATTGATGATGGCCATGTTATAATAAGCTCGTGCTGCTATTTTTGAATTTGGGTTCTTTGTTTCCTCCCTCCAAATATCTGCAGCACTTTCCCAGTTGCCGGTTTGAGCCCTGCGTTTGGCTATTTCGAAACTGTCATTGCCCTTGACATAATAGTCTCTCTTCACTCTGGTCCAGTAGGGGACAATATTCTGTCCGTAAGAGCGGCCGATTTCGTTGCTTATCTGATTAACTGCTTCTTTCCTGCCGGTAATTGCAGCAACAGCTTTCGTGGGGTTGACACCTTTACCGGATGTGGTCATGTGTTCGGTAACGACGTACTCATCGATAATATTTCTGCTATTGTTATCATATATGCGCCAGCCCGTTTTTATGGTTGTCGTTACCGTAGCATGATGCTCAATAGCCGGAACTTTAAGCCCCATAGGTCCTTCAAGTTCAACATTTTTAATATCGTAATCGATATCTGAATCTGTATCGTAAAACTCCAGTGAAAAAACCCCATCCAGTTGGTTTTCACTACAAATTGCAGCAATCTTATCCCACGAAATAGGAGCCGGCAACACTCCAAATTTCGGATTCGCCAGTTTTCCGCCCTCAAGATCTTTTATTTCATCAAACCTGTTGGCTTTGTTTAATTCTTCCATTAATCCGGTAATACTTTCCAGGGCCCCGTCTTTGTCGAGATTTGCTCCTTCCGCTGATAAAACCTCATCAATTTTATCCAATACCTGTTTCTTGTCATCCGGTTGATGTCGATTAATGATTCCGATGCTATCCATACCCGGGGGAAGCCCAACTGGCGCCGGTTCTTTTACACTCATCGTTACCGTGTTTGTTGCGCTGCACCCGATAAAAGCAATCGCCAGAAAAGTGAGTAATAAGTTTTTCATAAAGAAGAATTTTTAAAACACTTTGTTATCCCCCAAACCGCCGGTTTATATATACAGATACGTCGATAAATCGAATAGACGGTTATGTATTCTCATCCAATTTAGCAGACAAAATTTGAAATGCAAAGCGAGTGAATGTAAACCGGGTTTGCAGATATTCACAAGGGTAAATTGTTTTCATTAACAGATGGGATGCCTCATTTTTAATTTTCCTCTATTCTTCTCCGGGCTAGTGTTTGCCGGATATATTCCGGGCAAATTCGGTAGTTCCGAGTATCCTGTGGAGGGTTGGTGTAATTCCGGGAACGATTTCACGCAGGATTATCCCGGGACGCATCGGGATTGGGTTTACAATGAGTTCAGCGATATCTTGCTTGATCGCCTTGATGACTGCATTCACCACCTTACCCGTTGTAGTTGGCTTCAATATCATTGGAGCACGCTCACCGGTTTCTTCAATCCGGGAGTACATTCCGTCACCTGAAACGAATCCCGGACAAATAACTGACGCCCCCACCGATTGATTAATGAGTTCCGCACGCAGGGAATGAGTGAACATGACGAGTCCAGCCTTAGTTGCTGCATAAGGTGTTTGGTAGGGGAGGCCGGTTTTTCCCGCAAGTGATGATAAGTTTACAATATGTCCACGGCCCCGGTTGAGCATTCCCGGTAGCACAGCTTGTGTAAGAAGCATCGGGGCAAGAAGATTAACCTTCACTGCTGTTTCAATATTTTCAGCCGGATAGTCTTCGAAAGGGGCTGTGAATTCAACTCCTGCATTGTTTACAAGAATATCCACGGAGCCAAGTGTCTGTTTTGCCTGTTGGGCGAGTACCTCTATTTGTGACGGCTCGGCAAGGTCGGTGGGGATAGCAACAGCTTTAACCCCCGAGGCAGCGAGTTCTCCGCGTACATCCTCAAGAGCGTCGGCAGACCGTGCTGCAATGGCAAGATTGACTCCCTCCCTGGCAAGTGCACCGGCTATGTGAACACCGATTCCCTTTGACGCCCCGGTTACAATGGCGTTAGATCCCTGTATTTTTTTCATATATTTATTTCCTCGTCATTATTTAAGTTTTTTTGGTCAGCAACCTGTCGGTTCAATCTACTGCGAATAATATCCCAAATAACTCATTTCCTGATACTTAGTCAAAGAGAGGGAAAGTGAACTACAACTGCGAAAGCTGCCGGTACCGGGAATCTAATCCGATTCTCCCCGTGGTGAAAACTTGGTCATCAGCTGGTTGAGCAAGCTGTTTCCGAAAGCGGTGATTTTCTCCTGGCGGCCGAGGGACAGGAAGAGGAACAGGTTGCGCAATTCTTTCAACAAGGCAGGGGGGGTCGTAACGAGACTGCAGTTTTCAATGATATAATCCCAGTCGAGCTTTTTGTCGAATGAAATACCGTTTTGTTCCATCGTCTGGTGATAGAGTTCTGCTATTAATCCGTAGCCGATTGTGGTGGGATGGATGCCATCCAGGCTGAAGATGCCCCCTTTGGCTACCTTGCCCGTTTCCTTGTCGATTCGCAGATAATTGGTGCTAAGTTTCGGTTCATGCTGATCTTCAACCAAATGAGCAGTCATCGGATTGCGCATCATCGCCCGGCAGAAATTTTCGGGGTAGGGAATACGAACCTGCCCGCCAAGGCGCCGTTGAGCAATACCGGTCACATAACGGTTCAGCGGCACGACGATCCACCCGTATTCATCGGCAATATCTTTGATTATTCTATTATACTGATCCACGTGCTGATCGAGGGTTATAGCTTCCTCCTTGGTAAGATAGGGATGAATGTTGGGGTTGAAGTTATCATCCCAGATCCAGAAGCGGGTATAGTAGTCGTAATAGCCGGTAATGGGACGCGAACGATCCGAGTTGATGCCGCGGGAGACGGGTGGGATCGTAACATACGGAATGGTCTGTGTGATAATATATTCAGCCCCGATTTTGCTCACTTTTTCTGCAAGTACGCGGAATTCCCGTTCGAAATGTTCGGGACGGTAGACGGTATAACTACGATCCGAAGGGAATTTTTCGAGGTCTTCCTCTTCGGAATATTGAACACGGAGGTCCGATACAGCCCCTATAATGTTGTTATGTCCCATACTGACAATCAGGTTTTCAATTCCCCCGTGCTCCTGCAGGTACCGGACATTATCCAACAGAGTGAAAGTGCCGAATGTTTCTTTAAACGAAGGGTTTAATACCATGCGGGCTGTAATATACATGGCATGATCGGGAAGCATGTCGAAAATAGAGTAGGTCTCGCGGTTATTTTCAATGTATTCCCTGCTCCTGTTTTCGGTCACCATCCAGGCATCGTTCATGGCAAAACCCCAGACCGACTGGTTATGGTAGGGAGTGTCCCGTGAATTGGACAGCGGTCTAACATTTCCTTCCCAGTATCGCTTTACACGTCTAAGCGTACTGTAGACGTGCTTGGCTGCAGGAAGGTATTCCAGCCATTCGATGCTGGAGCCGAATTCATCCTCAAGTCCGCGGGTCAGTATTTCAAGGTTAAGCGGAATGCCTGCCTGTGCGGTAAATGACGGCTGATCAAAAACAGGCCGGGGCCTCCAGCAGTCGGCCAAAAATGCTGGAAAATTAATGTCGGTGCGGTATATGCCTCCGTTTTGAAACCCCTGGCTGATACTGTCTCCAAGTACAACCAACTTATGTTTGGGAGCGTTATTGTTGCCGATCACTTGTGAGTTTTAAAACGAGTTCAAAATAATCAGGTTAAAGTTCCTGAGAATAAATCGTATCTTATTTGCGCATATTTCAACGTGAAGGTAGTAAAACCATGAGTAAATCTGAAAATAATCGCCTGCATAATTTCCGGGAAAAAAGAGAGGAAATGAACGATAAAATCTTTGATCTCGATCACCTCGGAATTAAGCGTTTTTTTAATCTGGACAGCAACACATATAAAGACGGTGCCCTTCCCACACAGACAAAGGAACTTCTGGGATTAGTTGCTTCAACCGTTTTGCGATGTAACGATTGCATCGACTATCATCTGGAACAATGTGCCGAAAATGGTTCTACAAAAGATGAAATAATAGATGCCCTTAATGTAGCCCTGGTAGTCGGCGGAAGTATTGTGATACCACACCTTCGTCATGCTGTTGAAACTTTGGAGATACTTGGGGAAGAGGGAATACTTGAAACGATTTGAGGCCTCAATATTGAGTAGCAGAGTATATTTTCTGGCATTTGTACTGTGCGGGATGATTGCTGCAGAATCCGCGGCGCAGGTGCTGCCGGATGAGCCCGGTGCGGATTCCCTTGTCCATGCTTTGTTGCCGGTTATTAGTTTCACATCTAATGAAGGATTGATGGGTGGTACGATCTATAATCGCTATGATTACCGGGGCGATGTTGAGCCTTTTCACAATTATACAGAATCTTCGGCCCTGATCTCAACGAAAGGATTTATTCAGGTTTCAGGCAGATATGAGCGTACGCGTACCTTCGGACGCAATATACGTTCGACGATTGATCTTTTTCTGCAGCGGTATACGATGGATAATTATTTCGGGATCGGTAACACTACTGTTTTTAACAAAGGGTTATGGGAAGAGGAATTTTATTTTTTCGAAACCCTCAGTTTCGGGTTGGATTATCAGGCACGCCGGCCGTTGTATGAAAGAGAGCTCCGGCGTTTTGATTTGACTGGGGGTATCGGGAGCGAATACCACATTCCCTACAGCAGGGGCGATCAGACGCTGTATGCCGGGCAGACACCCAACGGAAGCGAAGGGGGCTGGGTTAACTTTTTGAGCACGGGATTTATCCGGGAAAACCGGGACAGTGAATTTGATCCCACCCGCGGCAACAGGTTGGAGTTCCGGCTTCGCTTTTCACCGGAGCTGATAAGTACGTATGCACTGACTACTCTCCGCCTGGAATTCCGGCAATATTTTCAGCTTTTTAACCGGTTAAAAATAGCCAATCGCCTGGAAGTGCGTCATGCCGGCGGTGATATCCCTTTTTGGGAGATGTCAATGCTGGGAGACGAATATACACTACGGGGTTATCCTCTGAACCGTTTTCTGGGAAGATCTTCCGTTGCCTATACCCTGGAATTGCGAAGCTGGATATTGGAATTTCCAGATTATTATGGTCTGAAATTTGGCGGACACCTTTTCACCGACACCGGGAGAGTGTTTACACCGGCGGATGATTTCAACGACCTGTTCGGCGGGTATAAGCAGACAATCGGGATAGGCGGGGCTATGTCAGTATTCAGCCCGGATTTCATACTGCGCGGCTCGATTGGATTTTCCGAAGAACTTTCCCGGATTTACATCGGCGTGGGTTATATGTTTTAATCCAATCGGCTGGTTCAAGCGTCCTCGCTTGAACCTTACGGCAAATCCTCTTTGTTCTCAAAGGTGTAGGCTACCTTGAAGGTGGCCTACACCTATATGGGCCAGCCTTTGCCACGGGCCCGGCAATTTCCATCTTGATTTTTTAATTTCTCTCCTTGTTGGTGGGGCAGGGTGCCTGTGTCTTGGCTGTTTGCCCTGAAAGGAAGATCCTTCGACTGGCACATTGGCCGCCCCGATTCACTTTTTTGTGTCTCAGGATGACAAGAAGTGATGCCGGCGTCTGTGGTGAGTGCCCTGGAAAAAAGTGGACAGGGCTTTATTTATACATCCACCTCCGTTGTCATTCTGAGCAAGGGTCGGTGGTTTTTCCGGCCCGCCGCCGAAGAATCTGGTGGGCGGGGCGGGAGCCTTTGTCTGGGCTGGTTGCCATAAAAGGGAGATCCTTCAGCCGAAGGCATGCCTCAGTTCACTTTTGGATGTTTTCCGATCAAAACCATCGGGACAGGCAGTGGGGTAGTAGTCCTGGTGAAGGTAAGGAATGACTGGATTAATTTGTATAATCATTATACATGTTTTCTGGCGGGTCGCTATATTTAGTCCATTAATTACTAATGCATGATTAGTGTTTAATTTAATGAACCGAACAGTTTTACTAACAGCAGCAAAAGAAGATACAGAAACAGTAAAATCCGGCCTTGAAAAACGCGCTATAAAGATTCTGCACTTTCCCCTGGAGCATTATGCACCTGTGGCACCGGATGCCATTGAAGATACATTTGAACAGATTGATGGATTTGAAAATATCGTTCACGGAAGCAAGCGAAATGCCTTGTTTTTTGTCGAAAAAGCAAAGGAGTTTGATAAACTGGAGGAGGTCCGTCAGCGGTTGAACCTGGCAATGGATCAGCTTACTGCAAATTATCTGGAGGAACAGGGAATTGCTGCTGTTCATCCTGAAGCGGAAGGCAAAGCGATCAATCTTTTGGAATTTATGTTACGCGTGCGCAGAATGGGAAAAACGCTTTACCCGTGCGGAGACAAAACCAGTGAAGACCTGCCCGGCTTATTGCAGGAGCTGGACATTCCGGTCGAGGCACTGGTTCTCTTTACTCTTAAAGGTCCTGAAGATGAGGAATTGAAACAGTACCGGCAGGAGATTGCAGCAGGCATCCCGGGTGCTGTCATTTTCCACTCCCGCCGTTCCGTCAACAGAACGCTGGCAGCGTTTCCAGAGCTGGATTTGTCGGCCGGGAAGGTGGTATCGGCCGACAAAGGCATAACAGACAAACTGAAAAAAAAGGGTATCGCAGTGACGGCCCAGGCCGATGGCAACTGGGAGTCGGTGATCGAAAAAGCGGAGGAGGTTCTTTAAGTTTTTTGTGGGTGAAAAATTTCGGTAAAGTCGAATGGTTACTTATTGAAGTCTAATTACCGTGTCATCATTGTAGAACTTACGTAATTCGTTGACAGTTTTGTTAAAGGGTTTGGAAAAGTGAGGCTGTCCCAAAAGTCTTTTTTGTTTTTTGAAAACTTAAATTATTTAGGTGTAGACCTCCAAGGTTTCAAAAACCTTGGAGGTCTCCTCGAAAACAAAATAAAATCTTAAAAAAATTAACTGATATTTATTGAAAAATGACTTTTTGGACAGCCTCGGGCCGCCGTGACTTTCGGCGGTCGGGGTGTGTAAGTGTACGCCTTATACCAGTCATATCCATTACTTTTTTCAACGATGAAATCCCGACAGAAGTACGGGACCGGTAAAACCACCGGAATCAAAAAAATCGCCGGCTGGTGAATCCTTCCCGACAGCTGTCGGGATCGGTCGGCACGCGGGATAATTTCAAAGGTCCTTTACGTTCGACAGTTGCTTCGTAGATTTCACCGGTGTGAAATTATCCACCTCGCGTACCAACCTGTGCCTGCTCTACGAAGTACAGCCTACGTAGCCTGCTACTTCGGCGCAGTAGGCCCTCGGCGTAGTTGAGCCTGTACCCTCCAATGATTCATAGGCCGGATTCTTTATTGTCTGCCTTTTGTCAACGAATTACATAGCTTCTACAATCCTGAGTATAGGCTTCGGTGGGTTTCCGAAGCCGGAACCTCCCCGAGGGATGCCTACGGCTGAAGGATCTACCGGGATTGGCTATTTTTATTGTGAAGGAGACTACCGTATCACGTGAACAGCCAGGTTTACGGAGATCCTTCGACTTCGGCCGGGCATTTAAAAACAAATGCCCGACCTGCGCCTTTGGTTTGGTTGAGTTTTGCTTTTGTCAAAACCCTCAATCCCTCAGTAAATCAAAACTCAACCCCTAAAAATATCTATCGGTGCGAATCCGCACAATCCGCCTCATCCCCTCAACAATTCCTCCCGTCAGTCTGAATACTATGACTTTATCAAGCTCTTAGGCGGATTTTTTATATT
>CAZPWQ010000095.1:0-14114 GCA_964590495.1 uncultured Balneolaceae bacterium
ATAGAAAAACAGGCAGTGGCTTTTAGTCTTTTTCCAACTTTATTGAATCACTTCTTTCATTGGTTGTCATCATCAGTCGTGCTGCCGATCACATTGTCACTGCTACCCATTTCCTGCTTGATGGTAGTAACTGAATTTTGCATGCGGCTTATTGCATTTGCCACCTTATCTTCAGTTCGATCCACATCTCGTTGGGTGCTTGCCACAGTATTAGCCCCGTTTCTTGTAAGATCGTTGGCCAGATAAGATTCTATTTCTCTGGCTTCAGAAATATAATCTTCCAACATCCTGTTTACTTCTCCACTGTTGTCCAATACTCCTTCCAGGTTCTGTCTTAATTCATCCCGGCGTCTTTCACTGGCGCGACGCAGTTCATCATTTTCATACGTTTTTGCTTCATTTTGCCACTGGAGCATGTATTCGTTACTGGTAGTTCTCATTTCTTCAACCCGGTTATTCAATTCATCTTGCATTTCAACCAGTGCTTCCAGATTATCACTGTACGAGTTATAAGCTCCTTCAATATCAGATTCATCTGCGTTTGTTACGTTTTCAAGTGAATTTTGTGTCTCATCCAGTTGTTCCTGTATCTGTTTAAGTTGTTCTTCAACAGCTTCCACAGAAGAAATTGTTTCCTGGGAACGGCTGGGATTGGTTGTTGCACATCCGGAAATTGTAAACAGGATGAGTAATAAAGTAATGGTGATGGGTGACGTTTTCATAGTTTGTACTCCCTCTTAGATAAAGATTAACATATATAGTATAAGCTTTTCCAATAAGGTAGGCTGTGGAATAAAATTCAATATTTATGTACCATATTTAATAGGATATCACCTAGTACTAAATACTGTATTTACCCCGAAAATTAGAAAGTGTGTTAATTTTTACTAATAGATTTACCCTTTTGACCCTCCTTGATTGCAAGCTGACCACATCCTGCGTCAATATCATCGCCCCGGCTCCGGCGAACAGTAGCAGTTACGTCACGTTTTACCAGCTCTTGCATAAAGTTATCCAGTCTGTTTTCACGTGCACGTTTCAGAGTAACCCCTGCAACATCGTTATACATAATGATATTTACCTTACTCGGAACCCATTGCACAATATCGGCAAGCTGCCGGGCATCCCCGGGCGAGTCATTGAAATCATCAAACAGCAGGTATTCATATGTTATTGGCCGGTGAAGCTTTTTATAATAATATATTACGGCCTCTTTCAGTTTTTCCAGGTTCATTGAACTGTTTATCGGCATGATCTCATCCCGCTTCTCATCGTTCGCGGCATGCAGTGAAATGGCGAGGTTAAATGGCTGACGCTCGTCTGCCAGTTGCTTGATCTGTTTTGTAAGTCCGACTGTGGAAACGGTAATGCGTCTGGGAGAAAGATCGAGGCCCAGTTCATCGGTAATAATGGAAGCAGAATTCACCACAGCTTTATAATTGTGCAGAGGTTCCCCCATCCCCATATAAACAATATTGGTGACTCCTTTACCGAATTTTTCCTGAGCCACTTCATCGATGTATTGAACCTGATCAACAATTTCGCCGTGTGTAAGGCTGCGGAAAAATCCCATTTTGCCGGTTGCGCAAAACGAGCAGCCGAACACACATCCTACCTGTGAAGATACACAAACCGTAAGCCTGTTGGCTGCTCCATCGGGATAGAAGTCGGGAATGAGTACCGCTTCTATCTTATGCCCTTCATTGCCTTCAAGCTGGAACAGGAATTTCATTGTACCGTCTTTCGATTCCTGTTTTTGTACAAGTTCCAGGCCCGGTACTGTGGCAATGGTATCCAGTTTCGCCCGCAGTTTTTTGGAGAGATTTGTCATCTCCTCAAAATTATTTGCACCTTTCTGGTACATCCACTGGAACAGCTGGTCGCTGCGGTACGACTCCAGTCCCAGTTCACTGCTGAATTCCTGAAGTTCCTGCCTGGTAAGAGATTTTAAATTCGTCTTTTTTTCTGTCTGAGTCTGTGAAGTCATAAGTCGAAAGATACAAACATTCTTGTTCGATTGTTAACCGGTGGGATAGGAAAATTATTATAGGGGCAGGGTCTTGGACTTATCTATTCCCGGTTAGCTTGCATTTCGGACCCATCCTCCGGCTCCTTCCTCCCGATTCCTCGGGACGCAAACCCACGCAACAAGGAAGGAGTGACTCTTTTCTTAGATTTATGCAATTTATGAAGTCCCTCCTTGTCCGTGATTTTGCGGATAGGGAGGGATATAGGGTGGGTCGGCTGCAGCAAATGCTTTGGCAAGTTTTGCCTGCCAAAATATTAAAAAAGGGACGCCATTCAGGCGTCCCTGTCATCATCAACTAAAAATGCACGGTCTACTTGTTCAAAGTTGCATTTAGTTTAATATTAACACCCGTCAGTGCTTTGGAAACCGGGCAATTCTTTTTGGCTCCTTCGGCATATTCTTGAAAAGTATCCTCATCAATGCCGGGTATTTTAGCATCAGTATTAAGAGTAATCGTTGCTATTTTTGGTCCGCCCTCCATATCAAGTTCCACTTCTGCATTGGTGGTTACTGATTCCGGCGAGAAATCTGCCTTGGCCAGATCCGCGGAGAGAGCCATTGAAAAACATCCTGCAAGTGCCGCTCCGATCAGTTCCTCCGGATTGGTCCCTGTACCTTCTTCAAAACGCGATTTGAAAGAGTAGGCTCCTTCAAAAGCCCCGCTGCCGAACGACATTCTCCCTGTTCCCTTTTTCAGGTTTCCATTCCATACTGCTTTTGCTTTTCTTTTAGGCATAGTTGAAAATTATTTAATTAATATTCCATTATTTAATTAACATCTCATCATGTATGTAAACTAACAGACTCCCTATGGTTGGCATTCCCCTTCTTATAGAAGATCATAAGCGGATTGAAAAAGGAGACGGTTATTTAAACAGGAACGCATTTTTTTAGTATATACTTAAAGAGTAACAAAAGTTGAAAAATACATAATTCCAAAAAGGAAATCTGATGAATCAAGAAGAAATGCAGTCCGAATTTGTAGATGTATACAGTACTCTGACTGAAAAACTGGTCAGTTGGATGGAGACAACCATAGAAATGCTTCCAAACATGGTAATAGCATTATTGGTGCTTATAGCTTTTTTCATTATTGGCAAGTATACCAGGAGAGTTGTCAAACAGATGCTTCACAGGGTCACCATTAATAAAACAATTATCAATCTGCTTGAAACAGTTGTTGGTATCCTGATTATTGGAATTGGAGTCTTTATTGCTTTAAGTATTTTGAACCTTGATGGAACGGTAACTTCACTGCTTGCCGGTGCCGGTATCGTCGGTTTAGCTTTAGGCTTTGCATTCCAGGATATTGCCGCAAATTTTATTTCGGGTATCATTTTATCCATCCGGCACCCCTTTGGTATTGGTGATATAATTGAGACAAATGACTACTTTGGTACTGTTCAAAAAATGAATCTGCGTAATACTATCATTAAGACTCCCGACGGGCAAGTCGTCTATATACCGAATAAGGCTGTATTTGAAAACCCATTGGAAAATTACACAAAAGGGGCAGAGCGCCGTATTGATCTTTCCTGTGGGATATCATATGGTGACGATTTGAGAATGGTCAGGGAATTGGCAGTTGAGGCTATAGAGGAACTGGATAATTATAATAAAGATCGCGATGTGGAATTCTATTATGATGAATTTGGTGACAGCTCTATTAATTTCGAGGTTCGTTTCTGGATTCGTTTTGTTAAGAATCCTGACTATTGGTCGGCACGCAGTGAAGCAATAATGGCTCTCAAGAAAAAATTCGATGAAAATGATATCATGATTCCCTTTCCCATACGTACGCTTGATTTCGGTATCAGGGGTGGCGAAAAGCTGAACACCATGCTGAAGGATGATAATCAAAACGCGGCGGATTCTACCGGTCGGAAATAAGCCGGCTGAATTGAATTTATTTATTTCAGAAGCGTGGATTTACAATATTATTGTATATAGAGCCGAAGCTGTATTCAATGCCGAATGAAAGCCGGTAGGAGAAAGAAGTTGCCTGTTGCCTTAAATTTAAAAGCTGTTCTTCATCGCTTATTTCGCCTGCGGGAATAAAGAGCTGGTCGTTTATCCAGGAATAACGGCTGGAAACACTGAAAGACAAGCCCCTGAAGATGCGAAAATCGAGCTCCAGGTCTACATCAAAACGGTTCTTGTTAAGATCGTGCAGAAATGTTGTGGCATTAATCCTGCCTTCGAATTCTCCCCAGGGCTGGTTGAATTCAATCCTGGTTCGCAATCTCTGACGCACCAGTGTTTCCCGTGTTTTTCCAAAAATCGTTTCTTCACTATAATCGAAATAATTGGGAGCTATGGTATACATCATACTGAATTCCCGTTGTGCGTATTCTCTATAGGGAAATACGTTAAACTCAATAGCAGGACTTCCGGATATTCCAAGGTTTATATTATTTCGTGTGGAACGGTTAGCTTCTGCAAATAAACCCACCGACCAGTGATCTGAGAGGCTTCGAGCGATCGTACCGTCAAGTTCCTGTCCCTGGGTTATAAAGACGTCTGTCGATTCATTCCGGTCAAAGCTTCGCCGGTTATAATCCCAGTCGTAGTTGAATTGTATTTTTAAATCTTCTGTGATTCTGTCGGCGTCGGCACCCGCACTTAAAAAGAAACGATTTTGGGATTCTTCACCGTTAAAAGCAGAAAAAGCATCAATTTCAAATACCCAGTAGTTCCAGTTATCGGACTCAGATGAGGATTGGTTCCCATCGTTTTCATTCGGCAGATAATTGACTTCCATATCATCAATTACCGATTTGGAATACAGGTAGGGAATCAGGCCGAGACGTACGTAATTTACCAACCCTGTCCGGCTTTCATCCTGTGTATCTGATGCCGGAGAAATATATCTTAACGTATTATCTTGTCCCGAATACTGTTTGTTACCGATGAAGCGCAACGTATACTCAGAACCACCGCTGCCGGTAAATTGGCGTGTTATTAACACGTGCAGTTCTGCATCCTCTTTATTTCTCACATAATTTACATAGGACAGTTCACTGCGTATATACATTTCACTGCATCTTCTGCAGTCGATAAAAACATCAACTGTTTGATCATTTTCTTCTTCAGCTTGACCGTATGCAACACCATTGAGTCCCACGAAGAAGACCAGGCAAATAAGTAGTTTAATATCGGAGTACATTTGAGATGATCATCTGTAATTTAGCATCTATAACTAAGATTTTTTACGGTTAACTTCTAATGGAGATTGCTAAAAAAGTTTTAAAATATGTAAGATGATTTTAACAACTTCTGACTTAAAATATCATCAGCCTTACATATGTGAGAAAGAAGAGAGGCGGTGGCCGTTACTCTTTTCAAAACCGGTAATAGAAATAGGATTGGAGGCCGCTGTTCTACTTAACCAATTCTTCAATAATGGTGTCTATTTTATTTTCCAAACTGTTTGTTACACCTTCAAAGTCTTTTATGCCTCCCAAGTTTGTATTTACACTGCAGTAAAACTTGATTTTTGGTTCGGTACCCGATGGACGAACAGTAACAATTGATTCATCTTCTGTTATAAACTGAAGAACATTCGAGGCGGGCAATTCAATAGGAGTAATCTCACCTGTCTGGATATTTTTTTCTTCTTTGGTTTTATAATCTTTAATCACTTCAACTTTTGAACTGCCGAGTTCTGAAGGTGGATTTAACCGGTAATCTTTCATCATCTGCTGGATTTCCTGCGCGCCTTCACGTCCTTTTTTATATACAGAAACAAGTTTTTCCCTGAAATAACCGTGTTTTATATACATGTCAATCAAGGCTTCATAAAGGCTGCTGCCATTGTCTTTATAATAGGCTGCCATCTCGGCAATAATTGCGGCTGAAACCACGGCATCTTTATCCCGCACATGTTCTCCGATCAGATAGCCGTAACTTTCCTCGCCGCCCGCTATAAACTGCTTTTTGCCTTCGAGTTCAGTCATCAGTTCACCGATATACTTAAAGCCGGTCAGGGTATTGTAACACTCAACGCCATAATATTTTGCAATACGATCAATCAGGTAGGAGGTAACGATTGTTTTGACGATATACTCATTGCCGGTAATTTTACCTGCTTCTTTCCAGGCATTGAGCATATAATTGATAATCAATGTTCCCGTCTGATTGCCGTTTAACAACGTCCATTCACCGCCGGTATTTTTAACGGCTATTCCTACCCGGTCGGCATCGGGATCGGTAGCCATTACCAGCTCCGCGTCGATTTCACGGGCTTTTTCAAGAGCCAGCGACATAGCTTCCTCTTCCTCGGGGTTGGGGTATTCGACCGTCGGGAAGTTACCGTCATACACCATCTGTTCCTCTACGAGGTTTACGTTCTCAAAACCGTAACGTTCAAGGGCCGGTGGCACCAGCACGCCGGCAGTGCCATGGATGGGAGAGAAGACAATACTAAGATTTTTTTGTCTGCGGATTGCATCTTTCGAAACAGAAAGCTTTGTAATTTCATCCAGGTATTTTTCATCTATTTCTCTGCCGATGGTTTCGATATTTTGCTCAACCCGGTCAAACTTGATTTCATCGACGCTCTCGATCTTCTGCACTTCTTCCAATACTTTCCGGTCATAGGGAGCTACATACTGACCACCGTCGGCGCCATAAGCCTTATACCCGTTGTATTCCTTTGGATTGTGGGAGGCAGTCAACATGACCCCGCCCTGACATCCCAGTTCCCGAATTGCAAAGGAGAGTTCGGGAGTCGGTCGTAATCCGTCAAAAAGGTATACATGAATATCATTTGCGGAGAAAACATCGGCAACCAGCTGTGCCAGAGTTCCGGAATTATTCCGGCAGTCGTGGGCAATGGCTACTTTAATGGATTCACCCGGAAAGATTTTCTTGAGAAAATTACTAAGTCCCTGGGTTGCCATGCCGAATGTGTATTTATTCACCCGGTTTGGACCCACACCCATAATGCCGCGAATGCCACCGGTACCGAATTCCAGATCTTTGTAAAAAGCATCTGTTAAATCGTCGAACTGTTTATTTTCGAGTTTTTCTTTTATCGCGGATTTCGTATGATCGTCATAATTTCCGTTCAGCCACTCATCTACTCTCTTTTGAATTTCCGGATCTAGTGTCTTCATCGTTTGTATTTTTTGATGGTTACAGGATTATCTTAATTAAAATAAGAAATTGATTTGATTCTTATTTTTCCAAAAAGTCCCGGCCTTCTATTGCAAGGGTTGTCGTTCTTTCCAGTTAACTTTTTTTACCATTAACCAGATGCCGATGATAATCAGTGGAATACTCAGCCACTGTCCCATATTAATTGCCCAATCGGATGCAAATTCCGCCTGGTCAATTTTGGTGAATTCTATGAGAAAGCGTCCGGTAAATAATAATGCCAGGAATATTCCAAATAGAGATCCATGCGGCGGACTTTTTTTATAGTAGGTGTAAATTTTCCAGAGCAGGGCAAAAACCACGAGGCAAAGCAAAACTTCATATAACATGGATGGGTGTCGCGGAACCATATCCAGCCGGGGAAAAATAACTGCCCATGCCAGATCGGTTGGCTCACCAATAATCTCTGAATTCATAAAATTTCCCGTTCGTATAAATGCTCCGGCAAGGGCAACAACTACGACTACCCGGTCTGCCAGCCAGAGAAACTTCATGCCGCGGGTGTTTTTTACATACAGGTACATCGCAATGATAATCCCAATAGCAGCACCGTGGCTGGCTAATCCCCCGTGCCAGACGGCAATAATTTCGGCAGGATAGCGCAGGTAAAAACTTGGATCATAAAAAATTACATGTCCAAGGCGGGCCCCGATGACGGTTCCGATCAGCACATAAGTGAGTAACCGATCTACCTCCTCAATTTTTCGTCCTGCCTGCAGGAACATATGCCGAATTATGATATAACCCACAATGAATGAAGAGGCAAAAAGAAATCCGTACCAGCGAGGTTGTACCGGACCTATCTCGCTGACAGTCGGGGATGGAATCACCAGAAAGATCAGCTGACCGAGTACGAACGATCCCAGAATCATTCCCCAGAATTTTCCCTGGTCGATATCGGGTTCTTCATTGGCAGGAAGATCATCCGGCACTAATTTTTTATAACCGAAATAGATAAATACAAAAGCAATGATAATTCCCCATATTGAAACCGGGAAAGGAAGATTTATAGTTCCGAGGTCAAAGGCCACAGGATTAGCATCCCAAATAAAATAATCAGTTTTTTGCATGAAATTTAGATAATGAGTAACAAGTAACGAATAAATATTACTTGTTACTTGTTAGATTTTTTAATTCTGTAATCGGTACCACCGGGATTATCCATCAGTTCTATGCCTAATTCTCCAAGGCGATCGCGGATGGCATCGGCCTGTTCAAAGTTATTGTTTCTCCGGGCCTCATTCCTCATCTCAATAAGCAGCTCGACAAGAGGGCCTGTTTTATCATCTGAATTCACCTGCTTTTCCGGCCACAGCCCCAGAACTCCGTTGACAAAATCATACAGGAAATCTTTAACCGCGTCAAGGTTCCCGGGTGTCTCACCGTCGTTAATCTGTTTTCTGAGCGTTTTCAGCTCCTCGAAAAGTACGGCAATCGCCTGCGCGGTATTGAAATCATCATTTAGCTTCCTTTCCAGCTTGATTTTTAAACTGTCGAGATCAAAAGATGCTCCCGACCCTGTACCGGCGTCGGTGATTGTGATCAGCATGTCATGCAGGTTTTGAAGACCGTTTTCGGCAGCGGAAAGCGCATCTTCGGAAAAGTCGGTAGTGCTGCGGTAGTGGCTTTGCAGCAGAAAGAATCGTATGATTTCAGGATCCCATGCACGACTCAAAAGCTCGTGATCACCGCGGAAAAATTCATCAAGGGAAATCGCATTTCCAAGGGATTTGCCCATCTTTTGTCCCTCAAGGGTTACCATGTTATTGTGCATCCAATAGTTCGCGAAAGGTTCGCCGTAGGCACATTCACTTTGGGCAATTTCACATTCGTGGTGCGGAAACTGATTGTCGAGCCCGCCGCCGTGGATATCAAAATGATTACCCAGATATTTTGTCGCCATTGCAGAGCACTCCACATGCCAGCCGGGATAGCCCGGTCCCCAGGGCGACGGCCACTTCATAATATGCCCGTCGTCGGCTCTTTTCCATAATGCAAAATCTTCAGGTGATCGTTTATCACCGGCAGTCTCGATGCGAGCCCCGGCCTGTTGGTCTTCAACAGCGCGACCGCTTAATTTGCCGTAGTTTTCATCCGAGGAGACATCAAAATATACATTACCGTTCGCCTCATAAGCATGACCGTTTTCGAGTAATTTTTCTACCATACGGATCTGTTCTATGATATGTCCTGTGGCGCGCGGTGAAATATCGGGTCGTTCGACACCGAGCTTATCCATATCCCGGAAATAAATAAAGGTGTATTTTTCGGCGATCTCCATCGGTTCAAGCTGTTCAATCCGGGCCTGTTTCTCAAGCTTGTCTTCACCCTGATCGGCATCATCTGTGAGGTGTCCTACATCCGTGATATTCTGTACATAGCGAACACGATTTCCCAGATAACGGAGATAACGCAGAACCACATCAAATGAAATATAACTTTTGGCGTGACCGAGGTGAGGATCGCCATATACCGTGGGGCCACAGACATAAATACCTGCAAACCCTTCCTTGATAGGTTCAAATTTCTCCTTTTTCCGGGTTAGCGTATTATAAATATGTAATTCGTTCATAAATCTGAGCAGTTTAACAGATATACAAAAAAATGCCTTTTGAGAAGGCTGAAAATACGAAAGAGGAGTCCTATTGTCATTTTTTATTACAGGATTATATAAATTGAGAAAGAGCAGACTAAGACCTTGCCTTTTTACCCATTTACTCTCATCTTCAACCCCACGAAATTAGTGTCTGTTGGTTGACGTTATACAACAGGCAAATATAACCAGTTAAAATTTCCAGAATTATCGATGCCGTCACTTCTTAAAGCTTTAAAGTCTCAGGTTGGCCGAAAAATATTAACTGCAGTTACGGGAATTGGCCTGATTCTGTTTCTTATTGGTCATGTACTGGGGAATCTCACCATTTTTGGCAGCGGCGAAGCCTTCAATGAATATACCTATGCTCTTGAAAACCTGGGTTGGCTGCTATACCTGCTTGAAGCTATTATCGCCATAGGTTTTCTGCTGCACGCTTATATTGGCATATCCATCTGGTGGAAGCGCCGCAAAGCCCGGCCGGAAGGATATGAAAAATTTCGCAGCAAAGGAGACCCCAGCCACATTACATGGTCTTCACAGACGATGATCTACACCGGAATCATTCTGTTTGTATTTTTGATTATTCACCTGGATACATTCAAGTTCGGCGAAACTGCAACAATTATGCTTGATGGAAATGAAGCCCGGGATTTAAAAGCTCTTGTTGTGGAGAAATTTCAAAGTCCTCTGTATGCGTTTGGTTATACAATCGTGATGATTTTACTGGGCTTACACCTGGGACACGGATTTTGGAGTGCTTTTACATCACTGACAATGAAGCATAATCGTTTTTCCGGAATTATTTATACTGTCGGAATTGTGTTTGCCGTGTTACTGGCAGTGGGGTTTATTTTTATACCGCTATACATCTACTTCACCGGCGGACAGGGAGCATTGCTTTGATTTATGAAATAACCACGAAAACACGAAAGACACAAAATTACTCTTGTTTTAAATTGAATATTTTGAAGGAAAATGATGAAAAATATTATCAACCTATTCCAGCCGAACTGAATGAGATTGGTCGAGAAATTGTAGATGCAGCATATAAGGTTCACAGGACATTAGGTCCCGGCTTGCTTGAACGGGTGTATGAAGTTTGTTTTTGTCATGAATTATCGAAGAAAGGGATTAATTATGATCGCCAAAAAGACATTTTGATTGAGTATGATAATATAATTTTTGAAGAAGGTTTAAGATTGGATGTTCTTGTTGAGGAAAAAGTAATTTTGAGTTGAAATCTGTAGATGAGATTAATCCAATCTGGGAGGCACAAGTGTTAAGTCACCTTAAACTTATGAATAAAAGATTAGGGTACTTAATCAATTCTAACGTAAAAAATATAGGAAAGTGTATTCAGCGATTTGTTCTCTAGACGTTTGATTAATAATCACATACACAAATTTTAGTGATTTCGTGTTTTTGTGGTAACAAAAAAACTTTTATATGAAACTAGATTCAAAAGTTCCTTCGGGGCCGCTGGAAGAAAAGTGGGCCAGACATTTACAGGATATTAAACTTGTTGCACCGAATAACAAGCGCAAGCATGACATCATTGTCGTTGGCACCGGTTTGGCCGGCGGCTCAGCCGCAGCCAGTCTGGCGGAACTCGGGTATAACGTAAAAAGCTTCTGCATCCAGGACTCGGCGCGGCGCGCTCACAGTATCGCCGCACAGGGCGGGATTAATGCAGCAAAAAATTATCCCAACGACGGGGATACAATCTGGCGGCTTTTCTATGATACCATCAAAGGTGGCGACTATCGCTCCCGCGAATCCAATGTTTACCGGCTGGCACAGGTATCCAACGAAATTATTGACCAGGCAGTGGCACAGGGTGTGCCTTTTGCCCGTGAATACGGCGGACTCCTGGCTAACCGTTCATTCGGCGGTGCCCAGGTATCGCGTACATTTTATGCCCGTGGCCAAACAGGACAGCAACTTTTATTGGGAGCATACCAGGCGATGATGCGCCAGGTGCATGAAGGTAAAATTGAGATGCATGCCCGTCAGGAAATGCTGGACCTGGTAGTCATCGATGGCAAGGCACGGGGTATCATTACCCGCGATTTGATATCCGGTGAGATCCAGCGCTGGATGGCAGACGCCGTTGTCCTATGTACCGGCGGGTATGGAAATGCTTTTTACCTGTCGACTAACGCCAAAAATTCGAATGTAACTGCAGCATGGCGCTGCCATAAACGTGGAGCAGCATTTGCCAACCCGTGTTATGTGCAAATACATCCTACCTGTATCCCTGTTTCGGGCGATTACCAGTCGAAGCTTACACTGATGAGTGAGAGCCTTCGAAATGACGGTCGTGTATGGGTACCCCGCGAAAAGGATGATGATCGTCATCCTAATGATATCACCGACGATGAACGGTATTACTACCTGGAAGAAAGGTATCCTGCATTCGGTAATCTGGTGCCCCGGGATGTTGCTTCCAGGAATGCAAAGCAAGTGTGTGATGAAGGAATGGGGGTCGGTCCAACGGGTCTGGCAGTTTATCTGGATTTCCGCGACGCCATTGAGCGGGAAGGTCGCCAGACCATCTCGGAGAAGTACGGTAACCTGTTTGATATGTACGAAAATATAACGGGCGATAGTCCGTATGAAGAACCGATGCGTATCTTCCCGGCTGTGCATTATACCATGGGCGGGCTGTGGGTCGATTATAACCTGATGAGTAACATTCCCGGTCTTTTTGTTGCCGGTGAAGCAAATTTTTCCGACCACGGTGCCAACCGGCTTGGAGCCAGTGCCCTGATGCAGGGACTTTCGGATGGATATTTTGTTATCCCGTACACCATCGGAAACTATATTGCAGGTACAGAGCTGGAGTCTGTCAGCAAAGATCACGAATCTTTCGATGAGGCGGCAAATAATGCACAACAGCATATAAGTAAACTGCTGAATGTGAATGGAGACCGCAGCGTTATCGAATATCATCGTGAGCTCGGTAAAATAATGTGGGATAAAGTCGGCATCTCACGCAATGAAGAAGGCCTGAAAAAAGCTATGGAAGAAATCCGGGCGCTGCGCGAAGACTTCTGGCAAAATGTACGTGTGCCGGGTGAAGCGGCCAATTACAACAAGTACCTGGAGTTTGCCGGACGCGTCGCCGACTTCCTTGAACTTGGTGAACTGATGGCTGAAGATGCACTTCATCGCGATGAATCAGCCGGTTGTCACCTGAGGGAAGAGCATCAGACAGAAGAAGGGGAGGCCCTTCGCAATGATGAAGACTATTCCTATATCGCCGCCTGGGAGTACAAAGGTATAAACGGGCAATTGCAGGAAGAAATGCACAAAGAGAACCTCGAATTTGAATTTGTTGAACTGAAACAGCGAAGTTATAAATAGGAACCCAGATGAAGCTGATTAAGCTGATTTACACAGTACAGTATGTATCTGTATAAATCCGTTCCATCTGTGTCATCAGTGTTCCAATATAAAGAGCTTGATTATGGCTGATACATTTACCATTCATTTAAAAATATGGCGGCAGGAAGGCCCGGAAGTACAGGGCGGGTTTGTCGATTACACTCTCGACAGTGTCAATGAGCATATGTCCTTTCTGGAAATGCTGGACGTGCTCAATGAGCAGATCCTGAATGATGGAGGAGTTCCGATAGAATTCGATTATGACTGCCGGGAAGGCATCTGCGGCTCCTGCAATCTCATGATCGACGGCAGGGCGCACGGACCCAAGGATTTAACATGTACGTGTCAAGTGCACATGCGGAATTATAATGATGGCGACACTATTGTCGTGGAGCCGTTCCGGGCCCGGGCGTTTCCTGTGATTAAGGACCTGGTGGTTGACCGTAAGTCCCTTGACCGCATTATAGCCGCCGGTGGATATGTATCGGTAAAAACAGGTTCGGCTCCTGAAGCCAATTCTGTCCCGGTTAATAAATCAGTGGCCGATACGGCTTTCGACTATGCGACTTGTATCGGTTGCGGCGCCTGTGTGGCAGCTTGTCCCAATTCATCGGCATCACTTTTCACTGGCTCCAAAATTGCACATCTGAACCGCCTGCCACAGGGTAAACCTGAAAAACTGAAACGAACCGTTGCGATGGTCGAACAGATGGAAGAAGAAGGATTCGGCGACTGTTCCAACTATGCAGAGTGTGAAGCTGTTTGTCCGAAAGGCATTTCTATTTCCTCCATTGCCGAAATGCGCCGCGATTATATGAAAGCAGCATTTGCCGAGGAATGAAACGCCTTTACCACTAAGAAACTCAGGACACTAAGGAAACTGTGTGCTTAGTGTCTCGTATGTTAATTCAGTGGTAATGGTGTTGCATTATTTGCGGGACCTAC
>CAZPWQ010000096.1:0-14063 GCA_964590495.1 uncultured Balneolaceae bacterium
AAGTCTGTATTCTTACCAATAAATCCTGCCGAATCAACCCGCTTCGGGGTTGATTCTCTTACTCTTTAATTTGCCCCCCAGCTTCGCAGGGGGCTATTCACGTTTAACTCCTTCGGAGTTTGAGGATATTGATTAAATAAGAAGTGCTTTTTTTTAACCACTAAGGTATTAAGCACACATAGTTTTACTTAGTGCCCTAAAGTGCCTCAGTGGTAAATTATTATTCAGTTACAATTTCAATAACTCCATTTCCTCCTTCCAGTCCGTACGAAGAAGAGGCTTCAACTCCTTTTAGTACCCGGATCTTTGTTACCTCATGCATATTAACCAAACTACTTACCCGGGAAAAATCTCTGCCTGCCTTTACTCCATTCAGTACAAACAATGGATCTGAGCCCGAAATCAATGTCTCTGTTCCCCGGATGAGGATACTGGCACTTGGACCATTGCCATTTACCTGAACTCCCGACACCCTCCGCAGATAATCCGCTAATGATACGGAAGGGTTATCTACCTGTACTTCAGAAGTCCCTCCATAATCTTCATCAGTATTTGAGGAGGCTCCGGATCTGCTGGAGGCACAGCCGATGAGTCCGAATCCGACTACAACAACGATAACAGGAAAATATCTGTGGGCATGATGCATAAGAATAAGGGTTTAACTTGATTGTGGAATAATAAACGGTATCCTGGGGATTCCAGTATATTATATCGATAGTAATATGCCGGTAGCTTTTTACTTATGCAAGCCTATGAATATTATATTTTCATAAAGTTAATTATAAAAAGGAGGAAAGGAGACGGGAGGAATGGAGACTGGAAACCCTTCCGTCCGGCCGCTGGTTTTGCGGTCGGGCGGGTTTAACAAGGCAGGATTTGTTAATTTTTGAATTCTTAATTCTCACAATCAGCGATCATCCGCCCGATCTGTGTCATCCGTGTTCCATTCCTAATTCCGAATTCCCAATTCCTAATTCCCACTCCGCCACTGTTCACAGTCTACTGCTTCACCACTCACTGACCCACTGTTCATTGCTCATTGTTCATTGCTCATTGTCTCTCCCGCCATATTCTCCAGCAGCAGGAAGTGCGGTCCCTGCATCCACCTGTTTTGGATGTCGTCCACAACCCGGGTAGGACCACGGCTGAAGTTACCAAGTATAATGTCATCGTAGCCGTCTCCGGTCCAGTCGGACACATCCATTGTTATCCACCGTCCCGCGGAGGTGGCAGGGGGGTGGTACGGCTTGAAGTTGAGAACGCCTTTACCCCGGAAGAATACGAAACCCTCTTCCGGCTTTTCCAAATAATTTGCAAAAAAGGAGATAGCAGCAATATCCGTATGGCCGTCTTTGTCAAAATCCCCTGTTACGGCATCATATGCCCCGTTTATGGGATAAAACCATTCCCGGGTGAAATTCTCATCGCCATCATTCAAATAAATATAAACCCCGTGATAGGATTTGTAAGTAATAGAATAATCGGCATTGTCGCCGCTGGTATAAAGAATGTCGAGGTGACCGTCGCCGTTAAAATCATGCAGTTTAAAAGAGCTGGAGCCGTATGTTATCGGGAACCGGAGCAGGCGCCTGCGTTCAAAACTTCCCTCTCCCTTGTTTTCGAGCAGGTAGACAGATTGATCGACTTGTGTACACAGCACAAAAATATCAGGCCATCCGTTTCCGGTATAATCCAGGATATGTGATTCAATACAGCCGGACTGATCAATAAGCACTTCCTTTTCACGGGCCGATTCATCCTCTGCATTGTTAACCAAAAATAGCTCCCCGGTGCGATGTCCGAACGCATTAACCAGCAGATCCCTGTTGCCGTCCCTGTCGAAATCTGAAAACTGACCTTGAACCGGACGGGCTATATTTTCGGCGAACATCTCTCCCGGACCTCCCTGTTCGGTGTCCGGTTCATACCACACCATCTGTACGAACCCGGACAGGGCATCAGAGGGATTCACATCCCCGATATAGGTGGCCAAAAACTCCCGGCGTCCGGGAGTGCTGATTTCATTGGCAAAATGTATATCCGATATGGCTGAAAGAAGCTGATACCGGTCCTTGAACTCCAGGTTTTGATCAAATATATAAAACATGGAGTTGCTGGCATCACTCAGGTAAATCAGCCTATTGACATCATCAAAGCGAACGGCGGATACCATGGGCGGAGTTTTCTGTTCCCGGAAACCGGGTGTTTGGGCTTTAAAGAAAAGAGAATCGGTAACGATGGGAGGATAATCTTCCTCATTTTCCAGCTCGTCGGGAGCCGAAACGAGGTAATAATCAATTATTTGCTGCCACTCCTCATCGCTTAATTGCTGTTCAGACGGATAATAGTTTTCCGGCAGGTTGGGTGTTCGTTCTACCGGATACCTGTTGCCGTTATGTTCAAAAATGCCGAGTTGAGGTCCCATGTGCGGCAGGGTTTGTTCTTCCCAGGTTTGTTTTGGAAGAAGTTCAGGTCCGGGATACTGATGGCAACTGCTGCAATGGATCTCCGAAAGCCTTTTGCCCTCTTCAATATTAGGGGAAACCTTTGCATGTTGTTCATCGGTTTCAGCTGTGGGTGTGTCTTCCTTTAGTAGCATCAGGGACAGTATCATGATAACGATAATAAATAAGGAGGTAATAAGGTATATCCTGCTTTTGGTGGTCATGAACTTTTTAAATCAAAATTAACGCTATCCTCCTCAATTACTGTAAATTGTAAGGGATAATAACCGAAGAATATACAGAAATTTTCAGGGTCATATAAATAACTCCTATCGATTCAACCCACTTCGGGGTTGATTATCTCACTTTGATTGCAATCCCCCAGCTTCGCAGGGGGCTATTCACGTTCAACTCCTTCGGAGTTTGATGATTACAATTAATAAGAGGGGCCTACTTGTTGTAGAGTAATCTGGATTTGTCCACCACAATAAGGTATAAAGCTGAAAACGATATCCAGTTATAGATCCTGATCTACCAGCCGGCAGACAGGATATACACAGTTGTGAGGGTGGGCCAAGAACTTTACAACCAGCTTCTTGAAATTGGAAGAAGATATAACTGGCTATAAAGATGAATTGTGCTACTAAATGAATTATGGTTTTAGAATACTAATACTTCGGATTTAAAAACTTCCGTCACAAACTGGCTTCGCCTCCGAACTCATTTATCCCAAATCCCGAAGGGATTAAATGTGAATAGCCCCGTATGTAATGCGGGGTAACCAGTTCATCAATGACAGGCAACCCCGGAGCGGGTTGAATAAACAAGGGACAGTATTAAAACACGAGGTTCTTCCTGCTCTACAATTGCCTTTAAAATCTCATCGGTGTTATAATCCGCCGCAATTAGTAGTAAATTCTGATAACTTAATACGATTTTGCTTAACTCCGGTCTTCAAAAGATGCTTTTTATATTTTAGGTTTCAGCTTATTTTCAGAAAAATAAAGTGGTTTTTATGTTTTTGTTTGTCAATTTAATTCCTGCCCTATTATGCTAAAGTATGAATTTACCTGTTTTAATATCATTATAGCAGTCTGTCTCTTTATCGGCTGTCAGCATGAGGAGCCCCTTGAATATGAATGGAATGAAGAAGCAGGATATCGATGGAGTAACCTCACCACGGGTGACGGGGGAGAAGCGGGTTTTAATTCCGAAAATCCGTCACAGACCGGCATCAACTTCTCTAATAATCTTACAAGAGAGGATATCGCTGAAAACCGGCACTATCTGAATGGTTCGGGTGTCGCGATCGGAGATGTAAACGGTGACGGCTGGGCGGATATCTATTTTGCCGGGCTGAGCGGACCCAATAAACTATACATAAATGAGGGCGCTCTCAGATTTACAGATGCGACAGATTCAGCAGGTGTGGCACATGAGGGATATTATTCTACCGGCGTGGCCTTTTCGGATGTCGACGGAGACGGCGACCTTGACCTGCTGATATCTTCCATGGAGCAGGATAACGTCATATACTTCAACGACGGGACGGGCAAATTCTCCCGCCACTCGGGCAGTATACTTTCCGAAAGCAGGGGCAGCCATACGATGACGCTTGCCGATATCGACAACGACGGCGACCTGGACCTGTATGTGACGAACTACAAAAAAGATAATGTGCTGGATCTTTTTGATGCGGGAAGTCTATCATGGGAAGAGACCGTAGAGGAATCGGACGATCCGGAAAACGGCCGGGAATACAGGCTCATACCTCCTTATGATGAGCATTACACGATTCTCTATAAAGACAATGCTCCCCCCGAACGTCGCGAAATTGGCACGACGGATGAACTTTTTATCAACACGGGCGGCGGAAATTTTGAGAAAGTTACCGATCCGGACCAACGGTTTCTTGATGCGGATGATAATCCAAAGGGAATCGAGCAGGACTGGGGACTCACGGCAAAGTTTCATGATATTAATCAGGACGGACTTCCGGATCTGTATGTTTGCAATGACTTCTGGACAAAAGACCGGATATGGATAAACCGGGGAGAGGGTGTATTCAGGGAGATGGACCCGCTCAGCATTCGCAACATGAGTTTTTCTGCGATGGGGGTCGATTTCTCCGACGTGAACAGAGATGGTTTCTGGGATATTTTTGTGACCGAAATGCTGAGCCGGAATCATGAAGGAAATCTGCGCCAGTTTATCCCGGACGATCCCCATCCCCGGTATATCGGTCAGTACAACAATCAGCCCCAATACAATCGCAATTCATTTTACGTGAACCGGGGAGATAACACGTTTGCCGAGACCTCCTGGTTTAGCGGACTGGAAGCTTCGGAATGGTCGTGGGCCGCACGTTTTCTGGATGTGGATCTCGACGGCTATGAAGACCTGCTGATCACCACAGGCTATTCGTTCGATGTGCAGGATCTGGATGCCCAGGATGAATGGAGAAATGAACTTGCCAGAATAAGCGGGGCGGGAGACGATATATTTATCTTTCCGACCCTGGAGCTTTCCAATCTCGCATTTCGCAACAGGGGAGATCTCACCTTCAGTGATGAGAGCAGTAATTGGGGCTTCGGTGTCGACGATATTGCCCATGGTCTGGCCGTGGGCGATCTCGATAATGATGGAGACCTTGACCTGGTGATGAATCGTTTGAACCGGCAGGCCGCCGTTTACCGGAACCAATCTGCTTCTCCGCGTATCGCGGTTCGGCTGACAGGCGAGCCCCCTAATACACAGGCTATCGGGGCAAAAGTTGAGCTGCAGGGCGGTCCGGTACACCAGCAGGACGAAATATCGGCTGGAGGTGATTATCTTTCGCATTCCGATGCACTCATTGTTTTTGCGGCAGATGAAGAGAATACTGATTACAAGCTTACGATCACCTGGCCCGGCGGGACCCGGAGTGTTATCGACAGCGTCCGGGCAAACCGGATTTATGAAATTGATCAGCAGACGATTCCCATAGAAGAAGTCGAATCTTCCCAAAATACCGGTGACACCATATTCCAGGATGTATCGGACAGAATAGATCACAAGCATAACGAAGAGCCGTACGATGATTTCAGGATACAGCCGCTGCTTCCGGTTAAGCTGAGCAAGCAGGGGCCGGGCATCTCATGGATCGATTTCGATTCTGACGGTGACGACGACCTGTTTATACCATCCGGACGGGAGGGACATACTGCCGTTTATGAAAACAGTGGCGGTACGTTCCGCTCCCTCTCTCTCGGCGACCTCACGCAACAATCACCGTCCGACCAGACGTCAATCATAGGGTGGAGAGAGGATCAGCAAACCAGGTTGTTAACAGGAAATGCCAATTACGAGCCGGGCGATATAAAAATTCCATCCGTGCTCCACCATGTTTTCCAAAAGGGAAAAATAACTGCAGAGGAGAATATTCCCGGTATTTTTTCCACAACGGGGCCTGTTGCAGCTGCCGATTATGATGGAGACGGAGAAATTGATCTGTTTGTGGGAGGACGTTTTGTACCGACCCACTATCCGGCGAATGCCACCTCGCGGCTGTTTAAAATAGAAAACGGACAGTTTGTTATCGACGAGCAGAATTCCCGGAGGTTCGAAAATATCGGACTGGTTACGGCGGCTGTCTTTACCGATTACGATCAGGACGGTGATCCGGACCTGCTCCTTAGTTTGGAATGGGATACTATCAGGCTCTACGAAAACAGGGACGGGGAGTTCTATGATATCACACGCACGGTCGGACTTGACAGGTACAAGGGCTGGTGGAACGGAATTGCCACGGGTGATTTCAACAATGACGGGCTTCCCGATATTATAGCTACAAACCTGGGGCTCAACAGTCCGTACCAAATTGAGGGAGATCACCCCCTTAAAATGTTCTACGGTGATTTAAACCGTAACAACCGCATAGATATGATCGAGTCGTACTACGATTCCACCCGTGGGGCTTACGTGCCCCGGTGGCAACTACAGGAATATGAATCCATATCCGATATATTTGCTTCCGGAATAAGCAGCAATGAATCATTCGCGAATGCTACTGTAAATCAGATTCTTGGGTATAATGCCGATAACCGTCTTTCCTCCAAAGAGATCAACACGCTCGGACATACGATTTTTATCAACGAAGGAGATTCATTCAGCGCACATCCGCTGCCGGACGAAGCCCAGTTTTCTGCGGCCTTTTATGCAGGCACAGCCGATTATGACAATGACGGAAACGAGGATATTTTCCTGAGCCAGAATTTCTTCCAGTTACGTGAAAAAACGCCAAGACTGGATAGCGGCCGGGGACTCTGGCTGACAGGAGACGGCCGCGGGAAATTCGAAGCTGTGCCCGGACATGCGAGCGGAATCGAGGTTTACGGAGAACAGCGCGGCGCCGCACTGAGCGATTTTAATGGAGACGGGAAAGTGGATCTGGCCGTATCCCAAAATGCTGCTGAAACGAAATTATATTTAAACCGGACAGAACGTGCGGGTATGACTGTACGACTGGAAGGTTCTCCTGAAAACCGGGATGCCATAGGTTCAGGGATACGCTTGGTCTATGAAGACGGAACCAAGGGACCGTTGCGTGAAATACAGGCGGGATCAGGATACTGGTCCCAAAACAGCGCTGTCCAGGTAATGGGGATTGATAGTGACAAGATGCCCGGACAGATAGAAGTGAGATGGTTCGATGGAAGCACAGATAGCATTGATGTTATTGAGGATCAAATGGAATATACCATACACCACTGAGGCACTGAGAACTTAGTATGGTGGTGAATTTGGTTGACAGCCGAGTTTTAGGTTCACGATAAATTTGACATCCCTCGCAGCCGACCCACCCCAACCCCTCCTCCCGAACCGTCGGGACTGAAAAACCATAGCGTAACAAGGAGGGGCTTTGAAGGAGCTGAAATTGTGGAAAAGAGTCACTCCTTCCTTGTTGCGTGGGTTTGCGCAATAGGGAAGGAGCCGGAGCCTGCTCAACGAAGCCAGCGGTTTTGGGGCGTAGTTTAGGATGGGTCGGAAAGCAGCTGGCTGAGAACCGGCAGAGCAGATGGATCGGGTATTTCTTCCCAAGGAAGTGTTTTAAAACCTTGCTTATCATAAAATCCATTTATTACCTTATCGTTTTATTCTATAAACTATTTCTTTTGAACATCAGCAAAACAAAAATTGATTATGAATAAATATGGTCGGTTGGTTACCGGTATCAACTATGGTATGATCCTTCTATTCTTTCTGGCGGCCGGATTACAGTATAATGATCCGGATGCAGGCTTATGGATGATGACGTACGGTATAGCGGGCCTCGCCTGTATCGTGTGGAGGTGGAATCCCGTTTCTTACTACTGGTATCTCGCTATAGGATCGATTTGCCTGGTTTGGGCGCTTTCCCTGCTGATTTTTCATGTCGACCAGCTCTCCTGGGATGGCATGTTTGATTCCATTCAGATGAAAAATCAAAGCGTGGAGATCATACGCGAAGCAGGAGGATTGCTCGTTATTGCCCTGTGGATGGGTATTTTAGGGACAATGAACAATGAACAGTGAACAGTGTGACAGTGGCGGTTGGGAGGGAGTGAGAATTAGGAATTAGGAATGGAACACGGATGACGCGGATCGGGCAGAGTTACTCGGATTATGTTGAATTTAACATTCAAAATTTAAAAACCTCTTACCCATCGGACGGCCAATTCAGCCGTCGGATGGGAGGGTTTCCGGTATCCTTTTTCCGGTCTCCTTTTCTCCACTTAAATACATATATTCAAGTGGAACATTTTACAAAGATGTAATAAAATTAACTACATGCATTTAATAATTGCGGTTACTTTACAATCAGAGTTAGTTTTATATACTCTTTTTTTAAACCAAATTTGAAAACAAAAGGGTTGGTACTTTATGTCAAAGAATGAGGACCAGGAAAAAAAATCCAAAGACCAAAAAGGGAAAAAATATCCCCACATACCAGGTCAGCCTCCCGATGAGTCTACGGCATCGTTGCTGCGTGAGCTTGTCGCTCACTTAAGGCAGAAAAGAAGTGAATTACGGGAGGAATGGGCACGGCGAATACAAGAGGCGGAACTGCTTACTGCGATGAATAAAGAGGAAATACTCGCAGAAGCCACCTCTGTATATGACAACTATGTAGAGGCTCTGGAAACAGGGACCTATGAAGCACTTCAGTCTTATGCCAGGAACCTTTCTGAACGTATTATTCCCAGGGGAGTTGAAACCCATGAAGTGGTAGGAATCGTATTGCTGCTGCGTGATGTTCTGGCGAGATCTCTTTTTGCGAAATACCGGGATGATTTCAGCAAGCTCAATCGTATTCTCGATGCTTATGAACCTGCGGCAAACCGAATTGCAAATACGGTTGCCGTTGGCTTCGTGCAGGAACGCGAGCGTGTAATACGTGAGCAGCAGGAAGCTATACGGGAACTTTCAACACCGGTACTTCAGGTTCGTGAACGACTGCTTATCCTGCCAATTATTGGTATTATAGATCCCAAGAGAGCACAACAGCTTACCGAACAGTTGCTCCAGGCCATTCGCCGGAACAGGGCCAAAGTCGTTGTTATAGATATTACAGGGGTACCTACCATGGACGAAAAAGTAGCCAATCACCTTGTTCAGACGGTTGATGCCACTCGTTTGCTTGGAGCCAGTGTGATCGTTACCGGCCTGTCTTCAGAAATTGCCCAGACACTGGTCACTATCGGGGTTGATCTGACCAAGATTATCACCGTCGGTGACCTTCAGGGAGGTATTGAAGAGGCCGAACGCAAGCTGGGTTATCGAGTACAGCAGGTAGATCCCGCAAAACCGCATGGATAATAAATTATTTGTAAGAGGTTATAATGCGAGTACCTATCCTAAAACAGGGGGATTATCTGATAGCATCCGTACAGTCATCTTTAAGTGACGAGGAGTTGCTTAAACTCAGGGACGATCTGGTAGCCAAGGTATCTCAGGTGAGGGCCAAGGGGGTTATTATAGATGTAACGGTTCTTGACGTAATGGATTCTTTTGCAACCAGAATTCTGAGGGATATCGCTCAAATGATAAAATTAAAGGGCGCACCGACGGTAGTTGCCGGAATTCAGCCCGATGTCGCGCTTGCCATGGTTCAGCTTGGTTTAAGCCTCGGACATCTGGAGACGGCATTGGATCTCGAGGAAGGGATTGCTCTTCTCGAAGAAATTAATACAGCGGATGAATAACAAAATCTAAATATTGAGAATTGAAAAGTTATAAGGATATTTATCCTTCTCAGAAATAGACATAATTAATACCGGAAACTGTATTAAAATTCCCAGCGTGTTATAAGTTCGGAACATGATATATGAACACAGGGATTGTGTCTGAAAATTTGGAATAAAGTTCACGTTACAGTAGGGCATGAAAGCAAAATCGTCAGAATCAGAAAATTCAAGCGATAAGCTGGTGGGGCGGAGTTTTTCAATTGCCTCAGACAGAGACCTGGTGACTATCAGGGAGTTTGGCCGTAAATTGGCCTCACAGATTGGCTTTGAAAGTAACGATCAGACGCTTATAGCAACAGCCCTTTCCGAAATTTGCCGTAATGTACTGGAGTATGCCAATACCGGCGAGGTAACTATAAGACCAGGTTACAGAAAGAAGGCAGAAGGCATTACAATGATTGTGACTGATACCGGCCCCGGTATTGAGGATGTTAATAAAGCATTGCAGGAGGGCTATTCTACCGGCCGGGGTATGGGAGTGGGTTTACCGGGAACCATGAGAATAATGGACGAATTTTCAATCAAGTCGAGAAGAGGACAAGGTACTACAGTGACTATGAGCAAATGGTTGGAGCATTATGAGTTTTGATTCTGGCAGGGAACATAAAATTACTTCTGGCAAGACTTTATGCGGCACATGGAGCATGGCAAAATCAGCCAAGAAAGGAGAAGATGTATGTGCCGACCATTGCGTTGTCAAGGAGGCGGGTGATAAGGTTTTGATTGCTGTAATTGACGGACTGGGTCACGGGGTAAAAGCAAATGAGGCCAGCAAGTATGCTGTTTCCACCCTGGAAAATTTCAAAGGCGAATCTGTAATTGATTTAGTTAATCAGTGTCACCGGAACCTGAAGAATACCCGGGGTGCAGTAATGAGCCTTTGCGTCATTGATTGCAATGAACGAATATTGACGTGGCTTGGAGTCGGTAACGTAGAAGGTCTGCTGGTACGGGGAAATGCACAAAAAAGGCAAAGGTCGGAAAATATTATCCTACGTGGCGGAGTTGTAGGATATGAACTTCCGTCATTGAAAGCTTCACTGATACCTTTTGCAGCCGGTGATATGCTCATATTTACAACCGATGGTGTAGACAGGGATTATTGGGATGATGTTATTGTTAATGACAACCCCCTTGAAATGGTAAAAAAAATATCCCGGAAATATTTCAAAGACACAGATGACGCATTAATTATGGCCCTGGAGTTTACTGAGCAATAGTTATGGAAAAAAAGAATACGCGTTTTAAGAAACTGTTTGCAAAGGGTTTAAAAAAATATCTTACTGAAGAGAGTGAAGAGAATCTGACAAAAGCCTATGAACTGGGCCGGCAGTCACTGCAGGATGGTTTAAGCAAACTGGATGTTATTGCTCTGTATCACGAAATATTAGTCGAAGCTGAGGAATTCGGTTTGCAGAAGGAGTCGAAGGAACAGATGAAATTAGCCTCCGCTTATCTGACCGAGTACCTCGCCCCCTTTGAAGTAAGGCTTCTCGGTTACCAGGATCTGATAGACAACCTGAATAAGAAAAATGAGCAGCTTGAAGAAGAGATTGAACGCCGTAAAGAGATTGAAAAGGAGTTGCAAAAAAGTCGGGATTATTTCCAGGCGCTCATAAAAAACGCGCAGGATATAATTACGGTTCTCGATTATGATGCTGTTATTTGCTACTGCAGTCCCGCACTGGTGCGTATTCTCGGATACGGCGAGAAAGAATTAGAGGAGGAAATCGCTTTTAAGTATGTTCATCCCGATGATCTTGAACGGATAAAGAAGCAATTTAAAGAAGTTCGGGAAACAGCCGATCATTCCATTTCAACAGAATTCCGGTTTAAACATAAAAATGGCAGCTGGGTTTACCTGGAAAGTATCGCCAAGAATGTTCAGGATAATCCCGACGGTCCGATTATCGTGGTAAACTCACGTGATGTTACGGAACGTAAAAAAGCGATGCGAAAGCTTAAGGAAAGTGAAGCCCAGCTCTCTGAAGCCCAGCAGATAGCAAAAGTGGGAAGCTGGGAATGGACACCCGATGAAGGGGAGGAAGAAGTACTCAAATGGTCTGATGAAATGTGCCGTATCTATGGTTTTAAACCGGAAGAGTTTGACCAGACTTTTGAGACCTATATCAGTCGTATTCATCCTGATGATAAAAACCGTGTTCAAAACATCGCAGAACAGGCGTTAAAAAATAAAAAACAGTTCGATTTCGAACACAGAATAATCAGGCCCGGAGGAGAGGTTCGTATCCTGTTATGCAGGGGCGATGCTGTTGTTGACAGACACGGTGAGGTAAGAAAATTGATAGGAACCGGTCAGGATATTACGGAACAAAAGAAGAGAGAACAAAAACTGCGCGACTACAGCGAGCGTCTTAAAAATCTTTCGGCACGAATAGAACGAACAAGAGAAGAGGAACGGATAAAAATAGCCAGAGAAATCCATGATGAACTTGGACAGATGCTGACGGTTCTGAAAATGGATGTGTCGATGCTTTCCACCAAAATGAAGGATAAGGTATCCGGCGATACTTTCGACTTCTTTTCCGGTAAGGCGGAAGAAATTCGGGAGAGGATAAACGGAATTATAAAATCAATCCAGCGTATTACTACCGAATTGCGTCCGGAGGTTCTGGATACGATGGGTCTGAAGGAGGCTATCGACTGGAAATCCAATGAGGTCGAAAACCGTACGGGTATCGATATTGTCTTTACAACCAATGTTGAGCAGAAAAGACTGCTTGAAAAAAAACGGGCCTCCACTTTTTTCCGGATTTTCCAGGAAACGTTAACCAATATTATCAGACATGCAATGGCTTCCAAAGTTGAAGTCGAGCTGAAAAGGGATGACCCCCATCTTTATTTGATAGTTCGTGACAACGGCATAGGAATTGCCCGTGATGAACTTGATGCGGCTACTTCTGTCGGTCTGATAGGAATGCGTGAAAGAGCTCAGTTCCTGGGAGGGAAATTGGATATTGAGGGTGAAGAAGGCAAGGGTACAACAATTACACTCCGTATTCCTTTAGAAGAGCCATCTGTATAACTTTTGAGCACTAAGGCATTAAGACCACTTAGTGTTCTACGTGCCTTAGTGGTAATGCCTCCCTGATCACTGATACACTGTTCACTGATCACTAAAAAACCTGCCGATAAAAGCATTATTATCAACCACTTGGAAATGGTGCTTCTGGTACAGCTCCTCAATAAAATTTACTACAAGAAAATCAAATGTGATCCTATTTCCGGCGGCCCTTGTGTTCGATAATTTTAAGGCAGTGTTTGCGAAAACAAACTGGAGCCAATAACCGCTGATCCGAACCTGAATAATGAAAAAAAACGACCATACCCAGGTTAGTGAAAAAATAATTCGTTATGTAAACGGAGGATTGTCGGATGATGAAATCGATGAGTTGTGGGTAGAGATCATTCGGGATGAATATTACATGAATTATTTAAAAACGATAGTCAATCTTAAGAAAGTCATCGAAGAGAAGGATCGTTCACCAATTATAAATTAAATTCTTAGAAAACAGCTATGAAAACTTTTAACTTCGCTATGTCGATCGCGCTCGTTTGTGCACTCTTAATTTCCTGTGATTCAGAAAGGGATAAAAGAGAGGAAACCCAGGAAGGTATCGCTGAAACCGAACAGCGAATGAATGAAGGAAAAGAGGATATTCAGCAGGAATATAATACGTTCAGAGAGAATGCGGATGAAGAAATCGAAGCCAATGAAGAACGTATTAACCAGCTAAAAAAGGAGTTGGAAAATGCTGAAGGTGAAGTACGAGAACGCAATAAAGAGAGGATTAATGAACTTGAAGAAAGGAATGATTCTCTGCGGACGGAACTGGAAGGTTTTCAATTAGAGACAAGAGAGGGATGGGAGAATTTTAAGGAGGAGTTCAACAGTACTATGGATGATATAGGCAATTCTATTGAGGAGCTGTTCTCTGATGATGAATATTAAAATTTAATCGGGTAGTACAAATCACAATTCCTAAAACCAAAGGACAAAAAGCATGAGAAGTATACTATATTTTATAGCTGTTATACTCGTTATCGGATGGCTCGTCGGATTTTTCGCATATTCTGCCAGCGGACTTATCCATATTCTCCTCGTTATTGCCGTAATAGCTGTGTTGTTGAATATAATACAGGGCCGAAGTGCTGTGTAAGTCATGTATTTCGCATAACTGGTTTTGCTTACTTGAGCGTTTATGTGACGATTAGCTAACCAGATGGATCAGGATAAGAGAGAGCAATAAGCATGCTGATACCAGCATGTGAAAAAGGATAAGAAGCCGGTGGATGAACTCCACCGGCTTCTTAATTTATTTTCACCACTAAG
>CAZPWQ010000097.1:0-14030 GCA_964590495.1 uncultured Balneolaceae bacterium
CCCGGCAAACTGCCTGCTGAAACCATTTCCGCTACATACGCGCTCGAATATGGTGAAGATACGATTGAAATCCATTCCAATTCTATAGAGGAGGGAGCGCGTGTTCTGATTCATGACGATTTGATTGCAACCGGGGGTTCTGCAAAAGCTGCTACCGAACTGGTTGAATCTTTGGGGGCCAAAGTAACAGGCTATTCTTTTATAATTGAGTTGGGCGCATTACAGGGAAAAGATCAACTGAAAACAGATGTTCCTGTCGAAATTCTTATGACTTTATAAGCTTCAGGAACATTTGATGTGCTATTACATATAATTAAGTGTAGAAGATGCTACGCTTAATTAATAATAAAAATATTATGAATATGGTAAACTATTTATCGATATCCATTCTGCTTGCCGGATTAATATTGGCGGGATGTAAACAATCACTGGTTATCAGTGAAGTCAACTATGCCCAACCTGTAGAGGCGGTACTTACGCCAGATAAAGATGGTGTTGTCAAGGACACCAAGAATGGCTTTATTTTTAACATAATGCCTTTACAATATGCCGAAACAGAAGATACCAGCTCGGTTACAACAGACGAAGTGCGTTACATTCGCAGTAATAACGGCTTTTATTATATAACGGTGCCTGAGTACAAGAATGTATATGTAATGGCACCCGGAGAACATGAACTAAAGCTTGAAAAGAAAATAAAGGTTTCTGAGGAGGGAATAGCGGAACCGGCGCTCAACCAGCGCAAGAAATATATTCAGCTTGTGGACCGCGCAACAGGCACGGCATGGGCTTTGGATAACGAAGGAATCCAGGAAGGAGAAGCCATAGCATCAAATAAGAAAGGAGAGAAGTAGTTATGTATTTTTTTAATCAAATATGCGGAACAGTTACGGTATTCCTTTTAGTGATCTTAACAATCCTATCAGGTAGTAATACGGTATTGGCGCAACAAGTTCAGTCGGATTATGAAATCCAGAAAGAGTTCAAGGAAAAATTTAACAATTTTCATCAAAAACTGGAAGAAGCAGACAGTTCTGAACATGTGAAATCCATTGTATCGGATGTAGAAGAGTTTGAACGAAACTATAATGAGCATGAAGAACTGCTGGACCAGGTGCTCTACCCGGAAACTTTTGAACAGAAGATGGATGAGCTAAAAAAGTCGTCGAAGCTGGCAATAAATCGGTTGGAACTTATAGAAGAACAAAATACCCAGATGGCTGAAATGGAGGATCGTTTGACCGGTTATGAGTCTGACCTGGAACGCCTTGACAGGCGCAGTGATTCACTGCAACAGGCAATGCAGAAATCTGTGGAAAGTGAAAAGCAGCTTTCGGGTATGGTGCGTCAGTATAGGGAAAGTCTTGAACAACGGGATGAACTCATTCTGTCGTTTATTGACTCACTTATTATTGCCTACGAACAGATGGATCTGGAGTCAACAACAGATCCCGAAAATATGGACGACAAGTCAAGGTTTGAATCCAACGGTAATGCATTAATGATGATCTATGCTATTTCCGATGAGAATATCAGGATTCTTAAAAACAATAGTTCAAAGCTCAGGATGGAAGATTATATGAGAATGGCAGATGTACATGTTTCCTTCGACAGAATGTGGTCTCAGCTGGGGGATAAAATCACAAGTATTTATCAAGATGATGATGCTGAAATAAAAGCAGAACAAATTGATAATAATATTGCCGAATGGAAAAGCTTGCTGCAGGACCAAGTCTTTACCACCATACATGATTCTCTGAGAGAGAAGGGAATCGAATTGCAGGAATTCAGCACATCTGAAGGAATGTATAGCACGATAACCACTTACCTGGATGATGAAATAGCTGCCAGTGAAGAGGGGGCTACGGACGCATCGTACGAAAAATTCAACCGGTTTAAAGATTTTTGGAACGAGGTTGAGTTAAAATGGGCTTCCAGTTTTCAAAAAACTGATATACTTTCCGGCGAACAGTTATCTGTTATAAATCAAAAGGTATATACGTGGTCGCAACACGCAGAACCCCGATCTAATGTGCTTGTTTACCTGTTCGGAGCCAGCATACTTGCTATAGTTGCTTTAAGTATTTTCCTGGCCCGCGAAAAAAGTAAGAAAAAATAATTTCGTCAGATAGGTTGGCCCACTAAGGGACGAAGGGCGTTTAAAAAAGTAATAAGCGCTGAGGGAGCTCTGCACCCGGTGAAGAGTTTGGTTTGCGGGAGCAGAGCTCCCTTATAGCTATATAAAAAACAGGAAAAGATAAGTTTACTTAACTAGGGAGTCCGTATAGCACCTTCGGTCTCCTTTTCTCCGGCCTCCTTTATTCCTTTTCTTCCGATTTCGTATCAAGACGCGATTCTTTAATAGCATTTATTTCCTCAGCCGTGAGAGATTCATCAAAATCATACAGCGCCGACTCCCAGGAACCATATACCGGATCATACTCTGCCGCATTTTGAACCCAGAGCGTAGCACTTGTAGTCGGATGTTGTAGAAGGGTAGAAGAAGCTGCTGCATGAAATGAACAAAAAGGAGAGGGAGATTAAGAACAAGGAGTACTTATGGGAGTTAATCTGTGGAATCATCAATAGATTTCGTTGAGTGTGGCTATTCACAAAGTTTCACGAAGGTTTTCTCTGTGGTCCTTTGTGCTCCTTCGTGTAACTTTGTGTAACAACTTTGAGGTAGTGTAGGTTAGTCTGTTATTTAAATTAAGCTTTAAAAATATACAAGTTATTTAGGCGGAGTTAATTAGCGTTGCTGTATTATTTTTTGTGAAAAATACAGGTTAATTATTGCAGCTTTCATATGACTGAAAGTATAATAACTTGTATACTTTGAAACGAATTGTGGTACATTCTGAATTAAATGTACAGTAGTGACAAAAGATAAAAAAATAAAAATTATCGGACGGCTGGAAAGTATCGATTTTCCCGATTGGGAATTATATGATATAGATGCAAAAATCGATACCGGCGCCTATACCTCAAGTCTGCATTGTCATCACATAGAATCTTATGAGGCAGATGGCAGACGAATGGTACGATTTAATCTTCTCGATCCATCTCACGAAACCTACAACGATAAACTGTTTAAATTACCGGTTCACAGACAAAAAGTAGTCAAGAGTTCGAACGGTTTGACAGAAGAGCGAATTATTATCAAAACGAATGTGAAGATATTCGATTCTGTTTTTGAAGCACAGCTTTCACTAACCGATCGATCCGAAATGCGTTATCCGGTTCTGATCGGGCGCAAACTTATTAAGAATCGCTTTCTGGTTGATGTGTCGCAAAAATATCTCTCAAAAAAGAAAACCAAAGAAATTTAAAATAGTTCATGCACATAGTTGTCTTATCAAGAAATTCCAAACTTTATTCAACCTCCCGCCTTGTTGAAGCAATAAACAATTCAGACCATGAAGCAACGGTTTTGGATCATTTGAAATGTGATATTGTAAGTGAAAAAGATAACCCCTGTATCTATTACCGCGGAAACCGTGTAACCGGCGTTGACGCAATAATTCCACGGATCGGGGCATCCGTCACTTTTTACGGCTCTGCAGTAGTTCGACAGTTCGAAATGATGAAAGTTTTTACCGCTGTTGAATCGCAGGCGCTGGTCAGGTCAAGAGATAAACTCAGAAGCTTGCAAATAATGGCGCGGTCAGGTGTGGGTATGCCTAAAACGGTATTTACGAATTATTCGACGGAGGTTCGGAAAATAATCGAAAGTGTAGGAGGGGCACCGCTGATAGTAAAGCTTCTGGAAGGAACACAGGGGGTAGGAGTAGTTCTGGCACCCACATTTAAGGCTGCTGAATCTATAATACAGGCTTTTCACAGTATGAAAGCAAGGGTTATTGTGCAGGAATATATTAAAGAGGCCAAAGGTGAAGATATACGGGCGTTTGTAATCGATGGTAAAGTAGTGGGAGCTATGAAACGCAAGGGTAAGGAGGGTGAGTTTCGGTCGAATATTCACCGGGGTGGCAGTGGAGAACTCGTAAAGCTGACAAAAGATGAACGTCACGCAGCTCTGGTTGCCGCTAAGGTAATGGGGCTTTCAATAGCAGGTGTGGATATGTTGCAGTCGGAGCGGGGACCGTTGGTGCTGGAAGTAAATTCTTCACCGGGACTGGAAGGTATCGAAAGAGCGACAGGAAAAAATATAGCCGGTAAAATTATTTCATTTGTTGAGCGCAAGGCCCTGGAAAATAAAAACCGGTCTTCAAAACGTCGTAAAATTAAGAGTGATGCCTGAAACTATTACTATTAACAAGCACAGTATCGGGCTCGGGGAACAAAAAGAAATTCAGTTGAATATAGCACGACTGCCGACCTACACCAATATCGACCTTCCGGTTCATGTTTTCAGAGCACCGGAAGATGGACCCGTATTATTACTAACCGGCGGACTTCATGGCGATGAAGTCAATGGCATTGAAATCATCCGCAAAATGATCTTCAAAGATTTATTGATGCCGGAAAAAGGCTCCGTTATAGCCATACCGCTTGTAAATGTATACGGTTTTATCCAGAATGTACGGGGTTTACCCGACGGTAAAGATATCAATCGCAGTTTTCCAGGTATAAAAGGCGGCTCACTGGCAAGGCTGTTGGCTTATACGCTGATGAATAAAATTATACCACAAATCGATTGCGGTATTGATTTTCATACAGGCAGTGCCGCCCGCGCCAACTTTCCACAGATTCGCTGTACTCTGGACATTGATAAAAACAGGGAACTTGCAGAAGCATTTGCACCGCCTATTATTATCAATTCTTCTTTTATAGACAAATCTTTTCGAAAAGCAGCTCATCGTAAAGGCAAACATATCCTGGTTTATGAAACCGGTGAATCTACACGTTTTGATGAAAATGGTATAAAAGAGGGCATAGACGGCACACTGCGTCTCATGAAATACCTTGAGATGAAAAATGAAGCACCGGAACCAAACAGTACCGAGACATATTCCAAAAGTTCGTGGGTGCGGGCCCGTTATGCCGGTCTTTTTCAATCAAAGGTCAAGCTTGGTGATAAAGTAAAAAGTAAACAGGTGCTGGGACATATCACCGATCCATACGGCAATGAGTGGTATAAAGCGGTAAGTCCCAATAGCGGAAGGGTCATCGGTTTAAACTATGCACCGGTTGTACATAAAGGAGACGCCTTAATGCATCTGGCCTACAAATAAATTTAAAAGTTCAGAAACAATGCAAGACGATTTAATATTTCACATAACTACACGAAAGCAATGGAAACAATATAATAATGGCGGAAGGTATACTCCTGAAAGTCTGGAAAAAGGGGGATTTATCCATGGCTCCCGCGGATCACAAATAGAAGAGACGGCCAATAGATTTTTTAGTGACCGGAATAAAATATTATTGTTGGTGATTGAGATGTCACGCCTGGCACCCGAAGTTAAATACGAAGCAGGGCCGGATACCGGCGAGAAATTTCCGCATATCTATGGACCTTTGAACATAGATGCTATCGTTGATAAAATCGATGTTTATGTTGAAAAGGACGGACGGTTTAAAATTTCTTTTACATCGGGCTAGAGATGAATTTGCTTGGCAGGACAATTTCATATATAAGGAATACGGCCATAATACCTTCATTCAGCTCATATGAAGAACGGCTGCATCCGTATATAATATCTTTATTTGAAACAATACCCGGGGCTTTAAAAATTGAAGTGCCCGGAAATAACTTGTTATTCAGGTTAGGCGGCAGCAGTAAAATTCCACCGATAGCCCTGACTGCTCACCTGGATAAAATTAATCATTATGGAAAGGATTATCCCCGGCAATTGCCCGTAAATATAACTACAGAATTTATTGAAGGGGCAATGGACGATGCTGCCGGTCTTGGTATTTTATTAACATTGGCAGAGGTTGCCGGCACATACGACTTTCCTGATCTGTTATTCTTTTTTTCAGAAATGGAGGAAAGTAAAGGCTTGAAAGAACATCCCCATTTGTTAAAAAATAAAGGTGAAGGATATGAAAGCGGAATGGGAGCCGGCCGCATTGCCGAAGTTTGCATACGTAAAAGGCTATTACCGGAGCAGGTAATTACAGTTGATACGACACCTCTGTTCAAAGGTGATCCCGGTGTAGCACTCTATTCCCGCCACTGGGAATATAATAAAATTGAACCCTCTGCCGATTTATTAAATGCTACTGAAAATGTGGTTCAGGAGTTCCTTGCAATAGATCAACAAATACATCTTGATAACAATACCAATGATTATTTACACTACGGCAAAATATTTAACGGGGACAGCAGCAAGCCGGTTGTTTCGGTAGCCCTGGAGCCGGCAATTTTTCCTTATCATCAGAAAGGAGAGAGGGTGTATTTGAATGATATTAACCGAGTGCTTCAAATTTTGATCCAATATCTCGGTATTTAATAAAGCGATTTGGATTTAATGATCCGTATTTGATACTTGTCTGGCTATTACACAAAGCTACACAAAGAAAACACAGAGGTACACAAAGGTTTTCTCTGTGGTCCTTTCCGGTTCTTAGTGCAACTTTGTGTAATAGCTTTGAAGGACAGTGTATAATCAAGTTTTTTGGTGAAATGCAGGTTAAAACGTGCCGTCTATAATATGGATGACGCCATTTGATGCCCTGATATTGGAACTTGTTATTTCGCGGTCTTCAATTCTTATCTCCCCTGAATTTGTTTTTCTCAGATTCAGAACCATGCCGCCAAGCGTTGTTATATTTGACATTGCCTTGAGATTGCGTTCCGTTGCCAAACCAGTCATGATATAATTGAGAAGGTAAGATCTGCTTCTGTTTTGGTTGCTTACGTTACTATTGAACGTATTGTTGGAAGGAGCAAAAATGGTGTAGGGGCCATTGCCGTTTAACTTTTCCGTAAGCTGTGCATCCTCAAGCGCCTCCACAAAATTGGAAATCCGGTTTTCCTCTTTCATGGTAGATATAATATCCTGGGCGAAAATTTCCCCAAACCCCAGCAGACAACTACAAAGGGTTAATGTTATAATTTGGCCTGATAAAATTTTATTAAACATAAGTCTCCTGATTTATTAAAGCTTCTTATTGAAGTTTAACTCTTATAAACAGTGAAACTCTCTATAGAAAATAATTAAACAAACTAATTTTAATTACCGACTAAGAAATCAAATAAGCAAATTTAAAATATCGCCCTCTTTTTTAGTACAAAATTTATCAAATTATCTGCTTCTTTGATCCGGGTCATTTATTTAAAAGTCCTATTTATCCCAAATATTATCAAAATGGGAAAAATTACGAATGTCTGACCATTACTAAAATTTTGAAGCCGCTTAGAATCAAAATTTGAAACTATATCACGATTTATTTGAATGAGACACTAAAGTAGAAATAATTGTGATATTATGATGGTATACCAATAAAAAGTATAAAAAAATGAAAGGCCTTTCAGAAGATGAGCAATTAATCCGGAAGCATAAGATAAAAGTGTGCAAAAATATAAAAAAGAGCGGGAAGCTGGATTTGAACCAGCGACCTTCAGCTTGGAAAGCTGACGCTCTGACACCTGAGCTATTCCCGCTTGTTTTCAGCTGTTTTGTTTTACATACAAAAGCCGATGATGAATAATAGTAATGCAAATGAAAAAGATATCGTTCACGAAAGTTCAAATAAATTCAATAACATAGTCACCTATATCTTTTGTCGTATAATATATATTATGTAAAGTTATAATATATCAAACATGTTATTCTCAACTTGCTGAAGGACCTACAACCCTTTTCTCGTAAACTCTGTCATATCCAAGCGTGGTCAGGAGAATACTTATTCCCAGCAGCAGTTGCCAGATCCACGGATAGGATTCGTCTATCACGGGCAAATACCAGAATAATGTGTAGCAAATTGCAAAGAGTATTATTCCGCTCATAATATACCTGTATTCAGTGTCCCGGTAGGTATAAACAGCGTACATAAGAAGTGCTACCAGTATTGCTCCACCCTGATAAATAAATAACAACCATTCTTTAATGGCATAAGTGTCATGTACCAGTACATAGGATATTACGATAAATAAAGGCAATGCCGTGTAAGGAAGTGGAAACTGAGCGAATACCGGCTTAGACTCTCTGATAAAGATTGCCAGAGAGCTCAGGATAAAAGCCAGCGATAAAACATGTCCCCATTCTGTTACAGAAGTTGATATAGAAGAGATCTCCTGGCTGCTCAAAAATTCAGAAGCGGCACTTGTAAGAAAAATGATCGAAAAAATAATGCATGCAATAGTAAGACCAAGATACTTCAGGCGATTTCCCCCCCTGCTGAAAATGACCAGCTTAAATGTTGCATAACCACCGATAAGAACGAGGATTAAAGCGAGCCATTGCATATCAGAGGAATCAATTAAGAGTTATTCGCAGGTTGTTGTCCTTCCCGCTGTGACTTCCGCTTTTCAAGCTCACGCTGATTTTGTCTGTCATTCTTATAAGCCTTCACCTGATCAGCGATATCTTTCAATATATTTCGTTCAAAGCGGATCATTCCACCCAGAAAATTATACAACAAAATTTGTTTGTCATTCTCATAAATTACTGTCTCCCAGTCAATAAGAGAGACTTTACTAATATAGTTAACAAGACCCGCCCGGTGCTTTGATATCTTTCGCAGGATTTTTTGTACATCTTTGAGTTTCTCTTCATCTGCCTCAAAGGACTCCCGGAAATCAGTAAAATTTTTTAGGTGTGTCGGCCTCGGATTTTCACAGGCGTCTTCAATAATCGGCCGGTAATAGGACAGTTGCGCATGATCTATTAAAAGCAACATTTCAGCAATAGATTTGCCGCCGGGCGGACTTTCAGCATACGGTATAGTATCAATAACATATTGAAGAGCTTCCGCTTCATCCTGTAAATATGAAGCATCTTCGATCAGTTCATTCACTTCTTCCTGCGAAATTTCCCTGTCTGCCTTCATATATTACCGGGCCCAACCAGATTCAGCTTCTGTCTGATCATTTGCTCTTTGTTGCTCGAGCATTTCCACAAGTGATAATCCGGAGTTGAACTCCCGGTCCCGGTCACGCACAGAATGGATATTATTTTCTTCCTGAAAATCCCAGAATTGTCCAAATTGTCTGTTTTTATACTCTCTCAGAAAATCAAGCCGTTCTGTAAGATCTTCTTTTGGAACCAGAAGACGTTCTTTATCATAAATTGCCTCCTCTCTTGACTCAAAGACAATGTCATAATCTTTACTCATTACAATGGCTTCTTCGGGACATACTTCTTCACAATAACCACAGTAAATACACCGGAGCATATTTATCTCAAAAACATCGGGATAGCGTTCTTTCGGATCTTCCGCTTCTTCATTAGCCTGCATGCTGATAGCGAGCGGCGGACATGCACGTGCACACAAACCACAGGCAACACATCGTTCTTTTCCATCATCTTCCACAAGAACGGGCCGGCCGCGAAAAATTGATGGAGGATCCCACTTCTCTTCCGGGTATTGGAGGGTAAATGTGGGGCTGAACATCTGTTTCAGCGTATACCATAAAGCCTTGAATATCTCAGGCAGGTACAAATTTTCCAGAAAAGAAAAAGTACGTTCCCGGTCAAAATCTTTATTCAGCGCGTTAGCGCGTGGTTGCTCTAAATTTTGTGGTGATGCCATGTGATTATTTTCAAAAAAGTATGAGTTACTACTTTACAGTCGGTTTAAAAATAACTTATTCAGAGATGCACTTCAAAGGCAATATACATTTATTTCTCTTTAAAAGTCATAGTTATAGGCACTCCGTCAAAACCGAACTCCTGGCGGATTTTATTCTCTATATATTTACGGTAGTTTGCCGGTAACTCCGACGGACTGTTCATAAAGAACTTGAATACAGGCGGTTTTTTCTTAACCTGTGTCCCATATTTTATTTTAAGGGGATGTCCGCGGCGCATCGGTAACGGTTTTTCCTTCTGAATTTTTTTGAGAAAATCGTTGAATTTAGGAGTATTAACCGCTTTGCTCCGTTCCTCAATAACACGGTCGGATACATCAATGACTTTATGAATCCGTTTTCGATGTAAAGCCGAAATAGAAATAATCGGCACGTAATCCATCGAAGGAACCTGTTTATATATATACTCCTCGAACTCCTTGTGAATATTTGTTTCTTTTTCGGGTACAGTGTCCCACTTGTTGAGTACAATGATGATCCCCTTGTTATAATTTTCAGCCATCCTGAGAATATGCTTATCTTGGGCTTCAAAGCCCTGCATCGCATCCAGCATCAGGATCGCAACATCACATTCCTTGACGGCCCGGTCAGTACGAACCGTACTGTAAAACTCCACATTCTCTTTCACATTTCGCTTCTTCCGCAGACCGGCCGTATCAATTAAAATATACTCTTTGTCCTTATAAGTTAGTTTACTGTTGATGGAATCCCGCGTTGTTCCGGGAATATCTGTCACAATACATCGCTCGTCCTGTAACAAAGCATTAATAAAACTGCTTTTCCCAACATTGGGACGCCCGATTACGGCGAGCTTGGGCAGTTCATCTTCAACTTCATCCTCTTTGTCAGGTAAAAGCTTTACTAACCGGTCCAGCAATTCACCGGTACCCGTTCCGCTGAGTGCGGAAACAGGAAAGAGCTCATCAAAACCCAACTCGTAAAATTCGGTAGCATTCAGCTTTCGCTCCTCGTTGTCGGATTTATTAACTACCATCAATACCGGTTTTTTTTGCTGCCGCAACATCTGAGCAACAGCCTTGTCAAGACTTGTGATACCGCCTTCCACATCAACCACAAACAGAATCAGGTCCGATTCATCAATGGCTATATGAACCTGCTCCCGGATTCCTTCAATCATTACGTCCACTTCATCCGGCAAATAACCGCCTGTATCAATGACGCTGAAATCCTTACCATTCCAGTATGAGTCACCGTAATGGCGATCTCTGGTCACACCATATTCATCATCAACGATGGCTTTGCGACTGCCGACCAGGCGATTAAAAATACTGGATTTTCCAACATTGGGGCGCCCTACAATTGAAACTACGGGGAGCATATCGAAGAAATTCTTTTTATTTTAAATTGAAATGAATACCAAACGATTAAAATAAGGAATTAACTACTTAAAACAGAGTTTAACTTACCATGTTACAGACCTTTTATAACAACTTTGGCTTCATCGGATCGATAACCGTGGCTTTCCTTATTTTTATCGGTTTTATATTTTGGATCGCCGGGGTGGCGGGCATTTCGCAGCTGAACGAATCGAGATATAAAAATATCCGTCTCTTTTTTTCACTTGTTTTTCCTCCCTACCCTATTTTCTGGTTGTTTTTGGATATGTATCGGCAAAGCCAGTTGATGAAGGAGAGTTGAACAACAACCACACCGGTTTACCACTAAGTCACTGAGGCACACTGAGTGATCTTTGTGTCTTAGTGGTAATTTTTTTGACTAAATTCAAATTTCTGTCTCCATTCAAACAGATTATTTCTCCTTTTTATTTTAATGCTTACACAGATATATTTCATGCTTTGACTTTTAGTGTTATTAAGATCATAAAAAAACCATATGCTTAATGAACCCTCTTTTGTGCCGCACCAGACCGGTTGGATTGAAGTTATTTGCGGAGGTATGTTTAGCGGCAAAACAGAAGAGTTGATTCGCAGAGCACGCCGCGCACAAATAGCAGGTCAAAAAGTTGTTATTGTCAAACCAAAGGTTGACAAGCGTTACAGCGAAGAAGATGTCGTTTCCCACAATGAAAATGCGCTTCCGGGCCTGGTGGTTGATACCGCCGATCAAATTGTTTTACTCACCGGTGATGCCCAGGTAATTTGTATTGATGAAGCCCAGTTTTTTGACAAGCGTATAATCGATATTGCCAATTCTCTTGCCAACGACGGCAAAAGAGTGATTACCGCCGGTCTTGATATGGATTTTCAAGGCCGCCCTTTCGAACCGATGCCTCAACTGCTGGCGATTGCAGAATATGTTACAAAACTGCACGCCATTTGCGCGGAAAGTGGAATGATGGCTCAATATTCCCAACGCGTAATTGAGAATAAAGATCGCCTGTTGGTAGGCGAAACGGATGCATATGAACCGCGCGCCAGGCACTGTTTTCGTCCGCCGGTTGATAAGCGCCGGGGAAAGCCGATAAAACCGTTATCCGAACTGGAATTTGAAGATAATCGAAATGAAGAAGCCTGATAAATGATTGACATTTTACGCGGTGTAATCGGCATGGCGGTGATAGTCGGCCTGGCCTTTGTCTTCAGTAATAATAAAAAGCAGGTAAACTGGCGGTTGGTCGGAGTTGGATTGGGAATTCAATTCATTCTGGCTGTTTTTATACTCAAAGGAAGTAATATGGCTGTTTACTGGTCTCCCCTCGGCTGGCCCAAAGATTTTTTCAGCTGGGTATCTTCTTTCTTTGTCGTTGTCCTGAATTTTACCACTGAAGGCGCTGAATTTATATTCGGAGACCTGGCTAAAAGTCCCGGCACCGAAGACAGTCTGGGTAATTTCTTTGCTTTCCAGGTACTGCCAACGATCATATTTTTTGCGTCATTGACTTCAATACTTTATCACTATGGCGTTTTACAACGGGTAGTTAAATATATGGCGCGGGGTATGCAGAAGTTAATGGGTACTTCCGGGGCAGAATCTTTGTCAGTTATATCTAATATTTTTGTGGGACAAACGGAGGCTCCTCTCGTTATCGAGCCGTATATTAAGAGGATGACCAGGTCGGAACTGCTTGCCGTGATGACGGGGGGTATGGCGACTATAGCAGGTGGTGTAATGGCGGCTTACGTCCAGATGCTTGGCAACTCTTACGCACAGGCCCAGGGGGTTTCACTTGATGTCGGGCGCCTCATGTTTGCCGAACAACTGCTCGGGGCAAGTTTAATGGCGGCGCCGGCAGCACTGGTTATCGCCAAAATTTTATATCCGGAGGATGGCGACCCTGTTACAAAAGGCGATGTTAAAATACAGGTTGAGAGAACCGATGCCAACGGTATTGATGCGGCTGCTAGCGGTGCGGGAACGGGTTTAAAATTAGCTGCCAATGTTGGAGCTATGTTGCTCGCATTCATTGCTTTACTAGCTATGGGTAATTATTTTTTGGAAGGCTTTGGGAGTTTCACCAGACTTGATTCTGTGATACCGGCTGAAAGCCTGCGAATCGAAACACTGCTTGGTTGGGTTTTTGCCCCGATCGCTTTTGTTGCAGGAGTTCCATGGGCGGATGCTGTCAATATGGGGTCACTGCTCGGCACTAAAATTGTATTAAATGAGTTTGTTGCCTATTTACAGATGTCTGAAATGATTGAACAGTCGATGCTGTCGCCGAAGACAATAACGATGGCTACATTTGCTCTTTGCGGCTTTGCCAATTTTTCTTCAATCGCTATTCAGATAGGCGGTATCGGAGGACTGGCGCCGAGCCGAAAATCAGAGTTGGCGGAATTCGGCATCAAGGCGGTAATAGCGGGTACTCTGGCAAACTTAATGACGGCAATAATCGCCGGAATGCTTTTTTAGTTATGATTTATAAATTTCGTAAATATGATTAAATACCTTTACCTTTTATTCTTGGCTGTATTTATCATCAGCTGCTCAGATACTGAATCTGTAGAGGGAGATCAGGTACTGGCCCGTGTTGGCAATGAACGGCTGACTTTGGATGATGCACGGAATCAAATACCCGGGTTTGTTTTTAATGAAGACAGTGTCGTTGCCTTAACCCAATACCGGGATGAATGGATTCAGAAGAAAGTGCTTTTACAGGAGGCAGACAGAATCAATTTAGCCCAACAAAGGAGCATTCAGGAAAAAATGCAGAATGCACACCAGGAGGTTCTCGTTGAGGGATTAAAAGACTATGTTATTAAGGATTATGAAGAAGATCTGCAGGTTTCAGATGAGGAAGCACGATCATATTATCAGGCTAACAAAAATCAGTTTATATTAAACGAAGAATTTGTTCGTTTTCGTCATGTGGAAACAGAAGATATGG
>CAZPWQ010000098.1:0-13619 GCA_964590495.1 uncultured Balneolaceae bacterium
TTTCCACAATAAACCGGTGCTTTTCTTCCTGAGCCTCCTCAAGAGTCATCGAGAAGTCTCCATTATACATGGCTCCACTAAAATCCCCCATTTCACCTATACTAAGCCTGAAAATTTTGTCGATAGTACTGTACGTAAAATCCAAGTCCTGTTTATCAGCCATAATAGGTTTGTTTAAAGCGTAGTAAGTCTTTAAATAAGTTTTGGTATAGCTACTAATTTATCTTTCACTTTTAAGTGGAAGTATTATAACAATCTTAACAGAAGAAAATGTTTCTTACTTTTAACATTATGAGCAACCGGACCAGTAACTAAGCTACAAGGGAGCTCTGCTCCCGCCTCTTCATCGGGAGCAAAGCTCCCTCAGAACTGTCTTTTTATTTTTATTTCATATAATTAATTATATATTTCATGTGTTTTTTCATATTAATTCGTATAATGACAACATGAAATCACTTACAGAAAAACAAAAGAAGCTCTGGGAGTTTATCCTGGTCTATTATGAAGAGCATGAAATGTTTCCAGGCTATGCCGAGATGCAGGAGGAATTCGGTTACAGCTCCTCCAACAGCATCTATCAGCATCTGAACAGCCTGGAGAGAAAAAATTACCTGACCAAGCACGGCCGGGGCAACTACGACATCCATCCCACCAAACGGTCGCAGCTGAACGGGTTTTTCCCGGGCATTCCGGTGAAGGGACGTATCGCAGCCGGTGGCATGCATGAGGCGATCAGCGAAAACCTCGGTCACCTGCCCGTGGAAATCCACCCGGCAAAGTCCGATCACTACTTTGCCCTGATTGTTGACGGGGAAAGTATGCTGGAGGCGGATATACGCGACGGAGATTATATCCTTATTGATCCCCGCGAGCCGAACGACGGGGAGATCGGTGCCATATTATACAACGGGGAAACAACCCTGAAGACAATACGAAAGCAACCGGACGGTATTCTGCTGCAGCCGGAGAATCCGGATTATGATCCGATCCATATCACCCCCGACGAATGGGAACAGGTCACGGTGTTCGGTACGTTCGTCGGAAAGGCCTGGAAACACAACGGCAACTGGGGATTGATCTTTCGATCGTGAGATCGGTAGGCAGGAGCAGTTGGCAAGAGGCAGTGTGACTCCGCATATTAGCTTTTGCGACCCGGTGATTCCCAGACCTGTCAGGTTTTCAAAACCTGACAGGTCTTTGTCTTAAAAGACCAAGTCCCAGAAAACTTTTCGCGCTACTGCTTACTGAATACTACTGTGCAACAATTTCACTTCGGCAGGTAAGCCATTTTTGCGGACCTTTTTTACTGTATGCAGGCGGCTGTTTTCCTCGCTTGCGTGTTGTTGTTTCACCATATCGAGCACCTCATCAACTTGCTCTACACAAAGCACGACCAGACTATCGGGCTTTGCGGTTTCCATGGCATATAATACGGCCTCTTTCTCATCGGGGATAACTTCCACTTCCGGATTATAAGATGATCTCTGTATACCCTGTCTTATAATTTCTATTGCCTCTCCGGGTTCTTTACCTCGCAGATCGGCATCTTCACGGATAATTACTTTATCGAATATTTCTGCTGAAAGCCGGCCTATTTCCAGATTGTCTTCTTCTCTCCGGTCCCCGATACCGGTAACGACTCCGGTTTTATAACGATAAAACGAACAATCGATAAATTTTTTGACAGCTGTCATGGCAGCCGGATTGTGAGCATAATCCACCAGCACGTCATATGTTTCAAAGCTGAACAGATTCATCCGACCGGGTGTTTGCTCCGGGGAGGGTTCAAAACTTTTCAGCGATTCCATGATATCCGCCGGGGCAATATTTTGGGTATAGACGGCAGCTACAGCAACTAATATGTTTTCGATCATAAATCCGGCCCGTCCCCCAAAACTGAGCGGAATATTTTCAGCTTTTCCAATTTCATGAGTTGTATTTCCATCCCGAATAAAAATTTGAGGTTCATCGAAAAAAACGCTAATACCTCCGGCTTCGCAGTGCGCTTTCACATTCGGATTACCGGGATCCATACAAAATAAGACTACATTGCAATTGCTGCGAACGTTTTTCCGCATGGCATATACCCGGTCGTCATCGGCGTTGAGTACAGCATGACCACCGGAGCGAACACTTTCCGGCACAACAGATTTAAGTCGGGCCATCTGTGATAGATCATCAATCCCGTTTATGCCCAGGTGATCGGAGGCTACATTAGTAACCACGCCCACATCGCACCGGTCGAACCCCAGCCCCTCACGCAATATGCCGCCGCGTGCACACTCGAAAACCACCGTATTAACGGTTGGATCTTTAAGTACAAGCTCAGCACTTCTCGGGCCGCCACAGTCCCCCTTCATTATTCGTTTACCGTTTATATATATCCCCTCTGTCGTAGTAGATCCCACATTGCGCCCACACCTTGTCATAATATGAGAAATAAGGCGGGTGGTAGTTGTTTTTCCGTTTGTTCCCGTAACAGCGATGACAGGAATACGACTTTTAGTTTCCGGCGGAAAAAGCATGTCCAGAACAGGAGCCGCTACGTTTCGGGATTTTCCTTTCGAGGGAGACAGATGCATACGAAATCCCGGTGCTGCATTCACCTCAAGTATCACACCCCCTGTTTCCAGTAATGGTTGTTCCAGCGTAGTAGCCATTACATCAATACCGCAAATATCCAGGCCAACCACTTTGCTTATTCGTTCGGCTATCGCTTTCACTTCGGGATGGACCCGGTCGGTGACATCTTCCGCCGTACCTCCTTTGCTCAGGTTTGCGGCATGATCCAGATAAAGTATTTCTCCGTCGGGCAATACCGTATCAAGAGTGTAATCTTTGCGGGATAATATAGCCTTGGCACTCACACCGATCATAATTTTGGTAAGAGGTTTTTCGTGACCTTCGCCACGGGATGGATCCTGGTTTACTCTCTCTACCAACTGTTGAATGGTCGACTCCCCGTCTCCATTTACACGGGCGGGAGTTCTTTTGGCAGCTGCCACTAATTTATTGTCCACAGTCAGCAGCCGGTAATCTTTGCCGGGGATATGGCGTTCTACAATAACCTCCCCGGAAATTTCAGAAGCCGAACTAAATGCTTTTTTCACTTCATTCCAGGATTGAATATTGGTCATAACGCCCCGTCCCTGATTGCCGGAGACCGGCTTTACGACCAGCGGGAAACCTATTCTGTCAATAATATTTTTCAGATCGCTGACAGTATCGATTACTCCGCCTTCGGCAACGGGTATTGACATTTCGAGGAAACGATTCCGGCAGGCTTTTTTATCACAAGCCAGTTCCACGGCCATAGTACTTGTGGAGGAAGTAATCGTAGCCCCGATCTTTTTCTGATAGCAGCCGTAGCCGAGCTGATATGTTGAATCCGCCAGTTTTATAGAAGGAATACCGCGTGCCTCAGCCTCCCTGAGCAGGGAAGCAGTACTGGGACCGGGCATATTTCGAAGGTTCGTCTCTCGTATATCTTGAACATGTTTATCAATATTCATAGTCGTCCCGTCTATTAGGCCGCGGGCGATAGATATCGCCTTTTCAGCCGCAAGACGTCCGGATTCTTCATCAACACACTCAAAGATCACATCATATTGACCTTTTGTGTCCGTACCGCGGGTGCGACCGAAACCAACCTTCATGCCGGCCATATATTGCAGTTCCAGGGCGATATGCTCTATGACATGACCCATCCACGTACCCCGCCTTACTCTGCGAAAAAAACCACCCGGTTCACCTACGGAGCATTGATGTTTATAAAGACCGGGTAACTCTTTTTTCATGCGTTCATAGAAACAATCGATCTGGTCGGTTGGTTTTGTTTCCAGTTCCTCCAGATCAAGTTGCATTACAACCAGCCGGTGTTTTTTTACAGACCAATAATTAGGTCCGGAAGTAAATTTGATATTCAGGATGTGCATGAGCGCTCTCTTTTTGGGAAATATTGTAGTATTTTAAAGGTTATTTACCTCAATAAGTTCCTTTGTTAAATTACCTGTATTAACCAGTTATATATTTTAAATAATCAATATGACGACGCCCGAAGGTACATTAATCGCAATTGGTGGGAATGAAGAAAAGGAATTCACCAAAATAGATGAAAAATTCCAGCCCGATTTCGGAGAAGGCGGTATCCTGCACCATATTATAAAACATGCCGGAGGTCCCGAAAGCCGGATAGAAGTCATCACCAGTGCGACCGTTATCCCCAAAGTGGTGGGGGAAAAATATATTGAAACCTTAAGAAAACTGGGAGCGAATAATGTGGGCGTTTTGGATATAAGGGATCGCGAGATTGCAGATACCTCTAAAGTTTTGAAGAGAATAGAGGATGCGGACGCAATACTTTTCTCCGGCGGCGATCAAAGTCAGATCAGCCATTTTATCAAGGATACCAGGTTACATGAATTAATTCTCGACCGTTATGTAAATGAAAAACTTGTTATAGCCGGAACAAGTGCGGGAGCTGTTGTAATGGCAGAGAAAATGATTACAGGAGGAAGAAATGCGAATGTCCTGAGAAAGAGTGATCTGAAGATGGGAGAAGGTATCGGCTTAATGAAGCAGGTTATTTTTGACAGCCATTTTATCCGGCGTGGCCGTTTCGGAAGACTGGCAGAGGCCACGGCTTGTTACCCCGATAAATTGGGCATTGGCCTGGGTGAAGATACCGGTGTAATTATAACAGAAGGAAATATTTGTGAGATTATCGGCTCGGGGATGGTTGTTCTGTTTGACGGCAGTAAACTGAGCTTTAACCAATATCACAACCTGAAGGAGAATATGGCTGTCTCGCTTGCTAATTTAACAGTCCACATCATGGCTACCGGTGACAAATATTACATCCGTGAAAAAAAAGCGGAAATATATAATAACCCCCTGTATTACCAGGCAGATGGGGAAAAAATCATAAGATCTGAATAAAAGAATTCCGGTCGCTTTTCATCCCCCGGTACATCCCTTCGGAAATAAACGGCATTGCGATATTTCCGGCCGGATCTATCGCAATCAGTCCGCCTTCGCCGCCCATCCTCTTCAACTGTTTTTTTATCACTTCGCCGGCGGCTCGTTTCAGGTTCATCCCGCCGTAGGCCATACGGCACGAAACATCGTACGCCGCTACACTGCGTATAAAATACTCGCCAATACCTGTACATGACACTGCACAGGTATTGTTATTGGCATAGGTTCCCGCCCCGATTAAAGGACTGTCGCCCACGCGTCCCCACGCTTTATTGGTCATTCCGCCGGTAGAAGTTGCGGCAGCTAAATTGCCTTTGCTGTCTACTGCCACCGCACCTACCGTACCGTGCTGATCGTTACCTGATGAATGATCCAGCTTCACCTTCCCGCTTCCTTTTATCTCGTTCCACTGTTCATAGCGATGCTGTGTGAAAAAGTACGATGACGGCATAAATTCAATGTCCTGTTGACGCGCATATTCCATGGCTTCATCACCTGCAAGAAATACAAATTCCATATTCTGCAGTATATCTTTAGCGAACAACACCGGGTTTTTAACACCCCGGATACCTGCCACAGCCCCCGCCTCCAGGTTTTTCCCATCCATAACAACGGCATCCATTTCATGTTCACCTTTCGCGGTAAAGACTGATCCTTTTCCGGCATTGAACAGGTCACAATCTTCAAGGACACAAACAGCCTTCGTCACGGCTTCCAGCGCCGGACTTCCATTCTTCAGTAAAGCAAAACTTTTATCCAGTGCTTCCTGCAAAGCATCCAGATAAAATTTCTTGATTTCAGGATTTCGGATGTCAGGGGAAATCGCTCCTGATCCGCCATGCACTGCTATAGCCGGGATAATCATAATGGTATATTTGTTGGATTCTGCATTCCAATAGACCGTATTAACATTTCTGAAACCTGCAGCGATCTGTCAAGTTTAGAAATTCTGTTTCCGCCACAAATTTGTAAGGATAAACAAAGAATGCTATAAATTTCCTTCAGATTTACTTTTTATGTTATAAGTTTACAGGATGATTGGGCATTAGAGTATTATTTCTATTAAAATTCAGCCATATATGGTCTCTAACAATTACAAAAAAAATATTAAAATATTCATAGAGCATATACTATGCTTATCGGTTGTAGTGATATACCTTCCATACTTCAATCTTTTATTCGCCCAAAATTCAACACCTGCTGTACCAGCGTACCGGGTGGAAGCTTCCATTACTGTCGACGGGCGTCTGGATGAGGAGGCCTGGCTACAGGCTGAACCTGTTTCGGATTTCCGTCAATTTGAACCCCGGGAAGGAGATCCTGCCTCGCAGCTCACAGAAGTACGGGTTTTATATGGAGGAGGAAATGTATATATAGGAGCGATATTACACGACGACCAGCCGGAGCAAATTGAACAGACCCTTGGCCGGCGCGACGAATTCAACCGCGCAGACTGGTTTCTGGTTTCCATTGACTCATATTTCGACAGAAGAACAGCCTACAGTTTCGGTGTCAATGCGGCGGGGGTTCAGTTTGATGCATTCCGAACCGGCGGAGGAGGTGGAGGCCCCGGCCCGCAGGGCATGGATACCTCCTGGGATGCTGTCTGGTACTCCAGCGCGAGAGTAACCGACCGGGGATGGATTGTAGAAATGCGCATTCCCTACAGCATGCTTCGCTTTGCGGGAGAAGAGATCCAAACATGGGGTATCCATTTCACCCGCCGGATTCCCCGCATGGGAGAAGAATCAGAGTGGCCGTTGATACCGCGGACAGAACGGGAGAATCTCATAGCCCGATTCGGTCGTTTGACAGATATTAGAAATATAAAGCCCAGACCGAATATTCAGGTTATACCCTATTCTGTTGCACGGCTCAATACCTTTGAACACGATACCAGGCCGGACGAACTTGCCACAACAACGACTATGGATATCGGTGGCGATATAAAAATTGGTCTGGGACCGAATGTTACTCTGGATGCAACCATCAACCCCGACTTCGGACAAGTTGAATCGGATCCTGCGGTTTTGAACCTGACTGCTTTCGAGACGTTCTTTGAAGAACGCCGCCCGTTCTTTATAGAGGGCTTTAACACCTATCAGTTTTCAGTGGGACCGGGCGAATTGCTCTACACTCGAAGAATAGGAGCCAATGATCCTATTATAGGCGCTACCAAAGTCACCGGCCGGACAGCTGACGGACTTTCCTTTGGAGTTTTGGGCGCAACCACCGGGAATAATTTTTCTCCCTCCCGGAATTCAGGAGTGGCCCGGATGAGCCAGCAAATAGGAGAATTTTCAAGTTCAGGGGGTATCCTGACCGGTTATGACGAGCCGAATAAAGATGGGCCGGGCCGGTTACAGGCTGTTTCGGGCGGAGCCGACTGGGACCTACGGCTGCTTGACAACCGTTACGGCATCGAAGGCTTTACAGCTTTCACCCACCGGAACTGGACCGCAGAAAACCGGAATTCGCAAACCGGGTTTGCCGGGAAAGTGTGGTTAAGAAAGCGCCAGGGAATAATCAGCGGTTTTACGGGACTCGATGTTTTCAGTGACCGGTTTGATCCCAATGACCTGGGCCAGCTTCGGGAAAATAACTTTATTGCATCACTGACCCGTGCCGAATATCAGATTAATGGAGGACAACCATTCGGAGTATTCCAGCGTGCCAACATTGATATATTCGGTATTCAACAATTTTCTTACCGCGAAAAATTAAATCTCGGGCTAAGCCTCGATATAGGATCACAGTGGTTGCTGGAAAGTTTTCAGCAGTTTGAAGTCGGCGCGTCAACCGAAAACATGTTTGGAGGTTACGATCTGTTTGAAACACGGGGACTTGGCCCATGGGCCCGCCCCTCCACTATTGAATTCGAAGCCGAGTTTGAAACCGACGACAGGCGTAACTGGGAAGTTGAACCCGAAATAGGTTACAGTATTACCGGCGATGGAGGCCGGGGACATAGCCTGGGATTGCGCGCCGACTGGGATGCCGGGACCCGGCTCTCTCTGTCAGGAAACCTGGAAGGGGAATGGGAGAATAACGTTACGGCCTGGGTTTCTAACGAATCGTTCAGAAGAACAGATGCCGAATGGATGATCGGCCGCCAATCCGCCCCGCCGGACCAGCTGACTCCCGATGACTATGTGTCCTTTGACGATGGAGGAATGCTGGACAATATTCTGGCAAATGTGGAACCTGTTAATGAAAATCAATATTATGTCCCCGTTTTTGGCGCCCGCGACACGCAATCCCTTGATTTTACACTTCGAAGTACCATAACCTTTACCCCGGATCTGTCATTACAGGTCTATAGTCAGCTTTTCCTGGCACGCGGACACTTTGAAGAGTTCCGTATTTTGCAGAATCGAGATGATCTGGCCAACTTTGACCCCTATCCCAAACGATCAGATTTTACATTGAACAGCTTCCAGTCGAATGTCGTATTGCGATGGGAATACCTGCCCGGATCGACTCTCTTCCTGGTTTGGACCCAGGGAAGGAGCGAACGAGTACAGCAAAATCCGCTGGCACCCCGTACTCCCTCTCCCTACAACCGTTCCATCGGAGACCGTATAGGCGATGCATTTGATATTTTCCCACAGAACACCTTCTTGATTAAAGTTAAATACACATTTCTTTATTAAAAGGAGGAAAGGAGACGGGAGGAAGGGAGACCGGCAGGCATTGCCTGCTGCCAACTGCTACTGCCAACCGCCTACCACTTACCGGCTTGACCGGCAGGGAAAAAGCACTTAATATTGCAGAGACTTTAATTTCAATTATCCACAGGTATAAGCTGAATGCCTAACCAAACATTATTTCTATGAAACACGAAGAGATCAATAACGGAAATCGATTAATTGAAGATTTAATGGGAAGCACTATTAAAATAGACCAGGAGGATGTCAAGGATATACCGCTGGCCTTTCTTCAGCTGGAAGACATGAAATTTCATACCTCCTGGAAATGGCTTATGCCCGTGGTAATAAAAATAGAAGAGGATCTCGGCTACAGCGTGATTATTGAGAATAAAGTGTGCAAGATGTTAGCAGATAACGATATCACATTTGAGGAAACAGCCGACACCAAACTGGAAGCGGTATGGTCAAGTATCGTTTCGTTTCTGGAATGGAAGAAAGAACAGGGATAGTATCATCCCTGTCTTGATGATTATTTGCCTCCTGCAAATTCTTTAAAGGCCTCAAAACAGGGAATAATATCTCATATCTATACTATTAAAATTGAAGTGATTATCTAAATACGGGGCTGAACTTTTTTATTTATATATCTACAGGCTATTAAAAACTGAAGGATGAAAAAAACCTCGTGTTGATGGATAGTTTTTAGTTCTTCAGTTGTTATAGTAATGAATTTTAATAACTTACAGAATAATACTCTTCCTTAGAATCTTAAAATTATGAAAGCTGCCAATACAGTTCAGAAATGGAGTTTTCTATTTCTGGCAGTTATAGTACTCTATTCCTGTCAGGACAATTCTCTGGGTACTGAGGAAGAACCAAAAAAAGACATAGTAGAAGTAACTTCAGTCAATCCTTTGAGTGGAACCTTCGGTACTGAGGTAACCATTTCCGGATCTTTGTTCGGAGAGACACCCGGTGATAATGCAGTAACCTTCAACGGACATATCGCTGAAGTTATCAACGCCACCTCAAAAAATCTTGAAGTTATCGTTCCAAGAGGTGCCAGAAGCGGTCCTGTAGAGGTGACGGTTAATGGCGAATCCGCAACCGGACCGGTGGCCTTCAACTATATTCTGACTGTTGATGTAAGTACGCATGCAGGATCCGGAAAACTGGGTTTTACCGATGGTGAGGCAGCCGCCGCCCGTTTTGATTCTCCTGTAGGACTGGAGCTTACAACAAGCGGGGATCTCATTGTTGTCGATTACTGGAATCATTCCATACGTATCGTTTCAGACGATGGCAGTGTAAGCACCCTTGCCGGGGATGGCAGTAAAGGTTTAGCTGACGGAGTCGGTTCATCCGCACGCTTTTTCCGGCCGGTTGACGTAGTTTCAAACTCAAACGGAATCTTATTTGTATCCGATTTTGAAAATCACAGAATTCGCCAAATCACACCTTCAGGCAGGGTAACTACATTCGCAGGCAGCAGGCCGGGGTATAATGATGGATCGTCGCATGCGGCCCGGTTCAGATTTCCCGCCGGTATTACGATGGCCCCAAACGACACCCTGTTCGTAAGTGATTCCGAAAACAACCTTATCCGGTGGATCGCACCCGATGGTGAAGTAGGAACATACGTCGGTTCGGGAAATTTTGGCTTTGTTGACGGCTATGCAACTGATGTTCAATTCCGCTGGCCGTTTGGCCTTGATTCTGATGACAAAAAACGACTCTTTGTTGCAGATCACACCAATCACAGTATCCGCCTCGTCAGTGACGAAAAATTTGTAAGCACCTTTTCCGGTGACGGAGAAGCGGGATACGGGGAGGGGCGCAATTCCAAAGTACGATTTAATGCACCATACGATGTTGCGCTGGATAACAATCGTTACGTGTATGTAGCGGACTATAATAATAATCGTATCCGCATGATTTCACCCACCGGAGAAGTAAAAACCATCGCCGGCAATGATGCAACAGGATTTGTAGATGGTGATGGAACCGAAGCCAGATTCCATGGCCCTATCGGCCTGGCTGTAAATGATGAAGGATCTGTCCTTTTTGTAGCCGACCATCACAACCATGCCATCCGAAAGATTACCATTGAATAGTCCCTCCCCTCACATTGGGACACGTAGATAACAGGGTAATCTGTATTGCATATTCGATGCTACGCTTTTTCCGTGAAAACCATTATCTTAACCGGTCTGATAATACCTGCGGATCTTATCCGTTGATTCTCTTTACCATACAATTTTTAAAAATAGCTAAGTGTAATAAAAACATACACTTAATAATAATGAATTCCCTTTATCCCTCTTACGATATAATTGTAGTCGGTGCCGGACATGCCGGCAGTGAAGCCGCCGGGGCTGCGGCCTCGCTCGGCGCAAAGACGTTACTCATTACTATGAACCTGGACGCCATCGCCAAAATGTCCTGCAACCCCGCCATAGGTGGAGTGGCAAAGGGACAGCTTGTCCGCGAGATTGATGCTCTTGGCGGACTCACCGGTGTAGTAGCTGACAAATCCGGCTTGCAATTCCGAATGCTCAACCGGAGCAAGGGCCCGGCCATGTGGAGCCCGCGCTGCCAGAGCGACCGGGCGCTGTACAGCACCAAAATGCGGGAAGAGCTTGAAAAGAAGGATAATCTCTTTTTCCGTCAGGACAGTGTCGTAGATGTACTGACAAGTGATGATGGAAAATATGTCACCGGCGTGCGTACACAGACGGGGCAAACATTTGAAGCAAAAGCTGTTGTGCTGACAACAGGTACGTTTGGTAATGGACTTATTCATATCGGCGAATCCAACTTTGGCGGCGGACGATCCGGCGAACGGGCATCCGTCGGAATATCAGGTGCTCTTGAAGACCTCGGGTTCGAAGTCGGACGACTGAAGACAGGAACTCCACCGCGCATCGACGGCAGATCCATTGATTACGAACAACTCGAAATCCAGTACGGTGAAGACGACCCACAACCGTTTTCCTTTTTGACGGATAAACTGCCGTCCAAAGATGAACAGCTCACCTGCTGGATCGGCTATACAAATGACGACGTTCATGCTATGCTTCGAAGCGGATTCGACCGGAGTCCGATGTTCAACGGGACGATCGACTCTACTGGTCCGCGCTACTGTCCAAGTATTGAAGACAAGATTAATCGCTTTTCAGAAAAAAACAGTCACCAGCTTTTTCTCGAGCCGGAAGGGTGGAATACATACGAAATGTATTTGAACGGATTTTCTACCTCCCTTCCCGAAGATGTGCAGTATAAGGCGTTGCGAACTATCCCCGGTTTTAAAAATGCGGTAATGCTTCGACCGGGTTACGCCATCGAATATGATTATTTTCCCCCGTACCAGATTAAGCGTAGTATGGAAACAAAGATTACAGAAGGACTGTTTTTTGCCGGACAGATCAACGGCACTACCGGTTACGAAGAAGCGGCCTGCCAAGGTTTAATGGCGGGCATAAACGCAGCCCGGAAGGTACAAGGCGATGATGAATTTATACTCAAACGATCTGAAGCATATATCGGGGTACTCATTGATGACCTGATTACCAAAGGCACCGAAGAACCTTATCGCATGTTTACCTCTCGCGCCGAACATCGCATCTTATTACGGCAGGATAATGCCGACCTTCGCCTTACCGAGCTCGGTCATAAAATCGGACTTGCGACAGACGAACGTTATGAGCGCTTCAAAATTAAAAAAGACGCTATTGACAAACTGCACGATCTGGTTTCTGAATATACCGTTTACCCCGAAAAAATGGATCCGATGCTTGAAGAGCGAGGCACCTCCACACTTTCTCAACCCGTAAAAGCGAAATCACTCATTCCGCGTCCGGAGCTCTCAATTAACAATCTTTTGGAAGCGGATCCCGAGCTGAAAGAAAAAGCTCACGAAATTACCGATGACAAAGATGTCTTTGACCAGGTCGAAATACAGGTCAAATACGCGGGCTATATAGAGAAGGAGTTCGAGATGGTAAAAGAGATGAAAAAGCAGGAGGATACGCTTATTCCCGAGCAGCTCGACTACGGAAAAATAAACAGTCTTTCCACTGAGGGCAAACAAAAAATGGATAGAATACGCCCCGAGACACTTGGACAAGCAAGCCGGATCAGCGGAGTCACTCCGAGCGATGTTGCTGTGTTAATGGTCTATCTTAAAAACTAAATGGAACAGGATGATGCGGATTCAGCGGATTATCACTGATGAATATTTTTGTGCAGTAATCCGTCTAATTCCTGCAATACTTATCCTATCCAACAGACGTTCCACGTGAAACGCCCCGAAATACAATACCATAATGTTCCACGTGAAACTTTTTTGGCTGCAGATCAACTGATCGAAAAATTTCGTCCTGCTCTTACGGAATATCTTGATCAGCTTCTGTGGTGGAATAAGCGGATAAACTTGGTAAGCCGTGACGTTCCACGTGAAACAATATGGAAACATATCCACCATTCTCTACTGTTATCACAGTTTTCTGATTTTCAAACAGCAGATTTTATTGTCGATGCCGGCACCGGTGGCGGGCTCCCGGGAGTGCCGCTCGCGATTACAAATCCCGGTAAACCTTTCGTTCTAAATGATATTGTTTCCAAAAAAAGCATGGCCGTAAAGCAAATCGCTCAAAAACTCGGGCTTAAAAATATCCGTATTTTTGATGGATCCATTGAAAATATCCAGCACGAATTTCCTTTCCTTTTGGTCTCGAAACACGCCTTTAAAATTAACCAACTTTATGAATTGACTGCACCTCTTCCATGGGAAAAAATGATCTTTTATAAAGGGCTCGATTTTGAAGATGAACTGGAAAATATAGAACCCGAACCGGAAGTAACAGCTTTCGATCTTTCTGCTGAAAGCGGTAATTCTTTTTATAATGAGAAGGCAATTGTTGTAGTAAAACGCTGAGTTTTTTACCACTAAGATTCTATGTTAAATAACAAATAAATTCCTACCTTATTTAA
>CAZPWQ010000099.1:0-13177 GCA_964590495.1 uncultured Balneolaceae bacterium
TGAACCATCCCCGGCAGGCGGTGTTGCTCATACTTGAAATGATGATACTCCAGGTTTTCCAGGGAGTGGGCCATATTCTGTTCACCTGATTTTATTTCCTTTGACCAGATTTCATTCCCGTCTCTTTCGACGGAAACCCTGCCGGTTATATTCTGGAAGTCGCTGCCCACTACCAGTTCGGGGCCAATGGCCGGCGAACGAAGTTTTGAAGGAGCCAGGTAAAGGTAATTTTTTTTCTCCATCACGTGATCTGAAAATTCATTGGCAATGGCAAATCCGACCCGGAAGGGCCGGCCGCCTTTGGAGATATAATACAACCCTGCAATTTCAGGTTCTTCTCCTCCGTCATTTGCGTATGGCGGAATTTCCAAAGGATCGTTGGAACCTCTCAGTGCGGAGCCGTTCCCTTTAAAAAACCATTCGGGTTGTACGCCGATGTTACCGTTTCCAGGTTTGCCGCCTTCCTCGCCCCATAAATACATTTCCATGCTGTCGGTAAGGTCGTCTTTACCGGCCTGTTTTTCATGCATTTGCTGCCGGTTTTCGGCGCTGGCTTTATGGGTCAGACCGGTACCCGAGAGCATGCAGCCCAATGGGTTGTCAGGATGATCGAATGCCGGCAGTATTCTCCACTTACTTGAACCTCCAAACACCTTGTCGTATTCCAGTTCCTGATCGGTTAAATGATCAGTGATAAAATCTTCGGCAGAATGATCGTTATCAATAATTTCTCCAAAAAGGGCATAGCAGCTTTTGTAATCTTTATTGATAAGTGTGAGTCGGGGTTCATCGACCTGTGCTACTTTTCGTCCTTTTTCGGGATGCTGCAATTGAATCAGCCGCATATTTCTAAATCTTGGTTGTTTAAGTTAAAGTCCACCCGCCATCGATCGAAAATCCGGCACCTGTAACATAACTCGAGGCGGGGCTTGCAAGGTACAGGGCTAATCCGCCGATTTCGTGGAGTTCGCCCCATCGCCCCATCGGAATGTTGGAAATAAACTCTTCATATTTCTCGGGATCGTTGGTGAGAGGCAGATTGAGTTCGGTGGCAAAAGGACCCGGAAGCAGGGCATTGACCGTAATATTTTCTTTTGCCAGCTCCCGTGCAAGAGACCGTGTCAGCTGCAAAACCGCACCCTTACTGGTTGCATAAGGAGTCCTGTTAGTAATCGTTGCAACCAGGGATAGCATGGAACCTATATTGATTATTCTTCCATACCCATTCTCCTTCATCACAGGCACAACTTTTTTACAGCTGAGCCAGGATCCCGTTACATTTACCTCCATTACCTTTTCAAAATCTTCTCTGGATAATTCTTCTATAGAACCTCTGATATTGATACCGGCAGAATTAACCAGAATATCGATCTTACCGAATTTGTCCACGGTCGAATCGATCAGATCATCAACCTGACTTTCTTCTGTTACATCGCAACTGTAAGAAAAGGACTCGATGTCATACTCCGAACGAATCAATTCTTCCGACTCTTTATTGCGCTCCTCACTTCTTGCAGAAATGGCAATATCAGCTCCTGCTTCCGCAAGCGCCTGCGCTATTTGCAGCCCGAGTCCCCGGTTGCCACCCACAACGAGAGCGGTATGTCCGTCAAGATTAAATTGTTCCAGTATACTTTTCGTGACTTTAGTCTCTGTTTCCATTGGTAAAGCGTTGTTCTACTAAGTTATGATTTCAAAATTATCCAATTCAGCTTTGTCATTTTTTAGGCTTAAACCCACTCCCGGTTTGCTGTCGTCCAGCTGTAATGTCCCGTTTTCGGCAACCGCCTCTCCGTCGAAAATATACCAGAAAAGCTCATTTCCAACTTCAATTTCAGTTTTGGGAAAATATTCGGCCATGGGACAGGCAAAGGAACTCATCACCACATGGAGGTTATGCATTTGTCCGCCGTGTGGAATTACCTCAATACCATTTGCTTCAGCCATAGCACATATTTTCTGTGCTTCGGTAAAGCCACCTACGCGGTTGGTGTCAAACTGAAAGATATCCAACGCCCCTGCCTGGAGCAGTTCCTGAAAACCGTAGCGCGTAAACTCGTGCTCACCGCCCGATATCGGTGTATCCGTAAAGTCTCGTAATTTGCTGAAGTTATGGATCTCATCGGGTAGCAGGAGCTCCTCCACCCAGCGTAGATTTAAGGGTTCCAATTTTCTTAAAAATCTTTTAGCATAGGATAAATTAAATCCCATATATGCTTCCAGCATGATATCAATGTCGTCACCGACGGTTTCCCTGACAACGCGGACCATTTCCACATTTTTACGCAGTCCTTCCAATCCTTCCGTCATCGGATATCCGCAACGTAGTTTCATGCCTGTAAATCCCTGCTCTTTGTATTTATATGCTTCTTCCTCGAGACGGTCCAGATCCCGGGTATACAGACGGCTGTAGTAGGCAGGAATGGACTCCTTCGTTTTTCCTCCCATAAGCTGGAAAACCGGCTGGCCTGTTTTTTTGCCTTTGATATCCCATAAAGCGATATCAACCGCACTGATGGCGGCAAGTACCACACCCTTTCTGCCGTAGGCGATTGTGGAGCGATACATTTTTTCAAAAAGATAATTCGTATTTAGAGGATTTTCTCCTGTCAACAGAGGCTCCAGTTTTTCATCTACAATAAGTTTAGCCACGTCAGGACTCAATCCTGCATTTCCGATCCCCTCAGTTCCGTCGGATGTCGTAATTTTTACCACCAGCCAGCTGAAAAAGCGAAAAGGAGCCTGGGCATCTTTCTGAAAGGGTAGGGTACTAAGAGGGGTGGCGAAAACAGTATCTTCTGTTTTAACAGGGCCGTCCCATTTATACAGAAGAGTGTCTACAGATTCAATTTTCATATTATTGTAATACTGATCAGTTAAACAAAAATATCGAGATAAACTACTTCTTCGGATGCCGGCAGCATCCCGTGCTTTTCCAAAGCATTAAAATATAGGCTGTCACCCTCATGCAATTCATAGGTGGTTCCCCCCACTTTAAATTTCAAAACGCCACTGATTACGTAGATAAATTCTTCTCCCTCGTGCGTAAGTTCATGTTCTTTCACTTCTCCCTTTTTCGCTTTAATCAGAAATGGCTGCATTTTTTTGTGGTGATACTTGGAGGCAAACGGGAAGATGTGATAGCCTTTGTCGGTACGGGTGATATTTTTCGTAAAGTCGGATGCTGCCGTAAACTCAGCCGAAAGGGTTTCTTCGGCCTCCAAAATATCAGATACCGAAACACCCAGTGATGAAGCAATTTTTATCAGGGCTGCAATCGAAGGTATGGTTTTATTATTCTCAATTTTGGAAATCATGCTCTTTGAGAGGTCCGAACCATTGGCCAGATCCTGGATTGTTCTTTTTTGCAACACGCGAAGCGACTTAATCCTGTTGCCGATTTTATTATACAGGTCTGGCTCGTCACCCGATTCTTTATTTTGATTCATAGTATATTTTAATTCAACAAAGTTTCTTATCAATAATAATTATAGTAATAAAAAGCAGAAATAAAAATTCTCGGAAGTTGCTATAAAAGTGAGATAGAAAATAATTATGGATGATTTACCGTACCTTTTTTCAGATTATCTTTATCTGAAAGATGCATTTTAATTTATTTCCACAGATTTTATATAAATATTGTTGAATATAAAGAAACAATGTTTAATTATAGTGTTGTCTTTTAGCGAGGAAATTCATTCTCTCGCTAAGTGATGGATTCTTCTCCCCGTCTGACCGCTGATTTTGCGGTCCGGCGGGTTCGATAGGGCTTATAGCTTTTTCTGACCCACTTTCCGGCGCCTTACCGACAGCCGGTGGACAGGATGACACTGAAGATGGTAATATTAGCAAACAATTGAACAAGATATTGGAGGTCGTATCGGTTCATTCCACTAAATTGAATTACAATGTCTTTACTATCAATTCATAACCCGATAATCAACTGCTGCAATATTTGTGGCGGGAATAAAAAAGACCAAGATGGAAAATTGTCTCTCTTTTAAGAAGAAGCTCTACGGCATTTTTGCTGTATTTTTTCTTTTGATCAATATGTCGCATTCAAATGCCCAGCAGATTACCACAAACGGTTTGCCGGGCCAGCTTGATATCCGGGAGGCCGGGGAAAGCAGCGTTCGAATCACGCTTAAGCCGCTCAGCTTTGAGGAGGAGTTCTCCTCTACTCCGGTACTTGTTGACCGGGAATATCCTGCACCTGCTATCAGCCTGCGTGAGATCAACGGAACGGTCAGTGAAAAGGTGGGAGATCTTAATGTGGAAGTCCGCCCGGACCCGCTTTCAGTACTTGTTACCAATGAGAGTGGTGATTTGATCCAGCATCTGACGTTTCAAAAAAACGGATCGGTTGATTTTCAACTTGATGATCAGCCGGTACTGGGAATGGGCGAGGGAGGTCCCAAGGCGCCCGGCGATTACGACTGGAGAGAATTGCCGATAGAATTTGACAGGCGGGGCCGGCATTTCGAAATGCACCCGCGCTGGCAGGCCAATGCCTATGGATCACGAAATCCTGTTGCTTTTATGATCGGTACACGCGGCTGGGGACTTTTTGTGGCAATGCCCTGGGGTGAGATTGATCTCGAGGATGAAGATAAAGGTACTTTTGTGCCAAGATCCCGTACCACCCTGAGCAGTGAACCCCAGACCCGCAGACAACAGCATGCCAACCGCGGTCAGGGCATACCCCCTCTCGAGAGTATGGTGCCGGGGGTTTATGATCTGTTTGTATTCGATGCAAGTGAGCGGGCACGGCTGATGAAGAATATCTCCAATATCACCGGACAGGCAGTCATGCCCCCGAAGTGGGCGCTTGGTTACATGCAGTCGCATCGTACGTTGGAGGATGATGAGCAGATGATAGATATTGTTAATACGTTCCGGGAGAAAGAAATTCCCGTTGATGCGGTCATTTATCTCGGGACAGGGTTTACACCGCGCGGATGGAACAAAGAACAACCCTCTTTTGAATATAATCCTGAAGTTTTTAACCGGGATCCCCGTGATGTGATATCCGATATTCATGATCAGAATGCAAAGTTTATTGTACATATGATCCCGTGGGACCGGGACAAACTGCCGACGCTGCACGGATCGATTCCGTCCGAACCCGGTGAAGAACTGGATGCAGGCCATATTAAAAATTACTGGGAGCAACATATAGATCTGGTTGAAGACGGCGTTGACGGCTGGTGGCCGGATGAGGGCGACTGGTTTAATCTTTTCGAACGTATTAAGCGGCACCAGCTTTATTACCAGGGGCCCATTTCCACTGAGCCCGAAAAACGTCCCTGGAGCCTGCACAGGAACGGTCATCTGGGTATTGCCCGCTGGGGCGGTTGGATGTGGTCGGGCGACACGCAGTCTTCCTGGAAATCTTTGGAAGGACAGATCGCCGTAGGTATCAATCACTCACTGAGTCTCTCACCATTCTGGGGCTCCGATATCGGTGGATTTTATTCGAGCCAGGAGACAACAGGCGAACTCCATGCCCGCTGGTATCAGTTCGGAGCATTCAGCCCTTCATTTCGTTCTCATGGTCGTGCCTGGTGGACCCATCTGCCCTGGGGTTGGGGATTGGATGAGCTGGGGCCGGCCGAAGGGTTTCCTCCCGACACAACGGCGTTGGGGGATCCGACGATAGAACCGGTTGCCAAAAAATATGCAGAACTGCGGTATCGCCTCATGCCGTATACCTACACACTGGCATGGGAAGCCCGGGATAAAGGCATGCCGATGATTCGGGCGATGTGGCTGCATTACCCGGAAGATGAATATGCCGCAGGAATTGGTGATCAATACCTTTGGGGACGTGATATGATCATTGCCCCTGTCTATAAGAAAGGAGCAAAGTTCCGGGAGGTATACCTGCCGGAAGGTGAATGGTACGATTGGTGGAATAATGACAAACATACCGGCGATAAACCGGTATTACGTGAGGTAGACCTGGAAACCATGCCGATTTATGTCCGCGCGGGTGCTATCATTCCATTAGACCCCGTACGTCAGTATACCGGCCAACAGGTGGATGGGCCGACAACCTTGCGCGTATATCCCGGAAGCGACGGAGAATTTATCTTATATGAAGATGACGGAGAAACGCACGGTTATCTGGAAGGAGAATTCAGTCTCACACAAATGACATGGGATGATGAAGAACAAATACTTACCATTGAACCGCTTGAAGGAGACACTTTGAAAAGGCAGTTTGAAGTAGAACTGGTTGGTGAACAGCAGAAAAAATCAGTCGAATATAACGGCAGCCGTGTACAGGTGGAATTTTAATTTATAAGCTATCACAAGTTCGGAATAAATTAGCCGCAGATGTACGCGGATTGCGGGAATTATTTTTGCCACAGATCGGCAAATAATTAAAAATATCGATCCTATCAACCCTGACAGGGTTCTAAAAACCTGTCAGGGTTAGAACGAGCTATCCCATTATTTACAGAATAATTTCACTTTAACCAGGTTTAAAATGATAGATAATTTTGACAATCGTTTGATTTCCCATTCATCAGTTTTAATACTGTTTTTATTTTCGGTTGCTATTTCTGTATCAGGATGTGAATGGGAATCGGAAGTGGAGGCTTCTGTTTCACAAAATACTCAAGAAGTTTCTGAAAAACCCGGCCCCCATCCGCTCCGATTTCCCCACCTGAGTATTCGGACCGAGAAATATCTTCTGCCGGCTGTCACGACCGGACCTCTGGATCCTGTCTGGAGTCCCGACGGAGAGTGGATCGCTTTTTCCATGCGCGGCGATATCTGGAAGATATCACCCGGCGGAGGTGAGGCTGTTGCGTTGACGGAAGGTCCCGAATATTACTTTGAACCCGTCTGGAGTCCGGATGGGGAATTTATAGCTTTTACCGTCGATCTGGGCGAACAGTATGGTATAGGCATGATGGATACTGAAGACAACCAGGTCAGGTATTTGATTACTGACAGCAGTATAAATATTCAACCGGAATGGAGCACTGACGGGGAGAGCCTTTATTTTGTATCTGACCGCGGAAGCGGATTAAGCATTTTTGAACTGGATATTGATAACGAAACCATAGAGCCGGTAGTAGATGAAAGAAGAAATCAGATTCAGCCTTCGGTTTCTCCCGATGGAAAGTCGCTGGCCTATGTAGCTCCTGTAGATGGATTGCCGGGCAGCGGAGGGATCTGGGTAAAATCATTAACATCCGGTGAAACCCGGATGGTTCATTATGAAGAAACACGGCACCGGGCGGCACCAGAATGGACGGCTGACAGTAAATCACTGATGTATGTATCGGAAATTACCGGTAATAATGATATTGGTATTATCTCGGAAAGCGGAGGTCCGCCGGTATGGATTACACATCATGAGGGAGATGAATTGAGCCCGGCGATAAGTGCCGGCGGAGAACGCGTGGCTTTCACTGCAAACCTGCATGGTTCTCAACGGTTATTTACCATGTCTGCCAATGGTGGTGCTGAGTCCAGCTGGAGTGAAGTGGAAATTTCGTCTCACAAAACCAAATACGACGCAGGTCAGTTAAGTTTGCAGGTTTTGGACCCGGATGGAAATCCAACCCCGGCGCGAATGTACCTTAAGGCCGGCGACGGACGATCCTATGCTCCCGGGAATGGATTTCACAGAGTTGTTTCGGCGGGAGAGCAGCACTACTTTCATACCGGCGGAAGCGATACGTTAACAGTACCTGCGGGGAAAGTAAAAATCGAAGCAGTAAAAGGATTTGAATATAAGGTGACACGCGATTCTGTTGAAGTTCCTGCCGATGATCTTATTCAGGTGACCCTGAGGCTTGAGAGATTAACTGATGCTAAACAAAAAGGTTGGTATTCAGGGGAAACACACGCCCACGATCTGCACGGCGGACGATTTGGTCTGAGTCATAAAGATTTCTTCAAACAACTGAGGGCAGAGGATATCAATGTGACAAATGCACTTATCCACGGGGATGGTACACAGCTGATGGGAAGGTGGCAGGATCTTACCGGAAAACCTCATCCGCTGTCGACGGAAGAGCATATTCTGCAATATGGAGAAGAATTCAGGGGCTCGAGGGGCCATGTCGGACTGTTGGGTATCAATGAATTTATTATGCCTCTGGTGGGAGGAGAGGGCGGCACGGCCTTTTCCGCCGAAGTACTCAATTTTCGCTACCTGGATGAAGCAAGAGAACAGGGCGGAATCGGCGGATTTATGCATCCTTACGGATCAAAGGTAGAAGAACCAACCGACGGTTCCTATTCGGAAATTCCGCTCGATGTTGCCCTTGGTAAAGGATCGTTTTATGATGTATTATCTATTCCCTACGATGCATTTGATAATGCAGAGATGTATTACCGGTTACTGAACAGCGGTTTTCAGCTTGCCGCCACAGGTGGATCGGATAACTTTGCGGATGTCTGGCGCGATCCGCCGCCGGGAACAGACCGTACCTATGCAAAAGTGGAAGGCTCTCTGACTGTGGATACCTGGCTCGAAGCGGTGGAAGCCGGCAGGACTTTTGCTACCAATGGACCTTTGTTGTTTGTTAATGTAGCAGATAAAATACCGGGAGAAGAAATCAGAATCACCGGCAATGAACCGGAGACATTAAATGTACAGGGTGAAGTTACATCCCTGGCACCTTTGACAAACCTCGATATAATATTGAATGGTGAGATTGTTCATTCTATCGATATGAAAGACAAGAGCATGCCGCATGAATTTTCGGTACCGGTAGAGATAACCGATAACGGCTGGATTGCCGTACGTGCATATGGACCGCATAATAAATATCTGACCGACAGCTATCCCTTCGCACAGACGACTCCGGTATATGTGCTGAGAAACGGTCGGCGCTATACCTCAACCGAAGATGCACGATTTTTACATGATACTATAGAAGCTCTATGGCAGAGTGTAAATGCCCGGGACAGTTGGAATAATGAGGGTGAAAAAGAGAACTACCGTAAAGCTGTGGAAGAGGCAAAAGAAATATACAACAACATTGCTGAAGGAAGTTATAATTTCGGTAACAGGGAATAAGCAGTTGGCGGTATAATTTAATCCCTGATTAACTCAAAACTAAAGGCAGGAGCTATATTGGTGCGGCTGTGCAAAATCTCAATGGCGCATAAAGTTTAAATATAGTATCTGTGCCTATCGGCCAAATCCGCCTCATCCGTGTTCTATTATGGTCTCTGCTAAAGCTATAAGGGAGCTCTGCTCCCGTAAACCTTCAGAGATTGGTTGAACAGCAAATAACCCGGATTCTCACCTTCAGTTATAAAATAGTATCTTTTTTTAGCATTTTGATACTTGTTTCTGCCCTTAGAACTTCATTACTAGAAATCAGGATTAATAGCTACATATTCTCATTAAAAATTAAGATAAGGTATTCAGATATGATTCAATTCAAGTTTCAAGTACAAACAGCAATAATATTTATTTGCATGCTGATACCTACGCTGCTTCTGGGCCAGGTTACTGTGGAAGACTATGAACGGGCCAATGAGTTACGGGACAGGTTTCAGGATAAAGCTCTCAACATTGTGGACAATCCCACCTGGATTGAGGATACCAGTCACCTGTGGTATCGCAAAACGGTGGAAGGTGGTCATCAATTTATCTGGGTGGATGCAGAAACACAACAGAAACGAGCTGCTTTTGACCACGACAGACTGGCTGAAGCACTGTCATTGTACAGAGATACTACATTCAGTGCTTTGAAGCTCCCATTTAATGAGATCAAATATACCGATAACGAAAGTGCGATCGAAGTGCAGGTAGGTGACTCTCTCTACACCTGCAGTTTTAACGATTATTCTTGTGACAGCGAATATCAGGAAAGCCGGCGCAGCCGCTGGGGCAACTGGGATCCGTGGCAAAACAACAATGATGACCGGAATGATGAAAAGATTTCTGCTCCCAATGGTGAATGGACAGCTTTTGTTCAAAACTATAATGTTGCCATCCGCAAAAAAGGATCGGATGAGACCATAATGCTAAGTAGTGACGGCTCAGAGGGGAATTATTATGATGTCGATACTTTCGAATGGTCACCGGATTCTAAAAAACTTGTTGCTTACCGTGTTAAACCCGGCTATGACAGGCAGGTCCACTATGTTGAAAGTTCTCCCGAAGATCAGATCCAACCGAAACACCGCCAGCGAAGCTATGCCAAGCCGGGTGATGTGCTGGATGAAGAGCAACCGGTACTGTTTGATATTGAAAACCGCGAGCGGATTAATATCGACCGCAGTCTCTTTCCGAACGCCTATCGTATTAGTGATGCGGAATGGTGGGAGGATAGCCGCGCATTTCGTCTTGAATACAACCAGCGTGGTCACCAGGTATATAAAGTGATTGAGGTAAATGGAGAGACAGGAGAGGCCCGTACATTAATTCACGAGGAACCCGAGAAGTTTTTTTCCTACTCTACAACGCTGTTTCGTCATTATTCTGAAAATGGTGAGGAGATTATCTGGGCTTCAGAACGTGATGGATGGCGGCACCTGTATCTTTATGACGGCAATACCGGCGAAGTTAAAAACCAGATAACCGAGGGTGACTGGGTGGTTCGGGCAGTTGACTCCGTAGATACACAAAAGCGACAGATCTGGTTCCGTGCCAGTGGTGTGGATGCGGATCAGGACCCATATTTCCATCATTATTTTCGCGTAAATTTTGACGGCAGCGGACTTACCCGGTATACTGAGGCCGATGGCGATCATGAGGTGACTTATTCGAAAGACATGAAATACTATGTGGATGCATGGTCGCGGGTTGACAAGGCACCGGTTGCACAACTAAGACGCACCAGTGATCAGAAAGTGATTATGGAATTAGAGCAGGGTGATCTTGCACCGTTGGAGGATGAGGGATGGAATGCTCCCGAATCTTTTGTGGCCAAAGGGCGTGATGGAGAAACCGATATATGGGGGATGATCGTTCGGCCAACCGACTTCGATCCGGATAAAAACTATCCGGTGATAGAATATATTTATGCCGGTCCGCACAGCTCATTCGTTCCCAAAAGCTTCAGATCCTATTATCATATGATGAGTATGGCGGAACTCGGCTTTATCGTTGTTCAGATCGACGGCATGGGGACCGACAATCGTTCAAAGAAATTCCACAATGTCGCCTGGAAAAATCTCAAGGACGCCGGTTTCCCGGATCGTATTCTCTGGCACAAGGCTGCAGCGCAAAAATATGATTATTACGATATCAGCAAGGTGGGAATTTACGGTACATCGGCCGGTGGACAGAGCTCACTCGGCGGCCTTCTATTCCATCCCGATTTCTATAAAGTTGCAGTTTCCTCATCCGGCTGTCACGACAACCGGATGGATAAGATCTGGTGGAATGAGCAGTGGATGGGATGGCCGATCGGTTCACATTATGGGGAATCTTCAAATGTCGATAATGCCTGGCGCCTGCAGGGCGACCTGTTGCTGATTGTCGGAGAGCTGGATACCAACGTTGATCCCGCCTCCACTTATCAGGTAGCCAATGCATTGATCAAGGCCAATAAACACTTTGAGCTGTTTACGGTTCCCGGCGGCGGACATACTTCCGGCGGAGAACTGGGCGAAAGAATGCGCCGTGATTTCTTTGTTAAACATATCCACGGTATCGATCCGCCTCATTGGAACAGCATGTCCGTTACCAATGAACCGCAACAGATTACTACACCGTAAACTTTAAAAATCAGATGCCTTGACGTAAATCTTAAAAAGACAAGAAAAGATACCTTGCTCTTGTCTTTTTTAGATAAAAATCAACGAAATATTATGAATATCCAGGAAGAGATTATTTTTGCCGGTAAATTCTTTAACAGCTCCATTTCTATAATGCTATGTTGCTTCTGTCTTATAAGTTTAAATCAAAAAGAGGGCTACGCCCAGCAGGCAAACCAGGAAGATGTCATCATAGATGATGCCATTATAAATGACTACTACCAAGCCACTATTACAACACCGCCGGACAAGTTGAAACTTGACCCCTTTTATAAAAAATATACTGATGCCATGGGATTACCGGTTATTTCGGGTGGAGATGTCCCCGATGTGGCGCTGTTGGTAGCCCGGGATGTTGTTCTGCATATGTTATCTGAACGAGCCGATTTAAGAAAACACATGGCACGTGAAGGCTATAGGGTTGGTGTGATGGCTGTAACAGATTCCACCATGGATATACCCGAGCAGCGTGATTGGAAAAAACCTTCTTTTGATGACGGACGACTGACAAAAGGAGAACAGGAACGCTATGAGCGTATAAAAAATATGACGGCCGAAGAATACTGGAATAATAGGGCACGCGGTATGGGCGGCAAATATGTGACTTGTGCTGAAGAAAATATTTTGGGATATACCGGAGACCGGCATAAATATTATGGTGAAAATATTTTGGTTCACGAATTCAGTCACGGCATACACAGAGCCATTCGTGAAGTGGATCCTGAATTAGCGGGTGATATTGAAGAAGCATACAGAGACGCTATGGCTAATGGTCTTTGGGAGAATCATTATGGAAATACTACGGTGTCTGAATACTGGGCGGAGGGAACCCAATTCTGGTTCAATTCGAATTATGATTATAAAAACGGTGATACGTATATCCTTTCATCAGATGATCTCAAAAAATATGACCCACAATTATATGATTTGCTCAAACAGGTATATCCGGAAGATCATCATATACCCATGGATGTATTTCATAAGCATGAGACCCGGGTAAGAGCGAAATGAAATATTTATTCATTCACTTATCTAAAGAATTTAAGCACGTGCAAAAGCTCATATTGGATATTAAATTATAGCTTTATATACGTCTTTCCTTGTTCCTTTTTTCAACGATGAAAAAAGGAACCAAAAAAATCGCCGGCTGATGAATCCTTGTCGGCGGCTTCGGTTGGCACGCGGGATAATTTCAAAGGTCCTTTACACTTAGCAGTTGTTCCTAATATCTCACCGGTGTGAAATTATCCATCTCGCGCACCAACCTGTGCCTGTACCCTCCAACGATTCAAAGGCCGGAAGGTTGGGAGAGCCCCATCCGACGGCTGGTGTTGCCGTCCGATGGGTTAGATGGGGCAGGATTTTGGATTCGATCGTCTCGCACGTCCGGTGGACGTACAGATGAAATCCCGGGAAGACCTGATCAAGGACATCA
>CAZPWQ010000100.1:0-12820 GCA_964590495.1 uncultured Balneolaceae bacterium
CCGTGCTGTCTGTTCAATTCCCGGGAAGGTTGTTTTCATCTGATCCGCCATTGTATAAGGCGTGTAGCCAAGTTTTTGCACTTGTCCTGAATTTGGATTGGATACATCGCGAACAACCCGATAGATCATGTCTGAATTCTCATGAAAACTGTCATACGACCACTCAAACCGCACGAATGTTACTAAAAGAATACAACAGGCTAATCCCACTGCCAGTCCGCCGATACTGATGGCCGAATCGATTTTGTGTTTAAATAGGTTACGCCAGGCGATTTTTATGTAGTTTTTTATCATAACTTCTCCTTTTAGTCGAAGGCAAAGCGCATGGGGCAAAGGGCAAAGCGTTTATATGTAGCTGGTTTTCACTATGCCCTTTGCACTATGCGCCATGCCAGTTATTCACTTCTCAAACTGTCCACCGGATTAGCCACCGCCGCTTTTACCGATTGCCAGCTTACCGTCAGAATTGCAATTAGGATTGCTGCAACTCCTGCCGTTACAAAAAACCCGACACCAATCTCAATTCGATAAGCAAAATCTGTTAGCCATTGGTTCATGGCATACCAGGCGATGGGTACTGATATCAAGAAGCCTAAAACGACCAGTTTCAAAAAGTCTTTGGAAAGCAATGAAACGATATTCGTAACTGAAGCACCCAATACCTTTCGTATTCCAATTTCTTTGATTCGTCGTTCGGCAGAAAATGTGGCCAGTCCATACAATCCAAGACAAGCAATTACAATAGCAATGCAGGTAAACAAGGCTACAATCTTCCCGAATCGCTGTTCGGTTCGATACATGGCATCAAACCGATCATCAAGAAATTCATAAGTAAAGGGCGTATTTGGCGCAAATGATTTAACTTCATCTTCGATCACATCCATCACTTGGCTGATACGATCCGGGGCAAGTTTCGCAAGGATACTCCCGCCACCGTATGTTGAAGATGGGTCATGAAGCGTAAGAGTCACACCCTCAATTTCCTTGTGAAGAGAGCTGATATGAAAGTTCTCTACTACACCAATCACTTCTCTTTGCTTGCCTCCCACTTCAAATGGTTTTCCGATGGCTTGTTCGGGTGTCCATCCTAACATTTCTGCCATTTGTACATTCAGTATAATAGCCTCATCTACATCCGATCCCCTATTTTCCGAAAAAACCCGACCTGTTAGTATTTTGATATCCAATAACTCCAGAAAATTATAATCAACACTTGCCGGAGCGAACACGACTTCTCTTTCTTTATCTTGGATTTGAATCTCAATTGAAAGCGCTGACGCAGGTTGTGAAAACCTAACATTAAACTTGCCGGGAGAACCGCCTGCCATCGATATTTCTTGGATTCCTGCCAAGCCAACCAGATTATTTCTAATTACATTTCGATGGCTCCATGCATCATAATTGGGAAGATCCACCACAACCACTTGCTCTCCATTGAATCCAAGATCTTTCGTTTGGGTGAATTGAAGTTGTTTATACACTACCAATGATCCAATAATCAGAACGAGGGCAATCGAAAATTGTGCAACAACAAGAGTCTTCCGTAAAAAAGAGCCGGATCCAGTTCCTGTTTTCTGACTTCGCAATACAGAGGATGGTGAAAAACGTGAAAGATAAAACGAAGGATAAAGTCCGGCTATGATTCCAATCCCAACGGCAGCAAGAATAAGCCAAAGCATAAAGCCAGTGCTTCCTTTCCATTCCAGGCTTGTTCCAAACAGTTGATTAAAAAAAGGAAGAGCGAGTATGGTCATTCCACAACCTATTATATATGCCATGGTACTTAGAATAATAGATTCACCAATAAACTGACCTGCAACCTGTTTTTTCATGGCCCCCAAAACCTTCCGAACACCGACTTCTTTCGCGCGAAGTGTGGCACGGGCGGTTGCCAAATTCACATAATTCACGCAAGCAATAATCAGAATAAACAAAGCGATGGATCCAAAAAGATAGATGTACGCTCGGTTACCAGTAAAACCCGGATCGTCCGTAATCTCAGACAGGTGAAATTTGGTTAATGGAAGAGCAAAAAATTGACGGCTGTACTCACCTTCTTCACTCGGTTCATAATGCCTTTCAACCAGCGATTGTAATTGATCGTCCATCGACGAAAAAGCCTGAGGATTTTTTAACAGTGCAAATGTAGAGAACGAAGACGCATTCCATGAACCAGGTGACCGCCGACCTTCTTCCATCGTATTGGCCGAGACCAATGCTCCATATTCAATGCTTGAATTTCTTGGCTGATTCTCTATAATTCCGGAAACCTGAAGTGTTACTAAAGTATCTCTCTTCTGCCAGTATAGTGATTGACCTATAGGATTCTCTGCGCCAAATAATTGTTGACTGGCGTGTTCAGATAAAACAATCCTATTGGGAGTGGAAAGTGCATCGTCTTCATTTCCACTTAATAGATTGAAGGAGAACATTTCAAAAAAGGCACTGCTCGTATAGTTACCTTTTTCGATCTCAATAAAATTTTCTCCCTCCTTACTTAAAAGCAATCGCCCTGTACTATTCATTCGAACAGCATTCTCAACCAGTGGAATTTCTTCAACAAGTGCATCAGCCAGCGGATAAGGTGTTATAAGCGAAGTGCCAAAAAACCCAGATTCATTTCCAACCGCCGCGATACGACTCACATTTTCATGAAATGTATCAAAACTAAGCTCTTCCTGAATATAGAGCCCAATGAGTAAGCAACAGGCCATTCCCACAGCCAGGCCAAAAATATTTATAACCGTGTAACTTTTATTTTTGGTGAGATTCCGCCAGGCTATTTTTATATAGTTTTTAAACATTTTCTTCTCCTTTTAGTCGAAGGCATAGGGCAAAGAGCATGGCGCATAGCGTCTTTCCTTTCCTGCGCCATGTGCTTTGTCCAATACATCATGCTATTATAACGTTCTTTTGAAGTTGGTGATCATTCTGCAAAGTTTATCCAACTTTGACAGTATTTGCTCCTTCTCATTATTCATGATCAAATTCCTCATGTTTAAAAGAATAATAATATTAGCGTTTTCGAAGGTAGAATTTCTGGCGATGTTCAAATATCGTTTAAAGACTTTATGTGATTCAGATCCTGAACCCTCCGCTATATTGTTTGAAATGCTCATTCCAGCACCTCGCAATTGTTCTGCAAAACGATATAGCTTTTGTTGTTCCAATTCATCCGCAATGTCAAATAACAGATCTGCAACCTCAATCGATAATTTCCAAATTTCCAGATCCTGAAATCTAAACTTGGCCACATCACCTCCTGCTTAAAATAAAAGGGATATTCTTGGCTCTTTGCACTATGCGCCATGCCCTTTGCCATATTTAAACATGAAATCCTTCCTGCATATTCTCAGTCACAACATGTCCGTCGAACAGGTGGATTACTCTGCGTGCATAATCGGCGTCGTGCGGGGAGTGGGTCACCATCACAATGGTCGTGCCTTTTTCGTTGAGTTCAGCCAGCAGTTTCATTACTTCGTCGCCGTGATCGGAATCGAGATTACCCGTCGGCTCATCGGCCAGAATCAGTTTGGCATTGGCGACCGTGGCGCGGGCAATAGCCACACGCTGCTGCTGACCGCCTGAGAGCTGCTGCGGGAAATGGTTTCGGCGGTGCATCATGCTCATTCGCTCCAGGGCGGCTTCGACTTTTTCCTTGCGCTCTTTGGAATCTACGCCGAGATAGAGCAGTGGCAACTCCACATTTTCGAATACGGTAAGCTCATCGATCAGATTAAAACTCTGGAAAACAAACCCGATATTTCCCTTGCGTAGCTGCGCCCGCTCGCGCTCGGAATTGTTGGAGATCTCGTGTCCCATAAAATGGTATTCCCCTTCGGTGGGATTGTCGAGCAGTCCCATGATATTAAGCAGCGTCGACTTGCCGCATCCCGAAGGACCCATGATAGCGCAAAATTCTCCTTCATTGATTTCGAGGTTTACGTTATTCAGGGCTGTGGTCTCGACCTCTTCGGTCGTATATGTCTTCTTTAGGTTTTTTGTTTTTATCATGTTGGAAATATTAGGGTATTAATGTGTTAGAAAGTTAATGTGCTTAGGATTCATTTGGAAGATCCCATTCGTCCTGCATCCGTGGCTGATAAACGGATTGTTGATCCCGGACCTGATTATTTCTCCGGGACGTTCGATTGAGGTGTTTAACCAAGTCTGAAATCAGCCCTTTGGTCTTGTCACATTGTTTCTGAAGACTTTGCGTCTTCGCCTCAGGCAATAACTTCATATCCTTCAGGACATAAAGAAGACTTTTTATCTCCTGCGAGGAACTTTGAGCATAATTCAGAAACCGGATAAAATCGTTTTGATTATACCGGCTATATCCTTTGGCAATATTGTTCATAACTGAAAGAGTTGCTCTTTTCATCTGGTTTACCAGAGTAAACTCCCGTGCAAGGTCCCCTTTGGCACAGACCAGGAACACCTGCCTGACCAACTTGCGGGATTCCTGCCAGCACTTCAAATCTTCAAATTTTTCTATCTTTGTCATTGTTCTGAAAATTGGTTTCGGTTTAATACATACTTCACTATGTATGACCGTCACAAAAGCGATTCCTTACAAAAAAACTTGTGAAAAGTGAGAGGTGAAAAGGCAAACTTCTTTCTACGCTGCCTTTTCACACCTTTATTTCGTGTTAGCTTTTAGTTTTGTTAGCATTGCAAATAACTTATTCATTTGGATGGAAATTTGTTCTAAGTCTTCTGGAGATATAAAATTTAGCTTTCTTGAAACTTCAAGCTGTGCATCCATTTCAACCAGAGATGATCTGGCAATTTCGAAGAAACGCTTTCGCTCTTTTGATGATGCACGAGAAGCTCCTTCCGAAATATTAGAGGGTATTGATACCGCAGCTCTCCTGAGTTGAGTGACTAAACCATATTGTTCAGTCACAGGATACTTTTCAGTAGCGGAATAAATATTTACTACAAATTCAACGCTTAATTTCCACACCGATAATTTTTTATGTTCTAATGTTAACATAGGCTCTTCATTTTTAATTAAAAGTCTGTTTACTCTTGTAAGACCATTTCATCCAATAAACCTTACAATAAAAATTCACTTTTCACCTCGCATGTGTCATCCTCTCACCTTTCACTTCTCACCTTTCACCTCTCATTCCAAATTCAAAACTTCGTTATCCCCGAATGTATCGTAGCTGGATGTAATCACCCTGTCGCCGGGTTCCAGCCCGGAGATAACTTCAAAATATTGTGGATTTTGCCGGCCGAGGCGGATTTCCTGCCTTACGGCCCGGTCACCATCTTCGGTAACCCTGAAGATCCAGTTGCCGCCGGTTCTCTGGTAAAAGCCTCCGCGGGAAAGCAACAGTGCATTGGCAGATTCTCCAAGTTCCAGCCTGATGCGTGTCGTCTGACCTCTCGTCAAACCGGACGGCGGCTCATTGATAAATTCCATATCCACTTCGAACTGCCCGTTATTGACAACAGGAAATATCTTGGTAATTTCAAGCTCATGGGTTTGCCCGTTAAAATCGAATGATCCCCTCAACCCGGGTGCAATACGGGAAAGATGATATTCGTCGATTGCTACCCGGATCTTATAGTTATCCAGAATATCGACCTGCCCGATGCGCTCGCCCATGGAAATAGATTGCCCAGGGTTCAGCTCAATCGTGGAAAGCTGTCCCGAAATAGGAGCTGTAACAATCAAGTTGTCCAGAATCCTCTGAACAGCTTCCAGGCTTCGATACATCCGCTGTTCCGATTCGTTGAGCTGCCTCATTTGGGTAATTGTTTGCAGCGAATCCTTCTTATACGATTCATATGTCAACTCATAGCGTTTTTTCTGAAACTCATAGTCCTCCCTGGTCTGTTCAAACTCCTGCTCAGAAATCAATTCCTTTTCCATTAGCTTTTTCTGTCGCTCATATTGAGACCTGAAGATCTCCTTTTGGGATTCCGCACTGGCAAGTTGTTCTCTCAGGCGCAGGGTGTTTTGTTCCAGGTTCAGGCGGGAATTTCTCATATTGTTAATTTGGTCATAAAGCTGTGTTTCCCTGTTCATCACGTTTAGCTGCAGGTTGGAATTCGAAAGTGTCAGAATAGAATCGCCCTCTTCCACCATCGTGCCCGATTCAAGGCTTACTTCCTGAATAACTCCTCCTTCAATCGCATCCAGATATATAGTTTGTATAGGCTGTACAGTCCCCGAAACCTGGATAAACTCCAGGAATGAATCTTCTTGAACCGTGCTTATTGTAAGTTTATCCCGCTCCACGTTTAAGGTTGAACGGACATCCATAAACACAAAGCTGTAGATGAAGAGGGCGATAAGTGCAACACCGCCCAAAATCATCCCAATTCGCTTCGGAGTAAATGTCTTCTTTTCTATCTTTCGGTCCATCCCCGCACTGGAGATATCTTTTTTGTCTGCCATCAATAGTAGTCTGTAAGTTCTTTTCTATTTGTTATATATGTATTCAATGATTGTGCCAAACTAAAAATAACATCTCACGCAAGTCAGCAGTCAATTTCAACAGGACTATTGTACGGAATGATACAGAACTGTTCATTTTCGAACAGTTATTGTGTACATTGCTAATTAAATTACAAGCATATAATACAAGAAATGTATCAAAAATTAGGTACGATTGTTGAAGGAACTATTATACGCAAAGAGGATAGCGTTCACTCTACTGCACCATGCTTATGCTTTTTTCATTTAGCTTTCAGCCTGGACTTTTTTAAGCAAAGATGAAAGCATACGTTTGATTTCTGTGACATCGCTTTTTAGTTCTTTTGACTTATTTGTATCAATAAAACCCAAATCTCCCGAAAGTAGAATTTGGTATTCCAATTCAGAAGCTGAACCCAGTGCAATAATTAAGAATCTTACAAATTCGGCTTGGCTGTTTCTGCCGCAACCTTCGGCCCCGAGGCATCGGGGAAGGAACTGAAGATGCAGCACGTCGCATTTGGCTAACGAGTCCATATAATTCTTCTTTCGGGAAATTGGATGTTGATTTATAAATGGAAAGGGTTGATGACTCTTTTCCCAGACCAAGAGTTTTCTAAAATTTCTCATGGTAATTATTACATTATTAAAACTGATTGCTGACAGCTGAAGGCTGAAAGCTTTACTAGTAAGTCCGCCAAACTGCAAATTCCTTACAAGATTTTTAAAACCAAATGTCAACCAACACCTTAAACCATTGACTAAAAACAAAACCGGTCGCATTCTGGTTGTTGACGATGATGATGATGTACTGCAGGCAGCGAAACTTTTCCTGAAACAGCATGTTGCCGGGGTCGACACGGAAAAAAATCCGGAGTCGATCCCAAACCTGATTCAAAATTATGATTACGATGTGGTTTTGCTGGACATGAATTTTACCGAGGATGTAAGCAGCGGAAAAGAAGGTTTTAAATGGCTTCAAAAAATTCTTGAGTTGGATTCTTCACTGGCCGTCGTATTGATTACGGCCTATGGCGACATAGAAAAAGCAGTAAAAGCCGTCAAAATGGGAGCGACTGATTTTGTACTGAAGCCCTGGCAGAATGAAAAACTGATGGCTACTATCAATTCAGCTTTGAATCTGACGCAATCGCGGCGGCAGGTCGATAAACTGAAAACACAGCAAAAACAGCTGAGCGCCGATATCGACCAGCACTACCAAAATATTATCGGTCAGAGTGCGGCGATGAATAAAGTATTTCAGGCCATTGAAAAAGTAGCCAAGACAGATGCCAACGTTCTTATTACCGGCGAAAACGGAACCGGGAAGGAACTGGTAGCACGGGCATTACACCGGCGTTCGAACAGAAATGAGGAGGTATTCATCAGCGTTGATATGGGAGCCCTGCCCGACAACCTGTTTGAGAGTGAACTCTTTGGCCATACCAAAGGAGCTTTTACAGGGGCGGATGACAACAGGGCGGGTCGTTTTGAAATTGCCTCAGGCGGCACACTCTTTTTGGACGAAATCGGCAACATCCCATTGCAGCTTCAGCCTAAACTTTTGTCGGTGCTGGAAACGCGTAAAGTGACAAGGGTAGGCTCGAATAAACCTGCGGATATTGACATTCGCCTGATTTGTGCTACCAATCAGCCGGTACAGGAACTGGTACAGAAACAACAGTTCCGGCAGGACCTTCTGTACAGGATAAATACCATAGAAATACATTTGCCGCCTCTTCGAAATCGCACTGAAGATATTACGTTACTGGCTGATCATTTCCTGAAAGAGTACTCGCAAAAATATGCTACCGATGTGCAAAACATTTCGGAACCAGCTATAACAAAATTAAAAAAATATAACTGGCCCGGAAACGTGCGGGAGCTTGAACATTCGGTTGAACGTGCGGTAATTATGACTGATCATCATATACTGCAGCCGGAAGATTTTTTACTTACCTCTCTTGGAGATCAGGAACCGGAGGTGGTTTTCGATGACTACAACCTTGAAGAAGTGGAAAAAACGGTAATTCGTAAAGCACTGGATAAGCACGAAGGGAATATTTCCAAATCAGCAGAAGAACTTGGCCTCACACGGGCATCGCTTTACCGAAGAATTGAGAAATATGATTTGTAAAACGGGCATAGCGCATAGAGCAAAGGGCATAGCGTTTATATTGTGCTGGTTTTCCCGCTATGCGCTATGCGCCATGCGCTTTGCACTTTGCCTTCGACCAACGGGAGAAGATCATGCTTAAAAACTTTCGTCTCGGTGTTCTCTTTCGGGTGCTGTTCCTGGTATTCACCGTAACACTGTGGCTATATCTTATCTTTGAGACAGAATACTATGTAAGCATGGTGCTCCTTGCCACGGTTATCGTTTTTGCAATTGTACAACTCATACGCTATGTGGAACACACCAATGTAAAACTAACGCGCTTTCTTAATTCAATACGTTATTCCGATTTTTCGCAGTCATTCCCGAATCACGGACTGGGTTCCTCTTTCCAGGAACTCAATGATGCTTTTTCCCGGGTCATTGAAGAGTTTAAAAAAGAACGTGCGGAAAAACAGGAGAATTACCGTTATCTGCAGACTGTTGTACAGCATGTGGGAATCGGACTTATCTCTTTTAATCATCAGGGGGATGTGGAACTCATCAACACTGCAGCCAAACGTCTGTTCAATATACCTGCCTTACGAAAGATCGAATCGCTTAAAAAGATTAGCGAATCGTTATATAAGGCGGTGACGGGACTCAAAGGCGGAAGTCGTACACTGGTTCGGGTTACCACTGAAAATGAAACGCTACAGCTGGCTATCTATGCTACCGAATTCCGGATGCATAATGATTTATACAAACTTGTTTCTTTCCAAAATATCCATACCGAGCTGGAGGAAAAGGAGATGGAAGCATGGCAAAACCTGACGCAGGTACTTGCTCATGAGATTATGAACTCAATCACTCCGATCGCTTCATTATCGGATACGGTTCGCATGCTTATGGAAAAGAAATCGATCAATAGAAATGATAAATATATATTGGGTGGTGAGACTGTCCGGGACGTAAAGGAGGCACTTGATACCATAAATAATCGCAGTCATGGACTGATGCGTTTTGTAAATTCATATCGCGATTTTACCCAGATTCCCGACCCCACCTTTGAACAATTTAATGTCAATAAGCTATTGATGCGGGTTAAAAATTTAAATAAAGGCGAAGCAGAAGCTCAGAATGTAACTATAACTGTTTCTGTTGATCCGGAAACGCTCGAAATAACAGGCGACCCGCACCTCGTTGAGCAGGTTCTTATAAATCTGGTGAAAAATGCCTTTCGCGCCCTGGAAAACACGGCTGATGCCAGACTTGAATTGATTGGCACGCTCAACGAGGATGGTCGAACAATCGTACAGGTCAGTGATAATGGACCCGGTATTAAAAAAGAAAATCTGCATAAAATATTTATTCCATTCTACAGTACCAGTCAGCCGGCATCACGTGGCAGTTCGGGTATCGGACTCAGCCTTTCGCGGCAAATCATGCGTAAACATCGTGGAACACTGACGGTACAATCGGATCACCAAACCGGTACCGTTTTTACGCTTCGGTTTTAACTAGATCGGGAGCAGAACTCCCTTGTAGCTTTTAGCTATTTAACAGCTGTGAGGGAGCTCCGCTCCCGAACATTCCTTGCTATAAAGAAGCTTTGCTCCCGCTTATACATAATGTTTCGTCTTTTTCCTTTCACCTCGTATATTTCAGGAAAATTAATTGACTCATCCGGGTTGAAGTTATGGCTAAAAAAACATTGCTTTCAGTTGCAATTATCGTTCAAAATCAACGGAATGTCATCGAATCAACCCTTACCTCCCTTTTTGAACTCGAGTATATTCCCTTTGAACTGATCCTTATCGATGATGCTTCTGAAGATGGCAGTACCCAGGTAATTGAATCGCTGCTGGATTATTATCAGCACGACCAGACATTCTACTTCCAGCATGAGCAGGTTATGGGACGTGGTCCGTCACTCAATGAAGCACTTCAATTGTCTTCAGGCAAGCTTTTTTGGGCTCCTGAGACCATTCAAGAAATTGATGAAGAGCAATTATCAAGATCGCTGGAAAGGCTGTCCGATTCATCACAACTAGCTACAATCCGGGATTTTACGGTACCGGATAAAATTAAAGACTGGATTAATAGAATTGAACATGAACCTGGTCCACCTGACGGATCTTTTATCTGGAATATGCCCGGGCTCCCTTCCCACCAGCGGTTTTTCAATCCTTATCTGAAACATTATCATGGAACAGAACTTGCTGCCAGGCTCGGGACCTTTCCTTTTAAGACGAACCAGAATGCATGGTACAGATCCGATGCGTTTGGCGAACTGCCCCCTTTGGATACGGGCATGCAGCAGGAAATACTTTTAAGCTTACTTCGGCGCGAAAGCAAGTCAACCGCTTCCCGGAATCTACTGCTTGAGAAAATTCATGCACTCGATCCGGAAAAATCTCCAAAAGCCGGTTTTGATAATGAACTGCTTGAAGAAGCCCTTCAGCGTACAGAAGACGGTCGTTTCAATCCCGCACTTGAACTTGTGGAACGTGTACTTTCTGACGAACCGGATAATGCGGCGGCTAAACAGCTCAAGATTCGAATACTCAAAAAGAAAAGACAGTTTGTCGAAGCTTCTGAACTGGAACATGAGCTGGGTGAAAAAAATAAGGTCAAAGCCTCCGATCAAAAATATTCCCCTGGAGATGATAAATCTCAACCTGCTGAAATTAAAATCAGCGTAATTATACCGACAACTGCCTACGGTAAACCGGCTCTGGAGCATTGCCTGCTTTCAATAAACGAGCACTGCGACACAGATCAGCTTGAATTAATTGTCATTGACAATGCCAGCCTCGATAATACCCATGATTACCTGGATGAGCTTAAAGAAAAACAGTTTATGAATTGCCGGATCATAACCAATGATCGTAATATCGGATTTGCTGCATCCATTAACCAGGGATTGAAAGCAGCAAATGGATCATATGCCTGCATTCTCCACAACGACGTTGAGCTGAAAAATGATGCTATTGCCCGGCTCCATGAGCTGATGAAAGCTCATCCCGCCTACGCAGTTTTGGGACCCATGACGAATAAAACATTAAATCCGGACCAGGCTGTGCGACAGGAAGAGATACCGGATACTGATATTGTACAGGTCGAATATCTGGACAGTTTTTGCATGATGCTTCGTACGGATACCGGCCTGAAGTTCGATGAACAATACGAGCTGGCCTTTTTTGAAGATATTGATCTCTGTTTCCAGGCGCGATCGAACGGACACAAAGTGGGCATTGCACCGCAGATTGAAGTGGAACATTATTTTGGGACCACTACCTTTGCACTCGACCTGGATACCGAAAGCGAGCAGTACTGGAAAAATGTTGCCTATTTTAATGAAAAATGGAATATCGAGGTATTTTCAAAAAATGAGCTGAAAGCTTACAGCACCTTTGATCAACTGTTGCTGCTGGATGATATTGTGAACCCACTCTATCCCGAGGAGTCGATTAAAGATCTTTTTCATGAGTTATTCACCGACGAACTAAAAACGGAAATTTTTAATACCCGGCACGACCCGGAAACCCTATTCAAACTCGTTCATCTGTTTATGGTAATGGATGAACGCGAAGTAATGCGCCGCCTGGAGGATCGTCTGGAGGGACTTGAACTGCCGGCCGGACTTATTTTTCAGCTGGTACGTTTCTACTACAAAAGAAATATTTATTCCCGCTGCAAGCATTATCTGAACCAGCTTAAACCGGAAATGGGTTCCATGCGTGCCGATCTGTACCGGCTGGCGATGCACGTGGATAATAAAGAATTTGATGAAGCGATTCCGTTGCTCCGAAATCTGCTGGAAAAGGAACCGTCAAACCCGTTGCTGTATAAACTCGCGGGGGATATCCACAAATTTGAAGGAAACAGCGAAGAAGCCGAATCTTTCCATGCACTCGCACGACAGGTCAATCCCTATGAATTCGAAGAGGAGGAAAAAGATGCGTTCGGTTTCCCCCGTCAAGCCTGACTACTGCAGGTAGTAGCTCGATTTCCGTAGATCCTTCGACTGGTTAATTGTTTGCCCTGGTTCATTTTTTGATGTCTCAGGATGACAGGGTGGGGTAGTAGTGCTGGCGAAGGTAGGAAATGACTGGAAGTGTTGGACTATTTTTTAAATTCTTCCGCCCCTGTTGTTATTCATGTATGACTGGTGAGTTCGCTCATTTACTAATTGTTGAAGAATTGAGAGACACACTGATCATTGTTCATTGCTCATTGATAATTGTTCACTGCTGAATCATCGTTTCCACTGTTTCGAGAAGATTCTT
>CAZPWQ010000101.1:0-12692 GCA_964590495.1 uncultured Balneolaceae bacterium
TCCAAACTGTTTAACCAAAACTGTCAACAAATTACATAACTTCTACAACCCTGACAATTTTATTCATAATGATTACCTCTTCCGGATTGGAATTTACCGGGAAAAGCGGTATTTTTGCCAGCCTGCTGACGGGTGAAAGTCGCCACGTCGGCTGTTTTCAATTGAGAACAACCAAAGGAATATATACAAATGAGCAAATCTTATTACGAGCTTACCTATATTATTAATCCCGTCCTTGACGACGATCAGTACAAAGAAGTTGTTGACAAATTTACTTCACTGATTCGAGATAATGACGGGGAGATTGATGAAATTGATGAGTGGGGCATCCGGAAATTTGAATATGAAATGGATGGCAAAACCAACGGTTATTATGTTAATCTTTATTTCATTTCACCCGGAGAGTTAATTGAAAAACTGGAACGCAGTCTTCGCCTCGACGATAATGTAATGCGTTACCTGACCCTGAAATATGATGCAAAAATGATGCGTCACCGTGAACTTCAGCGCAAAAATGCCGTTCCAACCGTCTTCGATGATGAAGAAGTCGATACTGGGGTTGATGAAGACGAAGATTAATTTTGATATCTCTTTAAAACTAAATCCTTTTACTTATGATTAAGAATCCATCACATCCAAAGAAAGGTCAGATAAAAACCCGGAAATGCAAATTTTCGAAAGCCGGGATCGAGTATATCGACTACAAAGATACCGACCTTTTACAAAAATTTATGAACGATCAGGGTAAAATATTACCCCGCCGGGTTACCGGTACGAGCGCCAAGTATCAGCGACAGCTCTCCCGGGCTATCAAGCGAGCACGATTTCTCGGTTTGATTCCTTATGTAGCAGAAAACCTTCGATAAAAAGACTTTCTATTTCCATGGCAAAACAGATGAAATTGATTTTAAAAGATGATGTACCCAAACTGGGTGAATCCGGTGATATTGTTGATGTAAAACCGGGTTACGGACGTAACTACCTGATACCACAGGGTAAAGCGATTATGGCCAGCGAGGGCGCTCTCAGGCAGCTTGAGATTATGAGGGAGAAAGCCGAACGCCGTGCCGAGCTTACCGTAGAAAAAGCACAGGAGATGGCCGAACGCCTTGAAACTCTTTCGGTAACTATCCCTGTTACGGTTGGTGAAGAGGAAAGAATTCACGGTTCTGTAACCAACCAGGATGTGGCCGATGCATTAGCTGAACGCGGTATTGAAATCGACCGGCGTAAGATTTCTCTTGATCAGGATATCAATACATTAGGTGAATATACCGCTACCATCAATCTTATCAGCGAAATTAAACAGCAGATAAAGGTATGGGTAGTTAAAGAATAAGACCTCTTTCCGGCGTTATTAAATTTTTATCGGCATGATAAGAAACTTACCATTTCACAGAATAATAGTGGGGATCATCGTAACGATGTTATCCCCATTTTTTGTTCAGGCGCAAACGCTTGACCCGGTTTCCTATTCGGTCACAGAGGCCCCGGAAGAAGTTAAGAGTGGAGAAGTGTTCACTATTACTGTAGAAGCCGATATAGAAGGAGACTGGCACTTGTATTCGATTAATAATGATCCTGATGCAGGCCCGTATCCGACACAATTCAGTTCAGCCAATGATATTCTCACCATATCGGGCGAGGTCGAAGAAACCGAGCCGGCTATTGAGATGGATCCTAATTTTAATACCGAATTGGGGTGGCATTCCAAAAAGGCATCATTTACGATTCCACTTGTTTTTGATAAGAACTCTTCGGGTTCATCAATGGTTGATTTGGAAGTATTGTATCAGGTATGTGATGATAAAATCTGTTTGCCTCCCAAAACAAAATCAATTACACACGCTGTCACAATAAGGCAGTAGAGCCGGTAACTTGGTTGAAGAGTTACAGGAAGGTGATGATTCCGGATTCGGTTCCGTACCCGGAAGGAAATAGTGAAGGCGGTGTGGTTAAAAGGAATGAAAATACGATTCGGCGGAGATGGTATATTTTCTTACTAAACGAAAAAGCCGGGAAGGCGAACATCCCGGTCTTTGTTGAATTTATCGGATACATCGATACCAACTGTTGCGCCATGGAAACGAATATTTTTCCGTTAGAATATATTCAAAAACGATTTGCAAAAATGCAGCAAGTGCGTTTATATACAGGTGATGGAACGGAAGGACCACAAAATCAAAAAATAATTAAATCAACTGGCATATTTGCTCTTTCGTGCTAATATGTTCATTGATCCGGAAAGTAAAAAAAATTCTGGATAAGCTAATCGGATATGCAAAAGAAGGAAGGGTTTCAGCGTTTCCTTATTTCAGGGCTTAAAAGATTTAGCCGACAAATGAAGGTTTTCAGGCATGTTTGAATTAAAAAGAATGATTCTGCCGGGATTTTCCTTATATAAATTGTGTTAAACCTTTTAAAGTTGATACGATTTTAAACTTTGTTGACTCCTTCTTTTGACATTTAAGTCAAAATAATCTATCATTTTGCATCTTTGTAAGCCCATAAATTTCAAACCTAATATAATTTAATCGGAGTAATCGTATGATAACGTCTATCACTCTCTTCTTTCTTCAAGCAGGAGCGGACCAAGGTTTTTTTAATGTAATTGTCGAAAGATTTAATGAAGGTAACGAGGGTGGCTTTATGTGGCCTGTACTTGTAGCCCTGATTCTTGGTTTAGCTATCTTCCTGGAACGTATTATTACCCTTAATTTAGCCGATATTGACACCAGAAAATTTATTGTTGATGTACAGGAAACTCTTCAGGAAGGTGGCGTATCTGCTGCACGGGAGTTGTGTGCTGAAACGAGAGGCCCGGTCGCATCTGTATTTCAGGCTGGACTAATGCGTGTCGATGAAGGTATTGAAGCAGCTGAAAAAGCTATTTCAGCCTATGGATCAATTGAAATGAGTTTTCTGGAACGGGGACTTGTATGGCTCTCACTGTTTATAGCCATTGCACCACTGCTCGGATTCCTCGGAACTGTTGTCGGTATGATCCAGGCATTCGATGCTATTGAACAAGCCGGCGATATTTCACCGTCACTCGTAGCAGGTGGTATTAAGGTTGCACTGCTCACGACAGCCGCAGGACTGTTGGCAGGTATTATCCTTCAAATCGGGTACAATTATTGTGTCTCTAAGATTGACCGTTTGATCTCCGAAATGGAAGAAAGCTCCATTACGCTTATTGATTCTATTGTTATGCTCAAGGAAGGCAAGCAGATTATTGATACGAGTAGACCTGAAGGCAGCCCTGAAGAATAAATAACACACCCATAACCTAATAAAAGAGCAATTATCATGATTGTATCAATAGCAATTGGATTGGCTTTAGGATTGATTGGGATCGGTGTGCTCGGTATGCTGGTTTCAGGAGTCAAAAGCATGAAAAACGGTAAACAGGATTTCAAAAAAATAATCACTATGTTTGTACCGTTTTTAGTATTCGGTGGGGCTTACGCCATCACCGGTAATATAACCGAAGCCGGTGTAGCCACCATGTTATTTATGATGGCTGCAATGGTACTGCTTATAGTACTGACCGGAATGCGCGGTACTTTTAATATTTAATTTCCTCCAACTTATGTTTAGAAAAAATAAACAGCGTGAAGAACCGGAAATCGGCGGTGCAGGAATGGCGGATATCGCCTTTCTGCTGCTGATCTTTTTCCTGCTCGTGACGACTATTGATATCGACACGGGTATCGGTTTGCAGCTTCCGCCTGCACCCGAGGAGGATCAGGAACCACCTCCCATTAAAGAACGAAACCTGCTGAATATACTCGTAAACGAACAGGGTATGGTTTTAATGGATGAGGAGCCGACACCTGTATCAGAAGTAAAGAGAAAGGTCATGGAGTTTGTCGATAACAACGGACAGGATCCCGAGTTGTCTGAATCTCCGGATAAGGCGATTGTCTCTATAAAAACACAGCGAGAAACACCTTACCGCACGTATATTAATATGCTTGATGAGGTGATGGGGGCTTACAAAGACCTGAGGGATCAAGCTACACAGGCACAGTTCGGCAGGGATTATGATCAGCTGGATGACAATAGCGAAGCCGCGGAGACAATAAAGGACATGTATCCAAAGAAAATATCAATCGCAGAGCCCGACCGAGGTTAAATTAACTTATGGCACATTTTGAAAAAAAATCTGCAAAAACGGATCAGGAAGTACCGATGGCAGCAATGCCTGATATCATATTCATGTTACTTATTTTCTTTATGGTAACAACGGTGCTTCGGGAGGTAACCCTGCAGGTAAAAGTTGATTTTACCGAAGCGGAAAATATTGAAAAGATCGAACAGAAGCGGTTAGTGAGTTATATCTATATCGGCCCGGAACGATTGGGTAACAATCAGCTGGGATCAACGAAAATTCAGATCGATGACTCTATAGTCGAAGATGTCGGTGCAATCCGAAGAATCATGTACGATAAGCTCAGGGAAGAACCAAAGCTCATCGTCTCACTTCGTGTAGATGAAGATACAAATTTCGGTATCGTAACCGATGTACAGGAAGAACTGCGCGAAGCCGGTACATTGCGGGTTAATTATTCTACCAAACAGGAAATTAATTAAATAATTATCTGGCAGGAGCTATAATTAGATTCGCTAATTTATTAATTATTTAAAGGCAAGGGCATGTAGCTGTGTACCTGCCTTTTTTTGTATATGGAGAAAAAAACATTTCGCACGATTCAATCAGTAGGACGCACTGAATTGATAAATGAACTGATGGAAGATTCATCAGTTCAAAAACCATCAGTAGTACAGGGCGTAGGTGACGATGCTGCAGTTCTGCAAAATGGGAGTGATTTACAGCTGGTTTCGTCTGAAAGTTTTATGGAAGGAGTCGATTTTGATTTAACCTATGTACCTCTTCATCACCTTGGTTATAAGGTTACAACAGCTGCCGTAAGTGATATTTATGCAATGAATGGTACGCCTGAGACGATATTGGTAAATGTATCTGTACCGAATAAAATATCCGTAGATATGCTGAAAGAGATATATAGAGGCATCCATGCGGCAGGAAAAGATTATAATATTCAGGTGGTCGGTGGTGATCTGGCAGCTTCCCATCAGATACTATCGATTGGTGTTACCTGTACCGGGAAATCCAGTAAAAAAAATATTACCTATAGGAAAGGTGCACAACCCGGTGATGCAATATGTTTGACCGGTGATCTGGGAGGCGCAATTGCCGGATTGCGTATTCTCATGCGAGAAAAAAAATACTGGCAAGAGCAGGAACAGCAACAGGCTTTTCAACCGGATCTCGAAGATTATGAATATGTAGTAAAACGACAGCTGGTTCCAATTGCCCGAAAGGAATTTATAGAAAAATTATCGGAACTGGGCATTAAACCGACTTCAATGATTGATGTAACCCAAGGTCTGGCAAGTGAACTGCAGCATGTATCGATGGTTTCCGATGTCGGAACATATATTTATCAGGCGGCAATCCCTATTTCTCTTGATACCCGCCGGGTAGCTGATGAAATGAAAGAAGATGTCGACAAATATGCTCTCTACGGCGGCGAGGATTTTGAATTAATGTTCACCCTTCCGGAAGAAATGATCGATTCACTTTCGGATGAATTCGGGGATTTTGTGGTGATAGGAAAGATTACGGGGAGCGAGGAGGGGATTTGCATGCAAAATGCTGAGGGTGATGTTATCCGGTTCGATGAACAGGAGGATGAAAATAGTTAGTTTGAGGGCTAGGCCGGATTTTTCATCAAGAAATTTTTTCGTCAGCAAGGCCCTACTACGCGAGGCTTCGTAGGGCAGGCGAAGTATTCACAAGCTCGCTCAACGAAGACTGGGCGTAGTTGAGCTATTTTACCTTCAACGCAGCTGACGGATAAATTTCGCAGGGATCTACAGGTGTTGATATGACGATCAATCTATAATCAGACTTAAGCCTTTTATTATTAATAACTTAACTCAACCTTAAATAAAAATTTGTGAGAAATCCGGGCTAGCCAATAATAGTAAGTCTTAACCGTTTACAGAGGCGTCTCAATATTCAGGTGGCATACGACTTCAGTTACTTCCGCAGAGAACTAATATTTACCGTATATTTGAGAGATAAGTTTAAAAAGGTAATCGAATTTATACATGTCGAAAAACAAGAAATCATCCAATAAAAAAGAATCCAATCTGAAGGATTCTAATAAGGGTAAAGACAAGAGTCCTAAATTTCCTATTTGGATTTATGTCGTATTGCTGCTGGCGCTGTTGGCCTTCCAGTTTTATTTTATGAGTCAGGATAGTGGAAACAGGATAAAATACAGCACGTTTCTGGAGTATGTTGAAGAAGGCTATGTGGAAGAAATTACCATTAAAAATGGGACTGCTATCACGGGTACTTATACCCAGAAAGCCATCAAGGAGGGAATTGTAAATCCTGATGAATCTGAAGAACAATGGCAGCTGACAGAAAGTAACCAGCCTCCAAAATTTAATACCACGATGCTGGAGGGGGATGAAATACGTCCGGTGCTGGACAGCAACAATATTGTTTACGACGTACAAATTGAAGAAGACTGGTTCAGCGGAATTTTTATCTGGCTTATTCCGATCGGATTAGCTATCGCTTTCTGGATCTTTATTTTCCGGAGAATGAATCCGGGGCAACAGGTATTAAACATAGGCAAAAACAAGGCATCCCTCTACGATAAGCAGAAAGACAACAAAGTATCGTTTAAGGATGTAGCCGGACTCGAAGAGGCTAAAGCCGAAGTGGAAGAGGTCGTTGAATTTCTGAGATATCCTCAAAAATTTACCAAACTGGGAGGCACGCTACCCAAAGGGGTGTTGCTGGTTGGTCCTCCGGGTACGGGTAAAACTTTGCTTGCCAAGGCAACAGCTGGCGAAGCGGATGTACCGTTTTTTAGTTTGAGTGGATCCGATTTTGTTGAAATGTTTGTCGGAGTTGGTGCTGCACGTGTTCGCGATCTGTTCAAACAGGCTAAGGAAAAAGCTCCATGTATCATCTTTATTGATGAAATTGACGCTATCGGCCGGAGTCGGGGTAAAGGAATGATGATGGGATCTAATGATGAACGCGAGAATACATTAAATCAACTCCTCAGCGAAATGGACGGTTTTAATACCGACAAGGGAGTTATTATCATGGCAGCTACAAACCGCCCGGATGTATTAGATTCTGCCTTATTGCGCCCGGGACGTTTTGACCGGCAGATACTGATCGACAAACCGGACCTGCGAGGTCGTGTTCAGGTACTGGAAGTCCATACCCGCAACCTGAAGATGTCGGAACAAATAGACCTTAAACTTTTAGCATCGCAGACTCCCGGTTTTGCCGGAGCCGAACTTGCCAATCTGTGTAATGAGGCAGCTCTTACTGCCGCCCGCCGGGATAAAGATGAGATTGAGATGGAAGACTTCCAGGACTCCATTGAACGTGTCATTGCAGGACTTGAAAAGAAGAACAAACTGATCAGCCCGCACGAGCGTAAAATTGTAGCATATCATGAATCCGGCCACGCCATTCTCGGTTGGTATCTTGAACATACCGACCCGGTCTTGAAAGTGAGTATTGTACCGCGCGGACTGGCTGCTCTTGGTTACACGTTGCAGACCCCTCTCGAAGACCGGTTTCTTATGACAACCGAAGAACTCAATGATAAAATTTGTGCTTTATTGGGTGGAAGAATTGCCGAAGAAATTGTTTTTGGCAGTATTTCGACAGGTGCACAAAATGACCTTGAACGGATTACCAATATGGCTTTTGCAATGGTAGCTGAATATGGAATGAGCGAGGAAATAGGATATCTCTCACTCAAAGATTCACAAAATCCGGATAACAGCTATGGATTTAATAAAAAGTATTCCGAGAATACCGCCCAGCGTATCGACGAAGCTGTGAAAGCTATTATCGAGAAAAATTACGAGCGAACAAAAAAACTGCTGACCGAACATCGTGAAGAGCTTGAAACCATGGCCGAAACACTTCTTCAAAAAGAAGTGCTCGATCATAATGATCTTAAATCCCTGTTGGGAGCCCATCCTAAAGGCAAGTATCCGGAAGGGATTTTTGACAGTGAAAAGGCGGCAAAGAATTTAAATGGAAATACCACACATACACTAAAAAGCGACGGTGAAAAAGAACAAGCTGCTTCTTCAACAGATGGTGATGCTAAAACAGGGGATGCTGATTCCGATAAGGAAGAGACACCCGGGGAAGAATAAATAGGTTCGGAATTTCGGGAACACAGGCCGGCGGCGGTTGGTGGTGCAGTACAATCACTCAATAAATCTGTATAATTGCCTCTTCTGCTGATCCGGGTACCCAGTCTTCTCAATTCAATTTGAGAATTCCTGTTAACGTCCAACTACCCGGATTTAATATTGAATATAATAGCCATGCATCATAATTTACGCTGACTTGCGTTACCATTGTGGAACTATCACGAAACGGGCATCGTTAAACGAAGCCATCATTAAATAAAGCAATTGTCGTTTGGTTTTTGTTACCAGAAAAGCACATTTCAATGCCGCACATCGCCTTCATAATCCTACTAAATCGGATGAATGGAACAGGAAGATGTTTGGAAAATGCAATCACGAGCATTGGCACGGGCATAACTATATTCTCAAGGTAACGGTGGCCGGGAAACCGGATCCTGATACAGGTTATGTAATCGACTTGTCACAGCTTAAGTCAATTATTCATGAAAAAATAGTTGAAAAGTGTGATCACAGAAACCTGAATCTCGATGTGGATTTCATAGAAGAGATTATACCATCAACAGAAAACCTGGCAAAGGCTTTTTTTGAACAGTTGGAGGAACTGATCAAAAAAGAAAGTTACGGCGAAGGTTTCCTGTATGAAGTTGAGCTTCAGGAAACCGAACGAAACAGTGCAAAATATTGTCCGTATCTTTTGAAATCATAGGAAACAAGGATATTATTAAACCAAGACTGAATTTTCAATTATCAGCATGATTGACACGAAATTGAAACGTTATTACGACCCGACATTTACTATTTCCGACGATTACAAGGCCAGTTTACCTGATCTGCAAAATGGACCTGCTTCCCTGATCGAAGGGGCTGATGTACCTATCCAGCAGGTAGGTATCTCAGACTTTAAGCTTCCCCTGAAATATCCGCGTCCCAACGGCGAACTTTTAACGCTTGAAACCTCCGTTGACGGCTATGTGGGTTTGGAGGCCGGCAAAAAAGGTATCAATATGAGCAGAATTATCCGCTCATTCTATAATTTTAAGGATGAAGTTTTCCATCCGGATAAACTGAAAGAGGTTCTGGAAACCTACCGGGATGAACTTGATTCCCAAACGGCATACCTGCGGCTTTCTTTTAATTATCCGATCCTGCAGGAAAGTCTGAGGTCGGAATTGGAGGGATATCAGTACTACAATGTTGCCATTGAAGGTACAATGAACCCGGACGGACGGTTTCGAAAGTTCATCCACCTGGATTTTGACTACAGCAGCGCATGCCCATGTTCCTTTGAACTTTCAGAACATGCCCGCGAGAACAGGGGAGTGGCAGCTATTTCTCACAGTCAGCGCAGCATTGCGAGCCTTACCATAGAACTGGATGAGGAATTGTTTATTGAAGATCTTGTACAACATTGTCGCCAAGCGCTTAAAACCGAAACACAGGTAATAGTAAAAAGAGAGGATGAACAGGCTTTTGCCGAGATGAACGGAGCCTATCAGAAGTTTGTCGAGGATGCGGCGCGCCTATTGTATGAAGAGCTGAATGAGGAGGAAAGAATTACCGACTTTGTCATCCGCTGTGTGCATATGGAAAGCCTGCACAGCCACGATGCGGTAAGCCGTATTTGCAAAGGTGTGAAAAATGGATTACGATAAATTCGAAATCCAAATGACCAAAATCCTAATCGGGTGCTATTTAATTGGCTCTGTAGGCCTTACTCTAATTTCTTGCTAAAGATCCTGAAACAAGTTCAGGATGACACGGTTTTGTCTCAATAATCAAGTAAGGCGTCATTCCGAATTTATTTCGGAATCTGTAGCGCTCAGCTGCGAAAAAGCTCTTACGGAATCCCCAGCTGAAGATTCTGTCCAAAGGACTCCTTGGGAGAAACAAGTCTTCTGGCCTTTGAATCGCTGGTGGGATCTGGCAGACGGGTAAAGAGTTATTGTTTCTTTAAATGAAAGCTGACCGCTGATAGCTAAACACAAACTGTTTCGATTTTGAACATTTGTGCTTGGAATTTCTTATCCCAGCGCTTCTTCCAACAATTTTTGCTGCTCAGCCTGGTGAATCTTCATCTGCCCGGCTGCGGGTGAGGCTGAGGCCTGGCGGCCGACATATCTCAGTGACTGCTTCTTTTGCAGTTGTCCCATAATCCGGGGTGCTACAAAAGTCCAGCCGCCCATGTTCTTTGGTTCTTCCTGACACCATACGATATCTTCGACGTTCTTGTATTCCTTTAGAATAGATTCCACTTCCATATTGGGGAAAGGATAAAACTGTTCCAGTCTGTGAATCGCTATATTTTCAATTTCTTTATCCTCTCGTTCTTTATACAGATCGAAATAAACCTTGCCGGAGCAAAGAATCAGCCGGTCGACTTTTTTCATATCTGTCACCTCATCATCAGGAATAAAAGGCTGATATTTGCCATTTGCCAGATCATCGGTGTTCGAGGTAGCCAGCGGATGCCTCAGAAGGCTTTTCGGCGACATGATAATCAGAGGTTTTTTATGTTCCTGCTTTGCCTGTTTACGAAGGATATGAAAATACTGTGCCGGAGTTGTCAGGTTGACAACCTGCATATTATCCTCAGCACATTGCTGAAGGAAGCGTTCGAGGCGTCCCGAAGAGTGTTCGGGACCCTGACCCTCATAACCGTGAGGTAACGTCATTACAAGCGAAGATTGCTGTCCCCATTTTTCTTCGCTCGCCGAAATAAACTGATCGATCGGTATTTGGGCACCGTTAACAAAATCACCGAACTGAGCTTCCCATATTACAAGTGCGTCAAGATTAGCTGCACTGTAACCGAACTCAAAACCTACACAGGCGAATTCACTTAACAGGCTGTTATAGGGATAAAACGGCGCCTGGTCGTCCTCCAGGTTATTCAGTGGGATAAATTTTTGATCGGTCTCGGTACCATGCAATATCGCATGACGGTGAGAGAACGTACCCCGTTCGGCATCCTGGCCTGTCAGACGTACCGTCGTACCATTTTTCAGAAGTGAACCGAAGGCGAGAGCTTCGGCAAAACCCCAGTCGATTCTTTTCTCATTTTTATCAACAATTTCGGCGCGTTTGGCAAGTTGCCTGAGCAGTTTGGGATTCGCATCAAAATCTTTGGGTACGGTATTCAGCTTAACGGCTATATCCTTAAGTTCCCCCTCGGGATACTTGGTATCGGGAAATTCAGCCCATTCTTCCTGCTTTGTTTCCGTACGGTCGATCATATCTTCGGTTACTTCAAGGGGAGATGCTTTTTTGGCATCCTCGAAAGCTTCCCGCAACAGTTCATCGAATTCAGCAAAAATTTCTTCTGTTTCCTCTTCCGTCAATTCTCCTTTTCGAACCAGCTGTTTTGTATAGATATCGCGTACCGTCGGATGGGTTTCAATTTCCTTATACATACCCGGCTGGGTAAAGGCAGGTTCATCACCTTCATTATGCCCGTGCTTGCGGAAACAAACCAGATCAATAACGACATCCTTGCCGAACTTCTGCCGGTACTCAAAAGCCATTTGCATAGCATGTACTGCTTCTTCAGGATTATCACCATTAACGTGGAAGATTGGAGCCAGGATCATTTTGGCGAGATCAGATGCATATTCAGTAGACCGTCCATCCTTCGGCAATGTAGTAAATCCAATTTGGTTATTAATAATAATATGAACGGTACCGCCAGTTTTATAGGCTTCCAGTTGAGACATATTCAGAGTCTCGGCCACAACACCCTGCCCGGAAAAGGCCGCATCGCCGTGAATAAGTACAGGAAGAATTTTCTTGCCAGGATTATCATCCTCAAGGTGATCCTGTGTAGCCCGTGTGGCACCCTCGACGACCGGATTGACAGATTCAAGATGGCTCGGATTCGGCATCAGTTCTATTTCTACTTTTTGTCCCTCTTTAGTTTCATATGCACCTTTTGAACCGAGATGGTACTTCACGTCACCCGATCCCTGAATGCTGCCGGGATCGACATTGCCTTCAAAATCGGCAAAGACTTTGCGGTAGGGTTTGTTCATTATGTTTACTAGGATATTCAGGCGTCCCCGGTGAGCCATGCCCATAAATATTTTTTCAACCTGATCTTCACCCGCTTTTTCCAGCATGTGATGCATTAGCGGAATCAGCGTATCGGCACCTTCCAGTGAAAACCTTTTGTGACCGATATACTTTTTATGCAGGAACTGTTCAAAAGCCATCGCCTGGTTAAGGCGGTGGAGGATCTCTATTTTTTGCTCCTTGTCAAGCTCCGGGGTATTGGTAGTGGTTTCCATCCGTTCCCGCAGCCATTTTCGTTCTTCGAGGTCAAGCAGATGCATGAACTCCGCACCGATTTTACCGCAATAGGTAGCCCGCAGCAGACGCACGATTTCACGAAGGGTAGCTTTTTCATTTCCGCCCAGACCGGCACAATAGAACTCACGGTCCATATCCCAGAGCGTAAGATC
>CAZPWQ010000102.1:0-12299 GCA_964590495.1 uncultured Balneolaceae bacterium
CGTTTAATCCAGTTTATATTTTCTGCCGGTTTTAAAATGCGCACTTTTCAGTGCGCATTTTTTTTATCATTTATTTTCTAAAGCCCCTGTTATAATGAATCTGACAAAGTTTACTCAAAGCAACACCTCCTCCGGTAAGCACTTTATGGTACTGGGGAAACCGATTTCCCACAGTCTATCTCCGCTGATGCATAATACTGCGTTGAATTATTACGGTATGAAGGAGCAATACTTTGCTGTTGAACTGCAGGAAAATGAACTGACAGATCTGGCTGTACATCTGCATCGTGATGAGTTCCGGGGCGCAAATATCACGCTGCCATACAAACGAACAATGATTGATTATCTCGATCATCTGGATGTTACTGCAAGGGATATAAAGGCGGTTAATACTATAGTAAAGGAAGAGAACCAACTGGTAGGTTATAATACCGATATGTACGGTTTTGCCGCACCGCTTGCTGAATTCAGTGAGAAACTTGAGGGGGGACGCGCCATCGTATTTGGAACGGGCGGAGCATCACGAGCTATAATTTCAGCTTTGTCGGATTTCAATATGGAGGAGATCGTGCTAATTTCAAGAAATCCGGGAGCATCTGATATATCAGTAAATCGGAATGACATCCGTATAGCAGGTTACGATGCGTGGTCTTCACTGGCCGTTGAGGCAGAACTTATTGTCAATGCAACACCTGTCGGTATGTATCCCAATGTCGACGATTGCCCCATTCGGGAATCAGAAAAACAATATTTGGGTGATCGCATTTGTTATGATATTGTTTACAATCCTCTGAAAACAACATTTCTCTCAATGGCAGACGAAGTCGGCGCTACAACGATAGGGGGACTCGAAATGTTAATTCAGCAGGGCAGCCGCTCTTTTGAGTTATGGAACGGAAAACCGTTTCCGGTTGAGAAAATCAGGCAGAAGTTATATGAAGAAATCAATCGATAATTTAGCATTTAAAGTACCTGATTCTGTTGAAAACAGTCATCAGGTACAGGCATGGTTTTCTCTGAAGAACAGTGACAAAGAAGCACCGGCAGGCATTATTAAAGGGCTGAATGTTGGCTTTAATACTCCGGAAACGAAGAAAGTTGTTACTGAAAACAGAGCGAGGTTAAGCAAAGCGTTGAATTTGGATTCCCAAAATATAGCATATGCCCGCCAGATTCACAGCAATAATGTTCAGACAGTATTTCGGGGTGGAACTTATCCGCAGACGGATGCTCTTGTTACCCATATTTCGGATCTTACACTGGCTATCCAGGTAGCAGATTGTGCAGCTGTTTTATTATGGGATGACCTGAATAATGTAATAGCAGCTGCTCATGCAGGCTGGAAAGGGGCGGTTGGTCAAATTGTCCCGCTGACGATTAAAAGAATGATTTCACTCGGGGCGGAACCCCTGCAGATAAAAGCATATGTGAGTCCCTGCATTTCCTCTCAAAATTTTGAAGTCGGGACAAGTGTTGCAAAATTATTCCCCGATAAGTTTGTTGACTATGAGAGGTATAACAAACCACACATAAATTTAAAGGGATTAATCGCATCCCAAATGGAGGAATCGGGAGTTTTACGGGCTAATATTGAAATTGATGAAGACTGCACTATCGAAAAAGATGAGCATTATTATTCTTATCGCCGGGAGGGGAAAATGAGCGGGCGCATGATGGGCCTCATCAGGATGGCCAGTAAATAAACGTTGTTTTGAAGGGTTAATGTTATTTAAGAGATGTGAAACATGAAATCGAACTAATGTCGATCCTATATCAGCCATATATTTTGTGTCTTGGCTGCTTTGCGTGGCGAAAATCAGAGTTTAAATTGATTCTGACTTCTATCCGTTTTTATCTATCTTCAAGGCTCTTTTGAATTGAACAGGAAATACTTGCAACCGCAAAAAATTGTCATACTCGGTTCCACCGGTTCCATTGGTGAACAGGCTCTCGAAATCATACGGGAGCATCCGGATAGTTTCAAAGTACTTGCCCTGAGCTGTAATCAAAGCTGGGAAAAGTTTGTTGAACAGATTAACGAGTTCAGGCCTGGATATGCTCTGATCACCGATGAAAACTATTTCTCGAATTTGAAAGATGCTGTTGGACATAATGATACAGAGATTCTTACCGGAAACGGCAAACTTGATGATCTTGCAACACTAGACGAAGCTGACACCATCCTGAACAGCCTGGTTGGGTTTACCGGTTTTGAACCGACAATTGCTGCGCTTAAAGCAGATAAAAAAGTAGCATTGGCGAATAAAGAATCATTGGTGGTAGGTGGTCAAATTATAAATGACATCATTAAAGACCGGAGAGATCTGCTCGTCCCGGTAGATTCCGAACACAGTGCCATGCTTCAATGCCTGATTGGTGAGCCTCTGGATCGGATCGAAAAAATTATAATTACAGCAAGCGGCGGACCTTTTCGCACCTGGTCGGATGAACAGATGCAAAACATCACGGTTAGTGATGCGTTAGATCATCCGAACTGGTCGATGGGAGCAAAAATCACTATTGATTCGGCAACAATGATGAATAAAGGTCTGGAAATTATTGAGGCACACTGGTTATTTGATTTGCCACTGTCAAAAATTGAGGCTGTTGTGCATCCTCAAAGTATCATACACTCGGTGGTTACATTCACGGATGGCTCCAGCAAAGCACAGCTTGGGCCGCCAACGATGAAAGTCCCGATATTATATGCATTGACATATCCCGGCCGATGTTTACTCGACGTTCCGCGCCTTGACTGGAAACAGGCATTCGAACTGACCTTTGAGCCGGTTGATACTGTCCGGTTCCCTTGCCTCAGGCTGGCAATAAATGCTGCAGAGGAAGCTGGAACGGCACCTTGTATCTTGAATGCGGCTAATGAGATAGCCGTCGAGCGGTTTCTGAATCAGGAAATTTCCTATATTAAGATTCCGGAAATCATTGAAAAATGCCTCGACAAACTCAATGGCGGTACAAATATTACGTTACATACGTTAAAAGAAATTGATAATAAAGCCAGGCTACTGGCTGCAACATTATAAAAAGTTTAGCTACACTTCATGGAATGGATTTTAAGTTTACTGTCAACAATCGGCATCTTTGCCGCAGCTTTATTAATTCTTGTGTTTTTTCACGAGCTTGGTCATTTCCTTGCCGCCAAACTGTTCGGAATGCGTGTAGAGCGTTTTTCCCTGGGTTTCCCGCCACGTATCTGGGGTTTTAAAAAAGGAGAAACCGACTATTGCATAGGAGCAACTCCGCTGGGCGGATATGTTAAAATATCCGGTATGATTGATGAGAGCATGGATACCGAACATATTAACGAAGAACCAAAACCCTGGGAGTACCGCAGTAAACCGGTTTGGCAGCGTATTATAGTTATTACAGCAGGCGTTATCTTCAATATGATTCTTGCGGTTTTTATTTATGCCGGAATTACCCTCTCTCATGGAGAAACCAAAGTACAGCTCGACAGTGTGGAGGGAATTTATGTCTCTGAGAGTTCACTCGCGCACAAGGTCGGTTTTCAAACAGGGGATAAACTGGTGGGGGTCAATGGAGACCGCGTCGCTTATTTCGGGGAACTCTTTTCGCCGAGTCGTATAACTTCTTCTTCCTTGAGCTATACCGTTATGAGAGACGGCCGGGAAGTGAATATAGCACTACCCGATACCATTTTGGATGATATCGGTCAACAGGGGTTTATTTCGCTTATAAATGCACTTCCCAATAAAATAAGGGGCGTATCACCGGGTAGCCCGGCCGATGAAGCAGGTCTGCAGCAGGGAGACATTATTACTTCAATTGACGGAGAACCGGTCAATTACTGGCTACAGATAGTGGAAAAAATTCAAAATGCGGATGATTCTCTAAACTTGGTAGTACAGCGTGGTTCTGAACAATTGAATTATAAGGTTAAGCCGAGTGAAAGTAATATATTGGGTATTTCTGCCCTCGATCCGAATGAATATTTCGAAATCGACCGATTTCGGTACGGTTTGTTCGGATCGCTCGGCGTTGGCGTTGAAAAAACAAATGAAGTTACGACTACAATTATACAGGGATTTGGCAAGTTGTTTTCCGGTTCTATCTCGGTACGCGAAAATCTTGGCGGACCGGTTGCAATTGCCAATATTACAAAAGAACAGACCGATGCAGGCGGCTTTCTCGGGTTTTGGACGATTACTGCTTTTCTCAGCATTACGCTGGCTATCATGAATATTTTGCCTATCCCGGTTCTCGACGGTGGCCACCTTATGTTCCTGATTTATGAAGGTATAACACGCCGTGAACCATCTGCAAAGGTGCGAATGGTCTTGCAGCAAATCGGTTTTATTATCATTATAGCTCTATTCATCTTCGTTACCTTCAATGACATTATAAGACAATTTGGCTAGCAGGATATTATATGACGTTTGCACGTGAGGGATATAATACAATTCTGGTCGTTGTTGTCTTTGCGATTATTGTAAGTATCGGAGGTTTATTTCTGGATCACTGGGCCTCCTACATTATTTATTCGGCTATGCTGTTTTTAGTAGGTTTTATGCTCTTTTTTTTCAGGGATCCTGACCGGGAGATTCCAGATGAAGACAATTTAATCATTGCACCTGCCGATGGTAGTATAGTTCTGATAAAAGAAGTGGAAGAGACTATTTATCTTAAAGCCAGGGCAAAACAGGTAAGTATCTTTTTATCTCCGTTAGATGTTCATGTCAACCGTATACCGGCTACCGGAACCATTGAATATTTGAAATACAATCCGGGTGTATACCTGATGGCGTGGGATCACCGTGCCTCGGATCTTAACGAACGTGCTGACTTTGGAATCAGACATCCTTCCGGCATTAAAATTTTCTTTCGCCAAATAACCGGTTTTCTGGCGCGTCGTATAGTTTATCATATAAGCGAAGGGGACATGTTAAAAGCGGGGCAACGGTTCGGGATGATGAAATTTGGTTCCAGAATGGATATACTTGTACCGATAGATATTGAACTGCAAGTAAAAGAAGGGGACCGGACTGTAGCCGGTAAAACCATAATCGCTACTATTGAATAATTGTTACTTTTTTGTAAAAATAAATTATATACCCTCATGAATCATAAGCTCATCTCAGTTAAGTGTCTTAATGAAGCGGATAAATCCGGTATCTGGCATCCCCTACTACGCCAAGGCTTCGTAGGGCAGGCAGCATTTTACCCTCTGAAGCCTTGCGCGCAGGAGGGCCGGCACCCAGCATCCAGTAACTCATGAAATACCCAATTCAAAAATGGAAACGATTTCGCCGGCGCCGCAAAAAAAGAAGCGGACGCAAACGTAAGCCTATCCCGAGGATTGCTGTTCCAAGTTTTTTTACTCTGATGAATCTTTTCTGCGGGTTTCTGGCCATCATCAGCATTGCAGAAGGACGCCTCTTCTTTGGAGCGTGGCTGATTGTATTTGCCGGACTTTTTGATGCACTGGATGGTTTTATGGCTCGTCTGTCTAATGCCACCAGTCAATTTGGTATCGAACTGGATTCCATAAGCGACGTTGTGTCTTTCGGAGTAGCACCAGGTTTTCTCCTTTATACATTCGGATTGAATGAGATGCCATTGGTGGGTATTATCCTGAGTGCACTTCCGCCGCTATGCGGGGCTGTCCGGCTTGCCCGTTATAATGTCGAGGCCCAGGATAGTCTGGAGGTTGATGAGGAACGTTCGGTTTTTTTCAAAGGTCTCCCGATACCTGCCCAGGCAATTATGATTTCCGCTTTTTACCTGACTTTCTTCAACAGCCTGGAATTGTTTGAAGGATTTAAGAATGGTATTAACACGATTCTTATACCCCTGATTGTTTTACTCTCATTTCTGATGGTCAGTACTATTCCATTTGATAAAATTCCCAATTTTGATAAAGAATCTATCAAGCAGCATAAAGGTCGCATCTTCCTGTTTATGGTTTATCTGGCACTGATTATTCTTCTTCATGAAGTTGGATTAATGATCGTTTTTTCCGCTTTTATTCTCAAGGGTTTAATTCTTGGCGGTATCTTGTTCTGGAAAGAAGCTTTCGGGGATGATGACGGCCTGCATAATGCATAGTAAGCATAGCATAGTACCTAACTAAGGCTGGAGCAAAATTCTTACTCACAACCAAATTTCTTGGTGAGAAATGTGGGCTAAGGGCACCCAGTTTTTTAAAATGAAATATCGATCCTGGCCTTGTTTTTTTGACGTTTTAATACGATTCTTAGACGCAACTCCTGCATTAGTAATTATGGAAAGTGTAACTTATGATTATCCATCTTCTCAAACCGGAATTTGATGAGCTGATTGAAGCAAAAGACTGGGTCGCTTTGAAAGACATCCTTAACGATGTACCCGCAGTAGACGTGGCTGAATTGCTTGAAGAGCTGGATAATGAAGTAGCGGCTGTGATATTCCGGCTGCTGAAGAAACAGAAAGCCGGCGATGTTTTTGCATATCTCAGCTCCGCCAAAGGAGTTGAACTGCTCGACATGTTCACCGCACAGCAGTTAAGCGAAGTGATGTCGAACCTGGAACCCGATGAACGCGTAGCCCTGATGGAGGAACTCCCGGGACACCTGACGCAGCGGGTTATGAACTCGATGAAGACGGATGACAGAAGGCAGGTGCAAAAACTGCTCGGTTATCCGGAAGAGAGTGTCGGACGTCTGATGACGCCGCGCTATGTGAAAGTCAAAAAAAACTGGAGCATACGCAAGGCGATGGAGCAGATCCGGAAATTCGGTCACAGTGTGGAAACGGTCAATGTGATTTACGTTGTCGATGAAAATGAAAAACTGATTGACGACCTTCGCCTGAACCAGCTTATACTTGCCGACCCCGAAGCCGATATAGCTTCGCTCATGGATGAAAGTTTCGAAGCACTCAGCGCTTTTGATGACCAGGAGGACGCCGTTAAAATGCTCAGTAAATACGATCGTGTGGCGATGCCGGTGGTCGATTCTGATGGTATACTCGTCGGAATAGTTACGGTTGATGATGTTATTGATGTGGCTGAGGAAGAAACCACCGAGGATATGCATTTGATGGCCGGTATGGACGCCCTTGATGATTCTTACTCGCAGACCAAAATATTTGAAATGGTCAAAAAGCGAGTCGGATGGCTGGTTGTACTGTTTATGGGTCAGATGCTGACAGTTACAGCTATGGCGTCGTATGAGGATGCACTGGCTGCGGCAGCAATCCTATCTTTTTTTATCCCGATGATTATCTCCAGCGGTGGTAACTCCGGATCACAGGCCGCAACACTGATCATCCGTGCTATATCTACCGACGATATTCGACTTGACGAATGGAAACGAGTGCTGAAGAGAGAACTTTTCTCGGGAGCATTGCTTGGCGGCATGCTCGGCATATTGGGAACCATAGTCATCGCCGCATGGATGATGACCCGGGGCGAAATATTTTCAATTGAATTGGTATTGCAGGCACTGACGGTGGGAATGAGTCTGATAGGTGTAGTACTGTTTGGCAATTTAAGCGGATCAATGTTACCTTTTATTATGTCTCATTTTGGATTGGATCCTGCTGTGACTTCGGCTCCTTTTGTTGCCACACTGGTAGATGTTACCGGAATTGTCATTTACTTTTCGATAGCATTATTATTGCTGCAGGGCGTAGTGTTGTAAGGCTTATAAATTATACTTTTAACCTGATTATTTACTTCTATTTATGAAAGCATACCTTGACCTGGTTCGGAATGTACTCGATAACGGTGTGAAGAAATCCAATCGTACAGGAATTGATACGCTCTCAAATTTTGCAGAATTCTATAAAGTCGATCTGGCCGAAGGTTTCCCGCTGTTGACAACCAAAAAGGTATATTTTCGATCGGTAATCCTCGAACTGCTCTGGTATCTTCGGGGGGAAAATCACATACGGTGGCTCCGGGATGAAAACGACTGTCATATATGGGACGCATGGGCCGATGAAGTTGGTCATGTGGGTCCTATTTATCCGGTTCTGTGGCGGCGATTTCCCTATTACGAGGAAGAGGATGTAATATTTGAAGGCGATGCCTCACATATTGTAAAATCCGTTTGGGTTAAGAAAGAGTTTGATCAGGTACAGCGGGCTATTAAAATGTTAAAAGAAAATCCGCACAGCCGGCGGATCGTCGTAAGCGCCTGGCACCCGGGGCTGCTGAAAAAAATGGCTCTTCCGCCCTGCCATATTATGTATGTTTTTAATGTTGCAGACGGAAAACTCAACTGCCATTTAACACAACGATCCGGTGATATTGCACTGGGAATTCCTTTCAACCTCGCCTGTTACTCTGCTCTCACAATGGCTATTGCCAATGAAGTGGGACTTGAATACGGCACGTTTGCCCACACAATTGTCGACGCGCATATCTATGAAAATCATATCGACGGACTTAAGGAGCAGCTCAAACGTGAACCTCGTCCGTTGCCAAAGCTCCATATTGCCGACAAAACCGTGGACGAGCTTGAATTCGATGATTTCACCCTGGAGGATTATAATCCTCATCCGTCTATACGCTTTGAGGTCGCGGTATGACCCTGGCGATTATTGTGGCTCATGATCCCAACCTGGTTATCGGAAAGGAGGGGAGCTTGCCGTGGCGCTATTCCGACGATCTCAAGTATTTCAAAAAGGTGACGATGGGACACCCGATGCTGATGGGGCGCGGTGTGTTTGAAGAACTGGAAGAAAAACCGTTGCCCGGACGTGAAAACGTGGTATTGAGCCGGACCCGTAATTACGATCATGTCCCCACCTTCTCATCGGTACCCAAAGCGTTGGATTATTTGGAAGGTGAGGAACTGGTGTTCGTCATCGGCGGAGGAGAAGTTTACCGCCGGCTGCTGTCGGAGACAGATAAACTTTTTGTTACCGAAATTCACCAGTCATATGACGGTGACACGTACTTCCCTGAATACCGGGATGATATAAGTTCTGTCTGGAAAGAAGTGAAACGCGAGGACAGGGGAGAGTTATCTTTTGTCGTCTACGATCGCATTTCTGAATAGGTCTGGATACCGGATACCAGATGCTGGATACCGGATGGTTCCGTCCGTATTATAAAAACCTGTCAGGTTTGAAAAGATACTCCGAATGATAAATTCCTTTTCTTAGTGTACTAAGTGCTTTAGTGGTAATCACCCGGCCTCCACATCAAAATCTTTCAGATGCACCACATACGGCTTCACTACCGGTTCGGTTAACGCAATAATATTTTCGGTATCTGCGGCTTTTGAAAATTCAACGGCCCGGTCCTTTTCTTCCAGGATCCAGATCCCTTCGTTTTCGTACCGGTAGGCTTCACTGTAGCTTTTATCAAAAAAGAAATAGTGACTGACAGCTTTTTCATCGGAGGGAAGGCCTTTCTTTTTCAAAACCTGCCGGGTCTTTGTTTTTACCTGGTCAACAAGCTTTTTGCCCGATCCTTTATTCAAAAATGTAGTACGGAACAGGGAACGCGACTGAAAACGGCGGCAGAGATCTGCAAGTATGGCATCATCGGCATATTGCCAGTACTTTATGCTTTGAAACACATCATTGTCATCAAGCTGCAGATATTTTTGAAGAACCGTGTGGGTAATCTTCTTGCGGGCGCTTGGTCTTTCCTCGAGAAAATATTGCAGGGCGGGAGAAGGGTGATACAATTTTGCATTTTGATCAATGAGTGAGCGTACACGCGTAAATATACTTCGCAAAAGCTTATCGGCACTCAGCACTGTTTTATGGAGATAAACCTGCATATACATCAGCCGGCGAGCCAGGATGTAATTTTCTATGGCATATATACCTTTCTTCTCTATCACGATATTGCCCTTGTGGACTCGCATCGTTTTCAGGATCCGGTCGATACCCACCGAGCCTTCATATACGCCCGTGAAAGCACTGTCCCGCTTCAGGTAGTCCAGCCGGTCGATGTCAAGTTGTGATGAAACGAGCTGGTTGAGAAAAGGTTTTTTTGGATACTGGTCGGTAAAAATTTTGATAGCCGTGTCGAGCGCTCCACTCATCTCTTTATTAAGTTTCCGCATGACAGCCAGTGTCATCATTTCGTGATGAAAATCATCAACCAGGTTGAATTCGAGGGTGTGGGAGAGCGGACCATGTCCGACATCGTGCAGCAGGACGGCAATCATAGTACCTTTATATTCGGCGGGGCTTATAGTCGTATCCTTTTCACGGAGATTATTCAGCGTCTGCTGGGCCAGTTCCATGGCACCCAAAGCATGAGAAAAACGAGAATGTTCGGCGGCGGGAAATACCAGGTAACCGAGTCCCATCTGCTTTATACGCCGCAACCGCTGAACATAGGGATGATCGATCAGTTGCAGGATAGTACCTTTGGGTACGGTTATAAAACCGTGAATCGGATCATTGAAAATCTTGTATTGTGTGCTTTTATCCATTTTAGGCCATAAATATCACAGAGTGTGTCCCAGAAAAATGCAAAGTTACATAAAGTTTTTCTTTTGGCATAAGTTGTATTTACCCATCAAAAAAGCTCTCTCCCAACACCAGCTCATCTTTAATTTCGGGCAGTCGTGCCGGTTTTTTTCTTTTGATGTCAAACCAGACCCCTGAGGCCTCTGCCACTGAAACCAGTTTCTTTTCCTCCTTTGTGAAAATAGCCTGAAAGCTTGAAATGCTCGTGTTCCCGGGCCGCTTGATTCCTGTACCGATCAATATGTTTGCCGGATATTCAAGCGGACGGATGAAATCAATTATAATATTGGCAAGAACAAAGCTGTACCCGTTTTTCAGCTGTCGGGCAAAAGAGGGGACCCCGCGAATAAATTCGATCCGGGCTTCTTCATAAAAAGTGCTGAATAAAGCGTTATTGACATGGTTCAGCGGATCGAGGTCGCGAAAGCGAACCGGCAGTTCCAGCCACGCAGGAAACAGATTTTTTTGATAGTCGGGATGAATCATTGATCCTGGGTTATAGTTTCAAGATTGCACAAAAATGGAGATGTTGAAGGCTGAAATCAATACCTAAAATAATTTAATCGATCTAAAGTGAATTGTTATATTCATTTAATCAATGTGTCCGACATTTATTTCAGAAGCCAATAATTTAATCCGGAATTCCACTCTACACGATAACAATAATTTTTTGTGTTTCTGTGTTTTAGTGGCCTCAAAAATTTAAAGATATATGATTGACTCCCCCGAATACGAATTTTTGGAAGAATTGCTGGTAACGCCGAGTCCCACTGGTTTTGAAATTGCGGGACAAAAAGTGTGGAAAGAATATGTAGAAAAATTTGCCGATGAAGTTCAGGCCGATGCCTACGGTTCGGCATCCGCAAAGCTCAACACCAGCTTTGATGTGATAACAGTGATGATCGAAGCCCATTGCGATGAGATCGGCATGATCGTGCAGCATATCACGGACGATGGATTTATCTATATCAACAAGCTGGGGGGCAGTGATTCAACCATCGCCCGTGCCAAGCGGGTTTTTATCCATACACGCGACGGCATTGTTTCGGGCGTTACGGGAAATACGGCTATTCACCTCCAGGAAAAGAAGAACGGCGGAGGCTCGCAACCTGCCTGGAAGGATATTTATGTTGATGTTGGAGCATCCAACCGGGAAGAGGCACTGGAGATGGTGCAGGTTGGCGATCCGATTACCTATACCGACGATTATGAGTTTCTGTCGGAAAAGATCCTCAGCGGAAGAGCACTTGACAACCGCATCGGCGGATATATGATTGCCCAGGTTTTGAGAAAACTGAACGAGCGTCGTGATGAGCTCAAAGTAAACGTCCTTGCCCTCAATTCCGTGCAGGAGGAGGTAGGCGGCTACGGCGCCCGCATGATGAGCTATCGGCACGAGCCGGATATGGCTTTCGTTACCGATGTTACCCACGCCACCGACACACCGGGCATTGACAACAAAGAACACGGGCTTGTGAAGCTGGGGAAAGGTCCTTCCATTCAGCACGGCGGGGCGAATCACCCGCAGATTGTCCGTTTTATTGAGGATGTGAGCAAGGATAAAAACATTGATATCCAGCATGAAGCCACCAGCGTCCGAACCGGCACCGATACAGACAGTATTTTCTACCAAAAGACAGGTATACCTAGTGCACTCATTTCTCTGCCGCTGCGTTACATGCATTCCCCCGTTGAGACCGTCTCGGTAAACGATATAGAAGCTCTTATCGACCTTATGACCGAATCGATCCTGGCTCTTGAACCCGACCAAACGTTCCATGTATTGGGTAGCTAGATGCTGGATGCTAGATGCCGGTAGGGGCAGGGCTTCCCTCTCCCTGTGG
>CAZPWQ010000103.1:0-12253 GCA_964590495.1 uncultured Balneolaceae bacterium
AAACCAACAAAATATTTCTAAGGAAGTCTAAAAGAGCGCAATCCCGCCGGGTTTGGGGATGTAGTCGAAGACTCATTTAAAGTACGCAATAGTACAACCGGCGCCGCCCTGTTCGATGGGGGCTATCTCATACCCTTTGATATCCGGTCGTTTTTCGAGGTGTTCGTGCACCAGCTTCTTTAAAATACCTTCCCCTTTTCCGTGGATGATCTGAACCTCATTTTTACCGGCGGCCATGGCATTATCAAGGTAGTGCATCACCTCTTTCATCGCTTCCGGTCCGCGCATGCCCCGTATGTTTAATGCGGGTTTGATTACAGGGGGGCTGTCGCGTCCCACAATATTAACCTCGACCTGCTTCTGTTTCTTCTTTTGGGAGGCACTCTTCACCTTAACCAGGTTGCGGTATTTGGTCTTCAGACGAAGTCCGCCGGCAAGTACCACTGCCTGCTTCCCGTTAATCTCTTCCAGTTCACCGGTGGTATTGGCATCCTGCAGGCGAACAATATCGCCAACCTGCGGCGGATTGGAATTATCGCGGACCTGTTTCTCTCTTTGTTTTTCAAGGCCCTCCAGCTCACCGTCTACTTTGGATCTGTATTCCTCAACCTCTTTGCGGGCTTCTTTTATCGTTTCTTCATCCTTTTGTCCCTTTTCTACAATTCGCTCGACGGCATCTTCAATTTTTTTATTGGCAGACTGCATGATTTCCTTTGCCTCATTCAGGGCCTTTTCCCGGATAGTATCTTTTTCTTTTTCAATGGCCGAGCGTTTTTCCTCGTATCTGTTGCGGGCTTTTTCGGTATTTGATTTCAGCTTGTCATACTTCTGCTTGAGTTCTTCCGCCTCCTGACTCTTGGTTTCCAGTTCGGATATAAGCGTTTCCATATCACTTTTCGCCTCGCCCAGCAACACACGTGCCTGCTTCAGGAAATAATCCTGCAGCTTCATTCTCTCGGCTATCTCGAAAGCATAACTGCTGCCGGGCACTCCTTTTTTAAAGCGATAGGTCGGGGACAGAGTATCTTGGTCAAATTCCATTGAGCCGTTAACTGCCTGTTCGTGCTCGTGGGCAAATATTTTGAGGGAACCGTGATGTGTCGTTACCAGCACTTTTGACCCGCGCTCCATCAACAGTTCAATCAGCGCCTGAAACAATGCGCCTCCCTCTTCGGGATCGGTTCCCGCCGCCGCTTCATCAATAAGCACCAGGCCCCGCTCATCAGCATGTTCCAGCGTATCGCGCATCCACTCAAGGCGGGAAGAAAACGTGCTTAAATCATTTTCAATAGATTGGTCATCTCCCATATCCACGAATAATCCGCTGAACAGCGGTATTTCCGAGCTGTCGCGGGCCGGAATGGCAAATCCGCTCTGAATCATCATGATACACAATCCGAGCGTCTTTAATGCGACCGACTTCCCCCCGGCGTTCGGACCCGTAATGACCAGACAACGTTCGTTTCCGGTCAGCTCCATGTTAAGCGGCACTACCTCTTCACGTTCCTGTTGCGGAAGATTCAGGTTTTTGAGCAGTAAAATGGGATTATAGGCTTCCCTCAGGTACATGTGCGATGTTTCCGAAAGAACCGGCAGGTAGGCATCTAAATCAATACAAAGCTGTGCCTTTGCTGCAATGACATCAATGGAACCTAATACGTCAATGTTTTGGAGGATGGTATCTCTTTCAGCCCGTACAGCCGAAGTCAGTTCCTGCAAAATTCGCTCGATTTCACGCTGTTCCTCAGATTCAAGCTGACGTATTTCGTTGTTGATATTCAGAGCTTCAACCGGTTCGAGATATACTGTTTGTCCCGTCGAAGAAACATCATGCACAAATCCCTTGATTTTGCGTTTATACTCCGCCTGCACCGGAATCACCATGCGTCCGTTACGGATGGTAGGCCCTTCATCCGAAGCCATACCTTCTTTTGAGACACGGCTCATAACGCGGTTTATGGTATTTCTCAGGTCGTTGCGCTTGTTGTTGAGCCGCTTGCGAATCGACTGCAGCTGGGGACTTGCATCATTACGCAATTCCCCATGTTCGGTGATTATACCTTTTATGGTTACTTCCAGTTCTTTGAGCGGAATTAATCCGATGGAGAGTTCCTGCAGCTCCGGGTAGCTGTCCTTGCGGTGATTCAGGTAGGATTTTATGCGGCGCGCGGTGACAGACACTTCCATGATCTCGAGGAATGACGGCAGGGGAAGAATACTGCCTTCAGCTTTGGCCTGCTTCAGGTATTTCCGTACATCATGCAGGTTATCCAAAGGGAAGGCCGCATCATTTTGGAGCAGATCCATCATTTCGCCGGTCCGGGCCAGCCTCCGTTCAATAGCCCGCCGATCGGAATATGGCATCAAGGCAGACAATTGCTCGCGTCCCATAACCGACTGTGCTTTTTTCATGGTTGCCGCACGAACGGTCTCAAATCCGATTTTTTCACTTAAACGTTCAGGATGTAAATGCATGATTAGATTAATAGATCACTACTTGGTCACTATCCGAAAAAACGATTCGTATTTGAAATTCACATTTTGAGATTTGTTTAAATATAACCTTCTTTACCCGGAATGATGAATTTGAAAAGAGGCGAATTTTTGTTATTTCAACTTCCGTTGATAATACTATTAAAACAGAAATATGAAACTTCCCATTTACCAGGTTGACGCATTTACCGATGTCGTATTCAAAGGCAATCCGGCCGCTGTATGTCCGCTCGACAGCTGGCTTCCAGACGAGACCATGCAGCAAATTGCACATGAAAACAATCTTTCTGAGACCGCTTTTTTTGTTAAGGAAGAAGACGGGTATCGACTTCGCTGGTTTACACCCGAAGTAGAAGTTGACCTGTGCGGACATGCGACACTGGCCTCGGCCCACATACTATTCGATCACCTGGGTTATGATAAAGAAGTCATCCGGTTTCAGTCCAACAGCGGAGAACTTAAAGTTAAAAAAGAAGGTGACCGGCTGGTCATGAATTTCCCGGCGGCAAAACCGGAACCTGTAATGATGCCCGCGAAACTTGAACAGGCATTGGATATCCCGGCGTTAGAGGTATTTCGTGCTACAGATTATCTGTACATTGTAGAAACTGCTGATCAGGTCCGTAATACGGATCCCGATTTTCGGTTACTCAAAGAAGTTGAAACTCGCGGAGTTATTATAACAGCCCCGGGGGATGACGTCGATTTTGTATCCCGTTTTTTTGCGCCGGCAGCAGGAATTGATGAGGATCCGGTAACCGGTTCCGCCCATACCATGCTTGCACCATATTGGAGCAACCGCCTCGGAAAGAAAGAGCTGACAGCCCGGCAAATTTCAAAGCGCGGCGGTATGATCTACTGCACGATAAAAGGGGAAAGAGTGGAAATCAGCGGGACGGCCAAGCTGTATTTATATGGTAAGATAGAGATTTGATGAGATGAATATAAAAGCACGGGCGGACAATTTGCGCTACTACTAATAACCCAATAACGGATGGAATTGCTGATACTTTTCATACTGGGCATCATTGCAGGTGTTGTGGCCGGGTTATTCGGTCTTGGCGGGGGGATATTGTTTACGCCCATTTTGTTTGTAATGTTCAGCAGTGCCGGCATATCCAATCCCGTAGTTCTGACAATTGCGACCTCCCTCTTTTGCACTTTCATTGCCGCGACCGGCAGCTCGATACGTCAATATCACCAGCAAAATTTTTACTGGAAAGAGGGAGTAAAGGTAGGTATTCTGGGCGCCATCGGCGTTTCTGTCGGTAAGATAGTAATTACTTCCTCTTATTACAGTCAACAGGAGTTTGTAATATTTTTTAGCCTGTTACTTTTTTATGTGGCCTATATGTTTTACCGGCGTGGCTCAAAACAGCCAGATGATATCAGTCGTGATGTAGTGCCTGTAACGCTCAAACAGGCTTCCGTTACCGGGGGAATTGGCGGTTTTGTTGCTGCTCTGGCAGGAATCGGTGGGGGTGGAGTTATGGTGCCACTGATGAATCTGTACTATGGAAAGAACTTCCAGAAATCGGTAAGTATATCCTCTCTGGCCATTGTATTGATATCGCTCTCCGGCTGGTTGCAGCTGTCACTGACTGCCGGTCCGGTTGAAACATTGACGGCATACCACCTGGGTTATGTAGATTTCGGATCGGCACTGCCATTAGCAACAGGTGGATTCATAGGGGGATTTGCCGGAGCTCTTTTCAACCTGAAAATAGAACGGCGTTACCTGCAATATGCCTTTGCGGTATTGGCAATCGGCATGGCGGTCAAATTATTGAGTGAAGCTTTTTGATCATATATCTCTCCCGTCGAGGGGAGATATACAAACCGGCTTATTCCCGGTGCTGTTAGTTTTGGCGGGGACAATTATGGCAAAACCATAGAAATAGATTACGATCAGCAACACGTACTATTTGAGGCCATAATAACCCCGCCGGCTGCTGCTTTTGGACTGATTACACTGCACCATACAGAACGAATGACTATGTATCCAAAAATCTTTTAAGCTGGTTTACTAAGCTTCAAAGATAGATTAATTTGATGAATTCACTGCTCATTTAATATTATCCTTTCGTTCTTATTAAAAATTGCTAATATTCTTTCATTCTGGACTTTTAAATAGGGGTGATGGTTATGGATAAAATTTTAGGGGATGAGAACAGTTCACGGCGGTGGATTCCGCTTACCATTGACTTTCTTTTGGCTAAGCATGAGCTGCAAAAAGGCCGTCTCCTTCTTCTCCTGGGCTTATGGGTGGTAGTCATCGCGTTTTGCATTTTTTCCACGGTATGGATTTCTCCCTCAAAATTCATGCTTATTGAAAGCACTGGTAATTCAACGAGTTTGTTTTTTTTGTTTTACCCACCTTTGATATTAGGCACACTGCTGCTCTTTTGGTTCGGTTTTGAGTGGGGTTTTATCCCGCTTTTTCTGTCGGCCTTTTTTATCACCTTTAATACCGGAATTACCTATTACTGGGGATTACTTTTCGGAGTTGCATTTGTTCTGGGTCTCGCCATTTATGCAATTACCTATTATTGTGTCTCATTTGATCCGGCACTAAGGGATCTTAAAAGTTTTACTTTCTTTACAGTCATATCTTTCTTTGCCGCCCTTGGCAGTTCACTGGGATCATTTATCTGGAGTGATTTTTTTGCGCTGGAGGCTTATAAAACCACATTGTTATGGAAAGGCTGGTGGACCGGCATGTTTTTGCAGTGTATGTTGATCATTGCACCTCTGCTCTATTTATTTACACCGGCCATCTACAGGATCAGGGAAAAATATTTTCCCAAACCTCCGGAACCCCGGGTTTCGATTGGGTGGATTTACAGTGCTATTGCCAGTGTGGTTGTAGTGCTGCTGGTATTCATTGTAGCAGCCAAAATGCTGGGTTCTGAGGCACTCGCACAACAGTTGGCGAGCTCACAACCATGGGATGGAACCAGTTTGGTTCAGACAAGTGAGTCGTTTCAGATAATTTCATGGATTTCAATCGGGTTGGTTCTTTCTCTGGGTACAGGCGGTATTTACCTGGTAGGCAGCTGGAATCAGCGATTAATTGAAGAAGTGAATAAAAAGACACTTCTGCTCCAACAAAGCGAAACACAATTAAAAGAGGCAGTGGAGGAGCGGGATCTTTTTCTCGATACGATACACGACCGCATCAAAAATAATTTAACCATGGTGCTGGCACTGTTGGAACTGCAGTTAAAGAATGTAGTAGATAAACCGCTCGCCGAAATTCTTAAGGATTCCCATTCCAGGATCAGGTGCCTGGCACTGATTCACGAAACTATGGATCAGTCAGACTCTTTCAGGGAGGTGGATATTAAAAAATACGTTGTTAAGCTTTCAAACCGGTTGCAAAAAGCTTTTCACAATAAAGATCAGGATATAGAAGTCTCATTAAACGTCCAGGAAATCACTGTTGATATCGATGATGCTGTGCCTATTGCAATGATACTTAATGAATTGATGGTTAATGCTTATATTCATGGTTTCAAGGAAAGATCACGCGGAGTTATCATCGTTGAATTTCTCGAACAAGTGGAGGGGTTGATGTTAAGAGTCCGAAATAATGGTAATCCATTATCGCCCGATTTTGATTCAGTTGCTCACAACACGCTTGGCTTTAAGCTGATTCGAACCCTAGTAAAACAGCTTAAAGGAGAATTTGCTATTGAGGATCGCGAAAAACCTTCCTTCAGTATAAGCATTCCGATGAATGTTATGGTCGAAGCATAGATTGATTGTATTCTCAACTATTTAAATTAAAACTGGTTTACCACTGAGGCGCTGAGGTGACTTAGTGGTTAATTAAAAAAGAAAAAGAGCCCCGGTCAAAAGGCTCTTTTTAAAGTTAGCAATCTATTTCCCGTCGAAACGGGTATAAAAGACCGGTTACGTAAGATCATCCGGCCGGTAACAAGCAATCTTAAAAGGTACTTGACACGGCACGAGAGTTAATCCATGATTTTACGCAGGAATGCCGGTTGATCCGAATCCGACTTGTCAATTCTTTCACGCCGGTTGTTCAACAGTTCATTTCCCTGCTTTTGCTGTTCTTTTTCTTCCTGTTCCTCCTCATCGTTTAGAGGACGGATGTTTTTCAGACCGCGACGGTGAAAAGCGGGCTGATCCATCTGTTTCAGGTTCTTCTCACCTTTGTAGAATGGTTCATTGGTGGAAGAGTAGCGGCTGTGTCCTGTTACGTCACTGGCTTTCGGCATACTCATCTTATTCGACTTCTTTTTGGATGATTCGGATCCGCTTTCTTTTGAATTGGGTGCCACCCTGGCTTCATCATTGCTGTCAGACAAATCAAAGCCGGTAGCGATTACCGTTACACGCAGTTCATCTTCAAAGCCCTCATCCAGTACCGTACCGAGGATGATTTCCGCATCTTCGCCGGCTTCCTGCTGAATGATACTTGTTGCTGTGGTGGTTTCACGCATGCCCAGATCGGCACCCGAAGAAATGTTTACCAGTACGTTGCGTGCTCCGCGAATACTGACACCGTCGAGAAGGGGCGAGTTGATGGCTTCACGGGCTGCAATCTCTGCCCGGTCTTCTCCTGTTGCAGTGGCCGATCCCATAATTGCTGCTCCACCGTCAAGCATGGTGGTTCGTACATCAGCAAAGTCCAGATTGATAAGACCCGGCATCAGGATCAGATCCGATATGCCGCGTGTGGCGTTATACAGTACCTGGTTAGCCTTGTTAAAGGCTTCCATCAGAGTTGTATTCTCATCTGAAATATCGAGCAGGCGCTCGTTGGGTATCACAATTACCGTATCACTGTTTTTCTTGAGTTCTGTGATACCGTCGAGGGCATATTTCATCCGCTTGGGACCTTCGCACTGGAAGGGGGTAGTTACGATCCCTACAGTCAGAATACCCTTTCGTTTGGCGATGCCGGATACGACGGGTGCTCCGCCTGTTCCGGTTCCGCCTCCCATACCTGCGGTAACGAAAACCATATCGGCACCTTCGATAGCTTCTTCTATTTCGTGCCGGTTCTCTTCCACGGCTTCACGTCCTATTTCAGGACGTGCGCCTGCGCCAAGCCCGTTGGTAAGGTTCGATCCTACCTGGACCGTCAGGTCCGCCATACTGTTCTTCAGGGCCTGTGCATCAGTATTCAAAGCGATATACTCGACGCTGGTCAGACCTTTATCGATCATGTTGTTGACAGCGTTGCCGCCACCGCCTCCAACACCAACGACTTTTATTTTCGCATTGTCCTGACCGTCGATGTCAAAACTAAAACGAGAGTTAAGGTTAGCCATAATATTACTCCTTATTTAGATTGCTGTTTTATTTCTTGCTGTTTGATTGCTACTTGATTGTTAGTGTTATTTTCTTTTAACCCTGACAGGGTTTCAAAACCCTGTCAGGGTTATCTGGTATTATTGCTAAAGTTCTTTAAACCAGCTTTTCATGCGATCGGCAATTCTGTTCATTACCTTTTCTACACTCGATCCTTTGATAGAGGTAGGCATAATTGCCTGGTTCTGCTGGCCGTCGTCAGTTTTAATAGCGTGCATGACCAAACCGACGCCTGTTGCATAAATCGGATTGTTCACTTCTTCGGTCAATCCGCCGCTGAGTCCTCTCGGTTTTCCAATCTTGGAATCCATGCCGAGTACTTCATTGGCCAGGGGACATACATTTTTGATCAGAGAACCGCCGCCGCTGAGTACCACACCTGCACTGAGTGAGTCAGCATAGCCGCTTCGTTTAGTTTCGATGGCTACGATCTCCAGGATCTCTTCCATTCGCGCCTGGATAATTTTTGCTAAAATACTCTTGGTAATTTCCTTGGGCGGACGTCCGGCTATCCCGGGCACTGTAATCGCTTCGTCTTCTTCAATCATATCGACATACGCTTCGCCGTGTTTACGCTTCAGTTTTTCAGCCTGGTCTTCCAGTACACTCAATCCTATGCGGATATCATCGGTGACCTTTTTTCCGGCAATGGCAATGACGGCGGTATGCCGGATCGTATTATTCTGAAAGATGGCGACATCCGTCGTTCCTCCGCCTATATCAACCAGCACAACGCCGGCTTCCTTTTCTTCATCATCCAAAACGGAGTATGAAGAGGCGAGGGGCTCCAGGATGATATCCGCTACCTGGTAACCGGCACGTTCAACGCAACGGTATATATTTTTTGCCGCGGAAACGAGCCCCGTAATTATGTGAACTTCAGCTTCCATCCGCATCCCGCTCATTCCCACAGGATCACTGATTCCATCCTGTCCGTCGACTACAAATTCCTGCGGAATGACGTGGATTATCTGCTGATCGGTAGGCAGCATAATCTGTTTACAGTCTTCCAGAAGGCGTTCTACATCATCAACAGTAATTTCGTTATCTCGATTGTTTATGGTGATTACACCTTTGCTCCGCATGCTGCGGATGTGGTCGCCGGCGATACCGACATTCACAGAATTAACTTCAATTCCCGAAGCCAGCTGTGCCTGCTCGATTGCAGTCTGTATGGCATTTACAGTTTTGTCGATATTGACAACGACTCCGCGGTTTAATCCGTCGCTTGGAGCTTTGCCCACTCCAAGGATATGGATACGATCCTGGGAATCAATGGACGCTACAATTGCGCATACTTTTGTTGTACCGATATCCAGACCAACGACAATTCTATCTTCTTGCTCTTCCATAATGTTATCCACGTACAGTTATATGTTTATTCATTCTATTGCTCATCAGGTACCGAAGCTCCGGCATATAATGAGGTTTAGTTTCATCAAGTTATCATCCTTCGCGTGTTACAATTTGTCCCCGAAAACGCAGGTCAATCGAACGCATTTGTTCAATACCTTTTTCTTTAATCACTTCGCCATAAAAAGCTTCCCAGTTGCTTAGCCGGTTTTTGAAGTCATTCTTCCCGAATATCAGCTTTACACCATTTTGATTGGTCAGGGCGACAACACCATCTTGCACAGTCCATGCAACTTCGCTTATAGTGGCGTTACTCACCGGTTGGTTTCTTACATTCTTCAGAAAATCCGATACAGCGGTAAACGATTCGCTTTTCAACGTATCACCTCCGGGTTCGGCTTTGAACCCATATAAAACAGGTACATCTGCCGCTTTTCCCCGAATCACAGGGAGGCGAAGACCCTCAACATCCACATACATCTTTTGATCACCGTTGGATAAAAGCGCAATGGGTTGTCGTTCGGTAATGTTGACCATCAAATTGCCGCTGGGTTCAAAATTTACATCAGCGCGTTTTATATAGGGGATTTCCTCAAAACGATTTATGATTTCCATAAAATTTAAACTGTCGGGACTGATTCCCATCGGGATTTCAATTTTCTGCAGATCCTCAGTCGAGACAAAATAATTTCCTTTAAACTGGACCTTCTGTACTGTCAAAATGGAATTCCAGTAGAAACCTGTTAATACGGCCACCCCGAGAATCAAAATTGCTCCCGCAATCCAGGGCAGGGGTTTAACGGTTGCTGTTTCGTTATGAGATTCGTTATCGCTCATTTTATTTATTCATTGTCTGAATTATTTTAGTTTTGGGATTCCGGCTTCCAGGGCTTCCACAAACTGTTCTCCATATTTGTAAATATCGCCCGCTCCCATCGTAATAACTACATCTCCCGGTGCGACAGTCTCCTTAAGCTTTCCCGGTAATTTTGCCTTGTCTTCCACGTAAAGTACCTTCTGATGACCGTATTCCCTGGCGGCATCAGCGATCAATTTTCCGTTTACACCCTCAATCGGCTCCTCACGAGAGGGATATACATCCGTTATTACACACACTTCGGCATCGAAGAACGACAGCCCGAATTCCTTATACAGCTTCTGTGTTCGCGAAAAAAGGTGCGGCTGAAATACTGCTACAATTCTGCGATCTTTCCAGCCTATCCGCGCAGCATTTAATGTTGCCTGCACTTCTGTCGGGTGGTGTGCGTAATCATCAATCACCAGCACGTTGTCGGTATCGGTTTTTAGCTGGAACCGGCGAAATACTCCTTCAAATCGTTCCAGCCCTGATTTTATATTTTTGAAATCAACATCGAGCTCAAGTCCCACTGCAACGGCAGCCAATGCATTTTTCACATTATGCTCTCCCGGGGCTTTCAGAGTAATTACCCCAAGTTTTTCACCGTCATTCACCACGGTAAACCTGCTGGTGAATTGATTTACTTCTATATCGACTGCTCTTACTTTTGCCTGCGGGGTCAGCCCGTAGGTGATAGTTCTTCGCTCTATTTTGGGTATAATTCCGCGGACATTAGGGTCATCCAGGCAAAGGACGACCGCACCGTAAAAAGGCACTTTATTGGCGAATTCGATGAAAGCTTCTTTTACATCCTCAAGATTGTCATAAATATCCAGGTGTTCGGCCTCAATATTTGTGATGACAGCCAGTGACGGGGTTAACCGTAGAAATGTCCGGTCAAACTCATCCGCTTCAACGATGATGATATCTCCGGTACCGACAACCGCATTTGTCTTTGAAAAGCTATGCACTTTGCCCCCCACCATTATTGTAGGGTCGAAACTCCCATCCTGTATCACATGCCCGGTCATGGTTGTGGTGGTTGTTTTACCGTGCGTACCTGCAATGCCGACGCCGTATTTCATACGCATAAGCTCAGCCAGCATTTCAGCGCGTTTGATAACAGGTATGCTTTTTTCAAGGGCTGCTTTCGTTTCCAGATTTTCTTCAGCTTTTACGGCACTTGTATAGACTATCACATCGGCACCTTCAATATTCTCCTCGGCGTGACCAATAGACACCTTTGCCCCAAGTTTTTTCAACCGTTCTATGGTGTCACTCATATTGGCATCCGATCCGGATACGGTATAGTCTTTTTGCAGCAGAATTTCAGCCATTCCGCTCATACCGATCCCGCCGATTCCTACCATGTGGATATGGCGGGTTCGTCCGAATATGGGTTGTGTTTGTATCTGTTTCTTATTGCTCATTTAATTTTATCTGTCGAGTAATCAAATTGTTACCCATTAACACGTTACCGTACTGTTAAAGACGCTGACAGGAACCGGAGAATCACCGGCACGCTGTCAGGACTTTTTATTTAATTTCTGTTTGTTTTCACCAATTGAATAATTTCTTTTGCGATTTCAGAGGCGGCTTCCGGCTTTGCCAGTTTTTTTGCCGCGGCCTCCATTTTTTCAAGTTTAGTCCTGTCAAATATGATCTTTTTTACCATCTCAGCCAGCTGTTCGAGAATGTCTTCATCCCGGAGCAATTCGGCGGCTCCCATATCAAACATCGACCGGGCATTTTTTGTCTGATGATCTCCGGCAACGTTGGGGGATGGTACAAGAATACTGGCATTGCCGGTCAGTGCCAGCTCCGAGCAGGAGAGGGCCCCGGCCCGGCTGATCACCAGGTCTGCCACTGCGTATGCTTCCGGCATGTTGTGCAGAAAATCAGTCAAAATGAGATTGTTAAACTCCCGGTCATGAATCCTGGTCTCCAATTCATCAAAATAGCGGTGCCCGCACTGCCAGATAATCTGAAGGTTAAATTCGTCATGAAGCCTTTCTATGTGCTCGGCCATTGCTTCGTTTATTCTTTTTGCACCGCCGCTGCCACCCAATACAAGCAGTGTTTGTTTTCCAGGCTGAAAGCCGAATGTTTTATAAGCCTGGATTTTATCTGCATTAACCAGTGATTTTCGTGTGGGATTACCGGCCAGTCGTGTTTTTCCATCCGGGAAAAATGTTTCTGCATCTT
>CAZPWQ010000104.1:0-12115 GCA_964590495.1 uncultured Balneolaceae bacterium
GTCAGCCTGGGTATTTTGGCCGGAAAGAGGCTGATGCCTGATTCGTTGAATGGGGGTATTTTGATTGTCTTCGGTCCAGGCATCATGTAACTGGGTACTGATCCCATTGGTAAGTGCTTGCCTGTCTTCTGCCGTGTGCAAAAATTGCTGCATAATCTCACTACCGTAGACAAACTGGATATCAGCTGTAAAATCAAAATTACCCATGTTAAATTGATTGACAAAACTACCGGTCCAGTCCGGCATTCCATGGCCTATTATCTGTCGTTCTTCCGACCTTTTAGCTTCTCCGGGAATACGACCTGCTTCAGCAGCTTCGGCAGCCTCATCTGTATTCCAGGTCCCGTCCCTTTTGAATCCGTAGAAGGTACCGATCGGTTTGCCAACTCTGAGGATTGTTTGGCTTCCTGATACCCAGTTCGGACCGGGGAAAATATCTTCGTCTTCCGAGCCAAGGCTTTCAACTCTGTTAATGTTATAGTTAAAATTCAGAGTAGAAGACCAGAGGAAATCTGATGTCTCAATATTCCTGGTTGTCATCATAAAATCTATTCCCTGGTTGGAGACAGATCCTACATTATCCATAACCACGTCAAAACCGGTAGTAGCCGGTATCGGGCGATTAAGTAACAGGTCGTCCGTTAATTTATAATAGTAGTCCATTTCAAGCGAAATTAACTGGTCATACAAGTCAATTTCTGCTCCAATATTGTATTGCGTAGTTTTCTCCCATTCGAGATCCGGATTTGCTAATCTGAGTAAGTTGCTGGAAGTTCGTCGTGATTCGCCAATCAGAACGGTCCCTGAACTAATAGTTGATAACGACTGATAAACTCCAATTTCAGTATTACCTGTTTGACCTAAAGAACCTCTGAATTTCAGATAGTCGATAAAATTAACATCAGACATAAAGCCTTCATTTGAGGCTGTCCAACCCAATCCAAAAGATGGGAAAAATCCATATTTATTATTTTCTCCGAATCGTGATGAACCATCTATCCTGCTTGTAAAAGTCATACTGTAGGTTTCGTCAAAGGTATAACTCCCCCGGGCAAAATAGGAGTTCATTGTCCAATCCCACGCGTTAGATGCAGGAATACCATTAATATCTGTTGCGGCATCAATATTATTTGTTCGAAATAAATCATTGGGAAACTCTCGTACACTTGAAAAGTTTGCTCTGAAATCTGTCCCCTGCCAGCTGGCTCCTAAAACTGCATTCAGGCTGTGATTTCCACTATCCATGATATATGTAAGGTAATTTTCATTTTGCCAATAGGTAGTTTCGCTGTTTTGTATACTGGCATTACCTACAGAAGTGGAAGGAGATTCCAGATCCGTTGGCTGATAATTTCTGGCTTCAAAATTGGTATTATCTATACCAAACTGGGTACGGAACTTTAAATTTTGAGTTATTTGAAATTCAGCATAGGTATTTCCGAATAGCTGAAGACGGTCCCGGAGCCTGTCTTCTTCCAACGCCCGATGAACGGGGTTAGGTTGACCTTCAAGAGTCATGCTCTGTATATCATTGAAATGGGTGAACGACCCATCTTCCCACCTCACCGGCAAAATAGGAGCAAACTCGATCATGGTACGTCGAATTTCCTGTCCTCCGCCACCTTCTTCAATATTATTTTCCCATGTTTTATTCACAGTTAAATTCGTGCCAATAGACAACCAATCAGTAGGATTAGCATCGTAGACAATCTTAGCACTTGCCCGTTGCATCCAGGAATTGAGAATAATCCCCTCATTGTTTGTGTAATTCAGGAACCCTCCAAAAGAAGATTTTTCACCACCGGATTGTATTCCTATCTGGTGATCATTCGAAAGAGCTGCACGTGTTACCTCTTCCTGCCAATCTGTATCATATAGAGGATTACCCTGGTCATCAAACAGAGTTCCAATATCGGGTGATAAATCCAATGTTGGTTCTTCACCGGGAGCATAATTAGTAAACAAAGGAGCGTTTTCAAAACCAGTCCGCTGAACCTCCATAAATTCCTCTGCATTCATAGCATCCATCCGGCCACGCATTTTCCCAACACTAAACGATCCGTCATAAGTTACAGTAACATCTTCTGATAAAGAATCGCCCCGTTTGGTCGTTACCAATATAACTCCGTTAGCCCCTCTTGATCCATAAATGGCTGTAGCGGACGCATCTTTTAGTACTTCAATGCTTTCAATATCATTGGGATTCATGAACTCAATTCCATCCTGCATTGCCACACCATCCACTACATATAATGGATCGGTATCAGCATTAATAGATCCTGAACCTCTTATTACTACCCTGTTACTTCCTGTCGGAGAGCCTGAATTCGTAAAAACATTAACCCCGGCTACTTTACCTCTTAAGCTTTTTAAAGCATTAAAAGAAGATTGCTTATCCAGATCTTCTTCTGACACAATACCTATAGAACCGGTTACATCAGATTTTCTTTGAACGCCATAACCTGTTACAACCAGCTCATCTCCCGAAATAGCCGCTGATTGTAAAGCAACATTAATCTCAGTTCTGCCATTAACAGGTACCTCCTCATTTTGATATCCTACAAACGAAAATATTAACGTATCCTGCATAGAAGGTACTGTAAGTTCATATTGTCCCTCACTATCTGTTGATGTTCCTGTTGTAGTACCTTTGACAATTACATTAACACCGGGTAAAACATCACCAGATTGAGCATCAGTAACAGTGCCAAATACCTCTTCCTGAATGGGCCTAACAGTCTCTCCCTGTGCCGGATGTTCATCTGTATAGATTCCATATGTTTTAGGATTCAGATATTTATATGAAAGGTCCTGCCCGTTTAATAATTTCTCCAGAGCTTTTTTAATATTATTCGGCAATGCCTTTTTTCTTGAAATCGTTTTATCTTCTACAATCTCCGATCGGTATAGAAAAACAACATCAAGTCGTTTTTCTATATACTTCAGAGCTTGCTTCAAATCAACTCCCTTTTCTATGATAATAAGGTTATTCTCCTGGGGTGAATGAAGTGAACCTAATGTCTGCGCTTCCAGAGAACTAACCATCATACATATTCCAAGAATGGACAACGCTACTTTCAACAAACTATTCGTTAAATATTTCATGATCTTAACTGTTTAAGAGTATTCTGGTTTATTATTATTAATGATCACCTGTTATTGACTTTATCTCCGATATATACTGTTTTCCTATCTTCTGACTGGTATACAGGAATTTTAGCTACCTCTGATACTGATCGTACCAGTTCCTCCAATGATTTAAAATAAATACCACCATCCAGTTTGATGTCGGTCAATCGAGGATCTACCACACGTACATTCACATTAAATCTCTGCTCAACAAAACCGGCAAATGTTTTAATAGTTGTCTGATCAAACTCCATTGAACCTGTTGCCCAGGAAGTGTAAAAAGTTGAATTTACTGTCTGTTTCTTCAATATTTTCGTTTTATCAAACTCAAGCATTTCCCCCTTTGTTATGTTAATATTATCAGATGTTGAATCTTGTTCTTTGGTATGTACCTCAACTTTTCCCTCCTGCAATACCACCCGTGATCGATCTTTTTGTACGCTCACTAAAAATTCTGTGCCAATATCGCGGATTACTCCATCAGGGGTTCGAACTGCAAATACAGACTGATTTTGGTCAGCACTATTTTCAGCATCAAAATAAGCCTCCCCTTCCAATATCACCTCGATTGTCTCATTATGAAGCAATCCTAAAGTGTAGATCAGTGTTGAGTTGTTGTTTAATACAACCTTGGAGCCATTAGAGAATCTTACTGTCTTCTGTTCATTCGATCCCGTTTTAATCGTTCGTTCCTGAGTTATTTGCTTTAACTGGGAAGAAGCCTGATCACTTCCCCAATATATATAGGCTCCCATTCCAATTAGAGTACCAATAATCAAAATAGCAGCAACACGATATAGCCAAGAAAAAGAAGTTTTCCGATTCAATACAGGGGGTCGTACTGGGTTCTTTTTGCCCACAGTTGAGTTATATAAACGATCCCATTCTTTTTCAACTTCAGGATGTACGGGATCATTGAATTCGAATCCTGCTATTTCTGAAATAGCTTTTTTTGCTTTTTCCCTGTTCTGCTCATTATTTTCAATCCATGAATCCCACCATTTAATCTCTTTTGGATCAGCAGTGCCGTGTACTACGCGGCGGAATGATTGATTTTGGATAAGCTCTTTTATGTTAAAGTCCTTTTTGCTCACGTTTTTAAATTGGAGGATTTGATTTAAATTAAATTCTTTCCCGTCATCTGGTAAAGGAGAGTAGCAAGTATGGCTTCCGTACTCAAATCCCTTAAATTTTTTATCTGGCCTAAAAAGACTATTAGGTTAGTGATGCGCTTAGGAAAGAAAAGGTGGGTATTTTGGTTAAAGAAGTTAACTGGAAATACCGGGGGATTCCTTACAGAAGAAAAACAACCAGTAAAGATATTACTAGTTTCATGATTTCCTTATCCAGTATACATCTGAGGCTTTCCATTGCCCTGTACATATGATTACGAACAGATTGGCGATTGATAGATAATATATTTTCTATCTCTCCATAACTCATACCATTATAAAAGTGCAGGTATATAACTTCTTTCTGACGATTAGATAGTTGATTAAGAGCCTCTTGAAGTTTCTTTTTTTGCTGAAATTTTACCTCATTCCTGATAATAATCTCTTCTTGTCCAAAGTAAATATTGGCATTTTCATCAATAGCTTTACCTAACCCTTCCGATTGCCTCCGTTGCTTCTTTACAGTAAGTAATATCTTACGACGCAAGGAAACGAACAAATACACCCTGGGCGATTCTATATGATCTAACTCATCTCTCCTCTCCCAGATATTTCTGAATAGCTCTTGTATACAATCTTTGACCACCTCATGTTGGCTACACAACTTGAGTCCGTAACCATACATGGATTTATAATAATTCTTAAAGATATTTTCAAAATATGCGTGTTCTCCTGAAATAAACCTGTTCCAAGCTTCTTCTTTACCTAATTTATTTCCCCTTAGCTTTTTTTCCATTCTCAAATTTTTAATATGAAATCCATTTCCAGTCGAAAACTGTGAAGACTTTGCCGCTAATAACCTATAAAAAATGGAAAAAAGGTCAAATTTTTAAAATTTTTAGTATTATGGTTTTTTTGAAGAGAGCTATTCGCACTGTTATCAGTGCCCTTTTAATGTAATTGGAAAATTCTACTGCAAAGGATACCTGGAATTCAGGGGTAGTAATATTTCTTTTTCCTTATCGATATCCTCCCAACTATTCAGGCAGAGCAAACGCGACGTAACTGTCTCCTCCCGGTGTATCCAGTTTTGTACCACCGCAGGCTACTACTATATACTGTCTTCCATCTACTTCATACGTACTGGGGGTTGCAAAAGCAGCAGCCGGTAATTCGGTCTCCCAGAGCAATTCTCCGGTTTTTTTATCAAAAGCCCTGAGTTTTCCATCCCTGGTACCGGCAATAAATAAAACTCCGCCGGCAGTTACTACCGGTCCGCCATAGTTTTGAGTACCTGTTTTTGGATCATCTTCATTTCTCAAATCGGGATAGTCCCCGAGTATCTCTTTCCACACATATTCACCCGTGTTCAGATCAATAGCATTCAGTGTTCCCCACGGCGGACGAACGGCGGGATAACCATCTTTATCCACAAACCTGGTATAACCGGAAATTTGATAGGTAACTTCAGGCATATTTTCGTAAGACTGCTCCATTCCACTTTCCTTAAGAGAATCGGGTCCCTGCTCTTCTTCCCCATATAAAAATGCCATCAAAGCCTGAGTTTCCTCTTCGGAAAATTTACTCCCGAAAGCAGGCATCATTCCCTGGCCCCTGGAGATTACATTACTCACATGTTCTTTTGAGAGACGATTATCTATATCCCTCAGGGACGGGAATCCACTTTCCGGGCTACCTGATAGATCAGGCCCATGACAGGCTGTACAGTTGGTAGTATATATACGTTCGCCAAGACTTAGATCGGCCATTTCCTCCTCCGGGACAGAAGGGCCCAAACTAATATGCCAGGCCATTTGATTACTGTTGACATACAGGATGCCATCAGGATCAGCAGCAGCTCCTCCCCATTCAGCACCGCCGTCCAAACCCGGAAAAATGATCGTCCCATGCTCACTCAAAGGAGTAAATGGACCTTCCGAGCGGCTGTTTCGCACCGTTTCCATCAACTCCTCCCGGTTTGCGGCGTAGGGACTGATATCCTCTTCAGTCAGCGTTTGGCGTGCATAAGGAGCCGGTTTAGTCGGGAAAGGTTGCGTTGGCCAGGCATGTTCGCCAGGGATATCGGAACCCGGAACAGGCCTCTCCTCTATAGGAAAAAGCGGTTCACCTGTCTCTCTGTCAAAAACAAAAACGTAACCCTGTTTTGTCGTCTGGGCAACCGCATCAATTCGTTTACCGTTATGGGTAACCGTCAGCAAATTCGGCGGTGCCGGCAGATCGCGATCCAGGATATCGTGATGTACGAACTGGAAGTGCCAGATACGCTCGCCTGTAGCCGCATTCAAAGCCAATAACGTATTTGAAAAAAGATTTTCACCTTTGCGGTTGCCGCCGTAAAAATCGTATGCGGCAGAACCGGTGGGTACATATACGATACCCCGCTCCCGGTCCACAGCCATACCCGCCCAGTTATTCGCTCCTCCGATATCCGGATCCTTGTGGGCATCCTCGGGCCAGGTTTCGTAACCGAGCTCTCCGGGTTTGGGGATGGTATGAAAAACCCACTCGAGCTCTCCGGTTCTGATATTGAAAGCCTGGATATGACCATCGGCGGCACCGATACCCTCGGAAACCCGCAGCGGCATGATGATCAGATCCTCATAAACCGTACCGGGGGTGGTTGACATTACCATTTTATCCCGGGCGTCTTCTCCAAGTCCTGTTTTCAGACTTACCCTGCCACTGTCGGCAAAGGAAGGTATGGGTTCACCGGTCGAAGCATTAAGTGCATATAGCCATTCATTGTAGGTGTATAAAATCCTGGTGTCATTTTCATCCTTCCAATATACCAGTCCCCGATTGCTGTTCAACTCGTCCGGGCCCTCCCCTCTCTGTCGCCAGTACTCTTCACCGGTAGCTGCATTCAATGCAAAGGGATGAACGGTAGCCGTCATTCCGTACAAAGTATCATTAACAATAATGGGATTCGTCTGGACCTGGCCTGTATCCCCGGTATGATATTCCCACACAACTTCAAGTTCATTCACATTGGATGGGGTAATCTGATCAAGCGTTGAGTATTGGTTTCGATCAGGTCCGCCCTGATATTCATACCAATCCTTGCCGGATCCGAATGATACACCGGTACCACTGTACCATATAAAAAGTCCGCCTAAGATTAGTACAACAGCAAGAAATGGGATAAATATTCGTTTCATAGACTTTCTTCCATCTATAATATTATTTCTGGATTAAATAAAAATTATCAGTTTTCTATCTGATCTTGAAAAATATCTTCGGGAAAATGCAGACTATTTACATAGCGCGACTTCCATACTTTCTACCACCCAAAAACTGTCTGAACGTATTCCCTGCTTGTTTTCCAATATTCCTTGACAGATCCTTCAGGGGGTGTCTCGAAAGCAAGTTCAACTGCAGCCCTCCCCTGAAAGCCTGAATTTTCAAGAGCCCGGGCAATAGACTGAAAGTCAGTGACACCCTCCCCTACTGATTTTGTCCAGTTTCCATTTTCATCCTGATCGCGGATGTGCAGATAAACCATTCGATCGCCATATTTATTTATAAACCATACGGGATCGACCCCTCCGCGGATAAGCCAGTTAAGATCAGGTCCCAGTTTGATATCCGGGACTCTTTCCAGGGTCCCTTTCAAATCATGCAGATCGTTTTCTAGTTCAAAAGTGTGATTGTGCATATTTGCCTGTATTCCATGCCTGTCACAAACATTAATCACCTTTTTTAAAACTTCGGCCTGGGCATCCAGCTCCGACTCCGTCTTAATGCGGCCCGCATCTCCAACGGTTATGCCAAAGGTACTGCCGCCTAATTTACCCAGACGCTCCACTACCACCTCAACGTCTTCCAATATTCTCTGGTGTTTCGAACGGTTCCACATATCACCGTAATAGGAAGAACCGGTTACAGGCAGATCATATTTTTGGACGAGATCACCTACGCGGGATACTACATCGTCATGCCGCAGGTTTACCTCCATTATCTCCACTCCTTCCAGACCTGCATACTTGAAGTCTTTAAAAACCTGTTCCAGAATCGGAGTGCAATCCCAGTCCGGTGGAAATTTACTGGCATAAATCCATAAATGTCCGCTAAGGGGAACTTCGCTTTTGTTAGCAGAACCAAAGAAAGTATCAGGGAGAAAACCACCAAGTACTGCAGACCCCGCGACACAAGCGGACGTTTTTATAAACTTTCGGCGTGAATAATCAGACATTATTTCACCATTTATTTATGTGAGCGGACTCTGGCAAATTACCAAATATCCACTATACTAATTAACTGATAACTACACCAGTCATTCTTCCAGATTGCGCATCGGCGGAATTTCCTCTGTGAACCAGACACCGGTCATTCTATCGGTGTGATCGTCGCGCACGCGCAGATGCGGCGAAAAATCGCCGGTTTCTTTCATCCAGTTGTTCAGCTGCTGGGCCAGCTCACGTGCCAGCTCCCAGTAATCGGAATGGGCAGCTACATTGTTTACTTCCCAGGGATCATTTTCAAGATCATACAATTCAATCCGGGGGCGGGGTGCCTCAAACAAACGCGACTGGGCATGACTCAGCTCTGCTTCCTGTTTGAGCCTGATCAGACTTCGAAATGATGGACTGCCCCCGAGATCGGCCGGTGTTCCGTGTGGCAGATCAGTGTATGCATTTTGCACCAGCCGGTAGCGGTCGGTACGCAGGCTGCGAATGTGCTCATCGGTATCATGCCAGTTTCGTTCGCTATAGACATACTCACGTCCGGGCACCATTTGATCGGACATTACTTCCAAAATGCTTTCTCCCTGCATAGTGTCAGGTATTGGAATATCAACCAGTTCCAGTAACGTTGGAGCCAGGTCGATAACACTGGTCAACCCTTCATACCGGGTGCCGGCTTTTATTTGTCCCGGCCAGTGAAATATGAGGGGAGTGCGCACTCCTTCATCATAGACAGTCCCTTTTGCCCGCGGGAAGGGCATGCCATTATCACTTAAAAAGATTACCAAAGTATTATTTAGCTCGTTACGCCGCTCCAGTTCTTCCAAAAACCGCCCGATCTGTCCGTCCATCCGTGCAATTTCATCGTAGTAGTCAGCAAGATCGGCCCTTGTCTCAGGCGTGTCTGCCAAATAAGGTGGCACTTTTACCTCCTCGGGACTGTGCACTTCCGGGGCATCCCCGTAGGGCCGGTGTGGATCTGAAAAGCCCACCCACAGGAAAAAGGGGTCTTCATCCGCTCTATCCAGAAAGTCAGGGAAATTTTCAGAAAGATCCTCGTCATACCAGTCAAATTGTGCATCGGCGTACGGACCATAATGAGTTTTTTGCATATGTCCGGTGTAAAAGCCGATTTCGCTTAGATAATCAGGAAGGATGCGTGTTTCCTCCGGAAGAGGCATGTGAAGGTCTTCGGCTCCGGTCGCATGCGGATAACGTCCGGTTAAAATGGATATCCTGGAAGGGCTGCACTGGGCAGTAGTCAAAAATGCTTGCTCGAACTGCAATCCGTCTTTGGACAGCCGGTCAATATTAGGTGTCTGTATAACATCATTTCCGTAGGTACCGAAATCGCGCCATCCGGCATCATCTGCTACGAAAATCAGGATATTGGGCGAGTTGTCTGAAGTATCCGGCTGTGCCTGGATAGTCACCCCTGAACAGAAAATCAGACACACCAAAACAATTCCTACTTTTTGGAGGGTCTGAAGCTTATCATTTAAAACGTCAGTTATCATAGTTTTGCAGATTAAAATTAGCTGTTTATTATTCAACTACAATGCCTGAATCATAGAAACAACCCCCGCGGCTAAAGCCGCACCCCCTTTTCTAAGGGGGAATTTTACAGGCATGTAACCCTTGATAAATCAATAATTACTTTCTAACTATCTTCACAGAAAGAATTATCGAACAATGATTCTGCCTCCGATATTAATATAGTTTATAATTCTAAATTCGTCCTCTATAGTCCCCCAATTAAAGGGGGTTGTTGGACCATTTTTGGTCCAAAGAATAAAATTTTGAATCCAACAATACCGCGTTACAAGATAACCAGTACCTTTATAAGGCATTTTCTTAACCGAAATATTAACCTGATTTTCATTGCAAATTTCGGGGTTGGAGAATGACACCTTTGATCAGTAAATTAAAAAAATACATTCCAAACATCCGGCTATTCTCATATAATCCGTGTTACATGCTATATATTATTTTGAATCGTACGGAGCAAGTTCTGTATCTGCGGATTATTCGGCTGAAGCTTTTGCAGCTTTTCAGCATGTGGAAGTGCTTTCCGGTATTGTCCCTGCTGGATATAAAGCGTACTAATTCCATATCGATAATCTGGATTTTCTGGGTCCAGGTCTATCGCCTCCAGGTAGACATCCTCAGCTTCTTCCGGCCGCTCCAATGTTTGAAGGGCGATGGCATAATTATAGCGTACCCGGGCGTTATCGGGCATCTGCTCCGCGGCTTCCTCAAAATATGACAGGGATTCTTGCAACCGCTGCTCTTCAGCCAGCAGCAACGCGAGCGAATAATGGGCGGGGCCATAATCGGGTTCCCGTTCAACAACCGTTTTCAGAAGTTTCTCAGCTTCTCTGTTGTTGCCCCGGCTGTTAAGCAGATGGGCCAGATTAATCCGCGCCGGGTTGAAGTGGGGGTCCCTGTCGATCGCCCGGCGATAGGCATCAATTGCTTTATCCGTTTCACCCTGTTTCTCGAAATATTGTCCCCGGTTCATCTCTCCCTGCGGAAAATACCGGTTGACTTCCAAATATTGCCTGTACTCCTCCAGAGCTTCGGTAAACATTTTCCTTCTGTTGAAGGTCAGATCGGAAGGACCCAATTCCGCCAATCCATCCGCCGCTGCCAGACGGACAACACGCAGCGAATCACCGAGAGCCTGTGGAAGAACAGTCCGCTTCACATCTTCCGGAAGATTGGCAACAGCCCTCGCCGCACTGTTGCGAACCAGCGGACTCTCATCGGTTAACATTCTTTCAAGCAAATCTACTTTTTCATCATCGGGAAATTCACCAAGATACCATACAGCCGTAGCCCGTGCTATTTCGGGCTGAGACGTATCGGCAATCATCTGCTGCAGGTCATTGGCAGCTTCTGCCCCCTGTGTGTGGGCCCTGGCAAATATTTTTGAGAAATGATCCGGGCGTTCAGGTCCGTACCACTCTTCAATGGCATCCGCAGCCCATTCCGGAGATTGTTCTTCGTGGCAATTGTTGCAGGCGTTCGGACTGTCAATTTCTTTGCTGATGTCCGGCCGTGGCACACGAAAACTGTGGTCGCGGCGAAAATCGACCTCCATATAGTAGCGTCCGGGCATGTGACAGCTGATGCATTGAGAAGCTTCGGTATTTGGTTCATGGAAATGGTGCTCAACCGTATTGAATTGTGGTTCGTGACAACTCATGCACAGGGTATTGTCGGTGACATTGGCTTTGAGCTCCAAAGTGTGCGGATCATGGCAATCGCTGCACTCTACATCATTTTTGAACATCCTGCTTTGCAGGAAGGAGCCATACACATAGACTTCTTCTTTTATCTGTCCATCTGCATAATACGACTCCGGGTGTGGAAGCGTAGGATTGAAGTGATCCAGGAAATCACCTTCATGTTTATAATCCTGGGTAACCTGTTCGCGAAGTGAGTGGCACTGGGCACATTGATTAATCTGTTCGATCTGGGAGGTATTGGCGGTAAGTTTTAAATCACGGCGAATACGGTCAACCGTCGCCTTCTGCACTTCCCCGGACTGCACAAAATCCACATGATCCCGGCCCGGTCCGTGGCACGACTCGCAACTTACATTGATGCTTGACCACGTGGTATGGAAAGAATCGGCTTCGGCAAAATAATTCTCCTGCAGGTTTG
>CAZPWQ010000105.1:0-11969 GCA_964590495.1 uncultured Balneolaceae bacterium
AGACACTTATTACACTAATTATGAATATTTTTTCTTTGTGATCTTAGTGCCTTAGTGGTAAATAGGAGGTTTTTGTTATGGCAATTTATGAATTCGAAGGATACAAGCCTGTTATAGATGAAACTGCCTTTGTCCACCCGCAGGCGACAGTGACGGGCAATGTAGTTATCGGGAAGGATGTGTATATCGCTCCTGGGGCAGCTATTCGTGGTGACTGGGGAAAGATCGTAATCAAAGACGGCTGCAATGTTCAGGAGAATTGTACTATTCATATGTTTCCGGGAGTTACCGTAGTACTTGAAGAAAGCGCACATATCGGGCACGGCGCTGTGATTCACGGGGCGCATATCGGCTGTAACTGTCTGGTGGGAATGAACGCGGTAATAATGGACCGGGTAGTGCTCGGAGAAGAATGTATCGTCGGGGCCCTCTCCTTTATAAAGGAAGGTATGGAATTTCCCGAACGGAAAATGATCGTGGGAAATCCGGCTAAAATTGTCAAAGATGTTTCTGAAGAAATGATTCAGTGGAAAACAAAGGGTACTAAGCTTTACCAGCAGCTTCCAGGACAACTTTATGACTCACTAAAAGAGTGCGAGCCGCTGCGAGAGGAACCAGGAAATCGACCGAGTCAATCGTCGAACTACCAACCGTGGGGAACAAAAAAACAATAGCTATGGGAATATTTAATAACAATAAAAAAGGAAAACCGCCACATACATGGTATCCCGATATTCTGCACTGGCAGGAAGGGGATGAAATATATTGCTGGGGTATCATGTCGGCTTTCGGCTTGATGAGCTTTAGCATGGCCAACTATCATAAATATGTAGATTCTCATTCGGGAGTTGCAAAAGGCACTTTTTATTATAAGAGTGTTGATAAACAGGGAACTATTTTTCTTAAAGACGAAAATGGTAATATTGTACAATTCGAGTTTTGGAGATTCATTAAAAAAGCCCGTAATGAAAGCTTTAAAAGTCGTCAGACAGAAGAGCAAGTCAAACAATCAAAAGAATACATGGAACTGATGGAAGAATTTCAAAAAGCTTTTAATGAACTACAAGAGTCTGATAATCCTCTGCATAGTTTGGGAGAACCGGAGGAGTCAACAAACCAATTTACAAAACATGACAGGCGGAAAAAGCAACGAAATTGAACCCTCAAACCTTCACGGATAAAATGAATTGATTTATTACTCTGTGGAAAAATGAATCTGTGCTATGAAAGTACAAAGCTATATCAAAGGAAAATGGATTGATAGGGGCAAAGAAACAGATCTTATAAGCGCCGTTACCGGCGAGCCGGTAGCACAGATGGTCGAGGCCGACCTTGACTACAAAGCGGTCTGTAATTATGCCCGCGAGGTGGGCGGATCGAATCTCCGCAGTAGGTCTATTCACGAGCGTGCTTTCAAGATCAAGTTTATGGGTCAGTACCTGATGGAGCGAAAAGATAAATATTATGAGCTGTCGACTCATACCGGTGCTACCAAACAGGATTCCTGGATCGATATCGATGGCGGAATTATTACCGCTTTTTTAATTTCCAGCAAATCCCGGCGCGAGCTGTCCGACCTGCCCTATCATGTAGAGGGCAGCCATGAACGTTTATCCCGTAAGGGTTCTTTTGTGGGACAACACATTTGTGTGCCCCGTCACGGGGTGGCTGTACATATTAATGCTTTTAACTTTCCGGTATGGGGAATGCTGGAAAAAATGGCGCCGGCAATCATTGCCGGGATACCTGTTATTGTAAAACCATCTCCAACAGGATCCTATGTAGCTCATGCTGTTTTCAAAGATATTATTGAATCGGCTCTGCTGCCAAAAGGGGCGGTTCAGTATATAGCTGCTGATAAGCCGGGAGACCTGCTCGACCATTTGATCAGCCAGGATGTTGTCGCATTTACCGGCTCGGCTGAGACGGGAAAGAAGTTAAAAGCTCATCGGAATATATTAGCTAATAACGTACGGTTTAACCTTGAAGCCGATTCGCTAAACTGCTCTATCCTGGGATCGGATGTTACTCCGGATATGGAAGAGTTTGACCTGTTTATTAAAGAGGTGGCAAATGAGATGACCGTTAAAACCGGCCAAAAATGTACGGCAATACGGCGGACAATCGTTCCCGAAAAACAAGTTGACCAAGTGATTGAAGCACTGAAAAAAAGGCTCTCCGAAATTTCTGTTGGTGATCCGGAGGAAAAGGAAACACAAATGGGTCCGCTTGCAAGTGTGGAACAGGCAAATCGATTTAGTGACCAGCTTCAGCAGTTGTCTGAAATTACCGAAACCGTCTATGCCCAAGGAAACGGAAGAGATGACACTGCTTTTACCAATCCCAGCGTGTTGCTATGCCACAAACCGATGGAGGTTGATGATATCCACACACTGGAAGCCTTTGGTCCGATGACCACCGTAATGCCTTATAATTCAACGGAACAGGCTATAGCCCTGGCCAATAAAGCGGACGGATCACTGGTAGGATCACTGTTCACGGCTGATGATACTTTGGCAAGGGAAATCACACTGGGCTGCGCTCCCTATCACGGCCGTTTCATGGTTATCAACCGGCACAGTGCGAAAGAATCTACAGGACACGGTTCACCAATAGGTTCCCTGGTGCATGGAGGTCCCGGACACGCAGGCGGCGGCGAGGAACTGGGCGGTGCCCGTGCAGTACTGCACTACATGCAGCGGGTGGCCCTGCAGGGATCGCCGAGAACTCTGATGAATATCACCAACCAGTATATCAAGGGTGCAGAAACAAAGGAGGCGGAAAAGCATCCCTTTCAGCAGTATTTTGAGAATTTGAAAGCCGGTGAAGCATTTACCACCAAAAAGCATACGGTGACCGAACAAGATATCAAGCGGTTCGCAGACTTATCCGGTGATGAATTCTATGCCCATACCGATCCCGAAGCTGCCGGTCGCTCCCTCTTCGGCGAAATTGTGGCGCATGGTTATTTCGTGCTGTCAAGAGCGGCAGGCTTATTTGTTCATCCGGATGAAGGACCTGTACTGCTGAATTACGGGCTGGAGAACCTTCGATTCCTGGCGCCGGTTGCCCCCGGCGATACGATACAGGCAAAGCTGATCGTCAAGCGAAAAAACGTCCGCCAGAAAAAAGCAGAAGATAAATTCCCCTTTGGTGTTGTATACTGGGATGTGGAAGTTTACAATCAGGATGAAGAGATGGTTGCTGATTATACGATATTAACCTTAGTTAAGCGTCGTAATTCACTTGATATTGATGTTTTTAAAGAAGGAGAATAGAAAAATCGTTTCACAAAGCCACACAAAGTATACACAAAGAACCACGGAGAAATTTCTGCTCTGAGAAACTTTGTGCTTTTTCTGTGCAACTCTGTGGTACAATAAAAACAACATTAACAAAAGTCATGTCCTACAACGGCACCATCGCAACCAACATCTCCAACAATATAGCAACCATTGAATTTCACCATCCAAAAGGCAATTCGCTTCCGGGAAATATGCTCCGGGAACTGGCTGAATCAATAAAAGATGCTGGCCAAAATTCAAATGTCCGGGTCATTGTATTAAAAAGTAAGGGTGATGGCACCTTTTGTGCCGGAGCCTCATTTGATGAGCTCATAGCTATAGAAAACTTTGAAGAGGGAAAGCATTTTTTTATGGGATTTTCGCTGGTGCTGAATGCCATGCGCAAGTGCCCGAATTTGATTATCGTCAGCGTTCAGGGTAAGGCCGTGGGCGGCGGAGTGGGGTTAGCATCAGCCGGTGATTATGTGATTGCTCACGAATCAGCTTCCATTAAATTGAGTGAACTGGCACTGGGAATCGGCCCGTTCGTAGTAGGACCTGCCGTTCAGCGAAAGATCGGTCCATCCGCTTTTAGTACTCTTGCCATTGATGCCGGTAATTGGTATACGGCCGAATGGGCTCGTGAAAAAGGTTTGTTTGCCAAAGTTTGTACAAGTCGGGATGAACTTGATAAAGAAGTTGATATACTGGCTGAACAGCTCGCCGGATACAGTCCCGAAGCGATGAAAGAGCTAAAAAATATTTTTTGGAGAAGCACTGATCACTGGGATTCACTTCTTGAAGAGCGGGCTGAAATCAGCGGAAAGCTGGTACTTTCCAAATATACGAGAGAATTTATCGAAGAGTTTAAAAAGAGCTAATCTGAGTTCTACAGATTCCAATCACCCACGCGGACTGTGCCCAATATAAACAACCAATATACTTATCCCGATTAACTGATAACTACACTGGTTATCAATGATCCTTAACCACTTCCTCCTGTAGAAAATGGACAACAATATTTGCCCCATTTATATTATGATACTGTAATTCACCATTGAGCTGTTTAACCAATGTTTTGACGAGCGACATACCCAGCGACTTTTTATCATTATTACTTCCATCATCCTGTGGAAATCCATGGCCGTCGTCATGTACTGTTAAGTATACATATCTATCCTTTTTTGACAGTGAAATATTAATAACTCCTTTTTTCTTATACTTAAAAGCATGTTTATATGCATTCAGCACTAGTTCATTGATTAATAATGAACAAGATATAGCCTGATTAATGTTCAATACAATTGGCTCAAGATCTGTTTCAAACTTAATTGGTTGGGATTCATTAAAATAGGTTTCTCCAATTCCTTCTAATAAATCACTGATATATTTATCAAACTCGATATAGGATAAATTATCTGATTGATATAACCGTTCATGTACCAAAGCAATACTTTGTACTCTCATCTGAGAATCTTTCAAAGCTGATTCTGCAAACGAATTTTCAGCCTCCCAAATATGCATTTGGAGAAGACCTGAGATAACAGCAAGATTATTTTTTACCCGATGATGAATTTCCGCCAGTAATATTTCCTTTTCTTTTAATGATGAAGTTATTTTCGCTTCTGCCGCTTTTTGTTTTGAAATATCACTTGCTACAATAACATAACCTTCTACTTCCTGCTCACTCTTTTGCATTTGAGCGTTCGATAAACTTACAGGAAATTCTTCTCCGTTTTTGCGAATTGCAGTTCCCTCATGTCCTTTATAATGTTCTGTAGCATATTGTTCAGTTTGAGGAAGCATAATAAACTTATCAACCGGTTCCTCATCCAATTCATTTTCATTATACCCAAGCATATTACAACAAGCCCAATTAACCCGGGTGATATGATAATCTTTATCAGTCACAATCAGCATATCGGCCATAGACTCGATAATACTATCCACGTAATTACGAGAAACGGTGGTTTCATTAAGACTTTCCGCCATTCTGTTAAAAGACCGGCTGAGTTGGCCTACTTCATCATCCGTTTTTACCGGAATACGTTTGTCAAGGTTGCCTTTTCCAATATCTTTTGCTGCCATTGACAATTCTTCAAGAGGTTTTGTGATCGATCGTAACAGAAACAGCGATAACCCGATGGAAATCAACAAAGCAATGACAGTAGCCCATACTAAATATTGTCCATAAATCTCCAAACTTTCATTAAGCTCTGCAATCCCAGTATCCAAATTTGATTGTACAACTGTCTGCAATTCTTCCAGAATCGGAATCAGACTGGTTCTGAAATAAGGTTCAATGGTTATTGTAAAAAATTCTTTACCGTCAATCTCGTTATTCAAACTTAACTCCTGCAACTGAACCAATAGTGATGAATAAATTTTAAACTTCATTTCCAGCTGATTTAGCTTTTCATCAATCTGGCTGGAATTCAATCCATTATATTCATCCCTGCTTCTCAAAGCATTAATAGTTTTCAAATTTTCTCTGAAACTGCCCAGGGATTCATTAATCTTTGATTTCACCGTATTTGATGACATATAAACAATCATACTGTCGGCAGGCAGACTCTGTCGATATTGATCTTCCAGTAAATATTGCGCTTGTGTAATACTTTGGTATAAATCACGGCTCAAATCTCCAACCAGATTAATCTCCTGAATAGCCATTCGGCTTTCGTTAGTTATCTGAGTTTTTGCTGAAGAGTTCAGATACGATGAGATCACTCCGATACCCCCTATCAAAAAGATTACAACTGTAAAACTTAATATTATTTTTGTACTTAATTTCATGAGGAATACTAACGACTTTCAACAGGAGAATTAGCTAAAAGAAACGTTTTTATATAAATAACTTTGGCTGTTGTTAAAAACAAAAATAAAAAATTAAACATCATCAGAATGTTACCAACTGGTTAATCCTCTTTTTAATTTGATCTGCGCCCGGCAGTACAGCATTCATAAGTCTCGTATTGTATGGTACAGGAATATCGGGCATTGTTAGACGCTCTACAGGTGCGTCTAAATACTTAAAGGCCTCCTGTGATAAAACGGCACTGATTTCGGCGCCAAAGCCGGCAGTGCGAGTATCTTCATGAACAATGAGGCACCGATTTGTTTTTTTAACAGAATCAAGAACCGCCTCTTTATCCCACGGCATAATCGTTCGAAGGTCAAGTATATCTGCAGAAAACTCAGAATTATTTACGGCTTCCTCACAACGCTTGCACATGCCCCCCCAAGTAATTATCGAAATATCATCACCTTTCTGTAATTTTTTAGCTTTTCCGAAAGGGATTATATAATTATCACCCGGATATGGTTTCCGGGCATATTTAGCATCTAGTAAATTCCTGTGTTCAAAAAAAATTGTCGGATTATTAGCCCGCATTGCGGAACGCAGTAAACCAACCGCATCTTCTGCGTTACTGGGCATTGCCAGCTGCCATCCGACGGCATGGGCAAAAAACACTTCGTTACTAATACTGTGCCAGGGATCGCCGCACTTGGCAAACCCTCCCGGCATACGAACTACAATTGGTGCAGCAAATTTATTTGCCGTACGCCAGCGGATGGTACCGCAGTTATTCAACTGTTCAATAGCGGGATCGGCATACTTGCGAAATTGAATTTCTGCCACAGGCATAAGCCCCGAATAAGCCAGACCGACAGCACGTCCAATGATACCTTCTTCCGAAAGACTGGTGTCAAACACACGGGCTTCGCCAAACTCAGACTGCAATCCCATTGTGGCTGCATGAACTCCACCTTTCGCACCAACATCTTCCCCGAATACAAGTAATTTTGGATTGGTTTTGAGCTCATATTCTAAAGTTCGACGAATAGCTTCAACTATATTAATTCGCTGCTTTTCTGGTTTTGGCTTTTCTGAAGTAACGGGAAATTCATGTTTCTCAGGTGCCAGCCCTCCAATTATCTGAATATCAGGGGGACCATCATTTTTTGTTTCCGAAAAAGCATATCGGGTTGTTTGAGCCGGATCAGGTTCCGAGCGTGAAAGCGCTGCTTCAGATGATTCATCTACTTTCATTTTAGTCTCATCAGCCAAAGATTGCCATTCATCATCAGAAAATACTCTGGGGATCAAAAAGGATCTGAGCCTGTCAAGCGGATCCTTTTGTTTTTCTTGTTCAATTATATCCTCTTCTTTATATGCCTGGTTATCCTGATAGGAATGACCGGTAAGCCGCGGCATTGTCAGGTGAATTAAGGCCGGGCCTTTTCGATCCCTTACATAGTCAACAGATTGCTGCAACAAATCAGCAGTTTCAACAGGATCTGTGCCGTCCCCGTCAAAAATCCGGATATTCTTAAATGAGTATAGGTTTTTGGCAATATTACCGCCCGGTGTTTGAAAATGTGAAGGGACAGAAATTCCATAGGCATTATCTTCAATATAAAACAGTACAGGCAGATTTTGCGTAGTAGCAATCGTCAAAGCCGACCAAAATCCATTTGTAGCTATGGAACCGTCACCTCCCAAAACTACAGAAATCGCTCTTTCATATTCATCTTCCTCCAATTCATTCCGGCGATATTCTATTCCCTGTGCCCAGCCTATTGCAGGTGTAAACTGCGAACCGACATCCCCTGACATCGGCAGGACTGTTGGACCGTCGATACCGGGTTTATTGCATACCACTCCAATATCACGGCCATCGCTGTATCCTCCTGCCTTGGCCATAGGTGCTGCCATTGCGTCTTCCACACTAAGTCCAAGGGAAAGCAACAGAGGTCTCGAACGGTAATAAGCACTTGCAGCATCATATTTAAGTGTAAGCATTGATCCCAAAAGTGCCTGCCCCAGTTCATGTCCCCGTGCAGAAAACTGATACAATACCTCCTTCTGCGGCACCAGTTCATTTTCCTCCTTGTAATCAATGGAACGGGAAGTAAGCATGATTTCAGCGATACGATTCCAGTCGATATTATTTATTTCAGGAAAATCTTTCACCTGTGAATTTTTTTTCTGACCTGACATTAGAAGAAAACTTTTTGATTTAAATCATATAATCAATTTCTATATTGTCAAAAACCTGTTCAAAGTGATCCATTTCTTTTTTTGTTCCGATAGTAATCCGTACACAGTCAGGAAGTCCGAAGGAATTTGTTCTACGCAATATCACTCCCTCTTCGAGCATCTTTTGCGTGAAATCAACAGCTTTTTTTACTGTAGGCAACTTCATGAGTACAGAGTTGGAAATGGATGGTACATAGCTGACACCATGCTCTTCAAAAAAACTATACAACCTCTTTCGTCCCTTTTCGGCTACTTTTTTACTTTTCGAGATAAATTCCTGATCATCCAGTGCAACAGAAGCAGCAGCTTGTGCTAATGTTGTTGGTTCAAAAGTTAATTTCGTTTTCATCATTTGACTAATGATTTTTTTTGCTGCGATTCCATAACCTATCCGGAAACCTGCCAAACCATAAGCCTTTGAAAAGGTTCGCAGGGTTATAACGTTTGAGTAATTATAATCCAAAGAATGAGGATAATCAGAGACGTCCCTCGAATATTCAAAATAGGCTTCATCCATAATTACAATAACATCATTCGGAATCATTCTCATAAAACGTTCAAATTCCGAACGGGTAACATAAGTTCCGGTTGGATTATTGGGGTTGGCAATATAAATCATCTTAGTTCTTGAATCCACAGCTTTTGACATCGCATCAAGATCAAAACGATAATCATCAGTCAATGAAATTTTCCTGACTGTAACACCCCGCACACCAGCCTGAACAAAAAAACCGACGAACGTAGCATCGGCTGTAATGGCAATTTCGTTATTTAGAAAAAAAGTACGACAAAGAATAGAAATAATACTCTCAGAACCCGCTGCAATAATTATATTTTCCGGTTGCACATTATTCCGTTGGGCCAGTTTTGCCCGGAGATCCCGCGCAATAGGGTCTGGATAATCCTGGATCTGCGATAACGCATTTATGACAGCTTGTTTAACATGGGAACTATATCCAACCCTGTTCTCATTTGAAGCAAGTTTAGAAATTCTGGACGGTTTGTATTTTCGGTTTACTTCTGCTATTGTTTTACCGGCGACATAAGGAGTTAAATCACGGATATTATAGGGTGTCAACTGTCGATCGGTACCTGGAGACATATAAACGATAAAGTTAAAATTCCACTTTTTATGGCATACTTATTCAAACCAAAAACCTGCTGTTAAATATGATCAAATTAGCTCATTATAACAATGCACTGTTGTTGAGCTTTAACTGATGAAATAAGATTGGAACTGACTTTCTATTCAAAAATATTTAATAAAAATAAGGGATATATATGACAAAGGTCATTGTAATTACTGGAGCAAGCCGGGGAATCGGTTATCAGCTTTGTCTGGCTCTTGCACGTAAGGACCACCGGATAGTTGCAGTGGCCCGATCTAAAGAAGCCCTCCTTCAGTTGCAACAAACATTTCCTGATAACATCAAAAGCATACCGGCCGATCTTGTTAATGAACAAGAAGTGAAAAAACTGGTTACCCGGATTAATGAAGATTTTTCAGGAGTAGATATTTTAGTTAATAATGCCGGAATGTTAATAAATAAGCCGTTTACAGAACTTTCTTTGGAGGATTGGCGAAATATGCTGGATATTAATATTCTTTCAGCTGTTGATTTGACCAGACAACTTTTGCCTTTATTCAACAAAAATGCACATGTTGTTAACATAGGCAGTATGGGGGGATTTCAGGGAAGTTCCAAGTTTCCCGGCCTTTCAGCTTACAGTGTTTCAAAAGGGGCATTAAATATTCTATCTGAATGTCTGGCCGTAGAATTGAAAGATAAGCAGATAAAAGCAAACACATTATGTCTGGGTGCTGTTCAGACAGAAATGCTGAAAGGAGCTTTTCCCGGAGTAAAAGCCCCTGTCACTGCAGAAAAAATGGGCGAATATATAGCAGGTTTTGCCCTGGAAGGATCCACCTATTATAATGGACAGATATTGCCGGTGACAATAGGGAACCCGGAATAAAGAAAGGTAATGGTATTCTTATCACAGAATTTCTACCTTAAGAATAATTTTAACTAATATGGTGAGTCGTGAAAAACAAAATTATTATTTTTGCCGCATTATTATTTTTACTCTCTTCAGTATTCATACAAACCTCACAGGCCCAATCAATTGAACTTGTAGCCAGCAATACACTTAATGGCGCCATGAACGGTGTCGCACTGGGAGGAGCCGTTATGGCATTGCAAAACAGTAACGATATTGCACCTATCCGGGTGGGGGTTGGAGCAGGCACCTTATATGGTATTGCAATTGGCGTCTATGATGTTTCATCGGTTAACAGCGGGCAACAGTTTTATATATCAGGGACTTTTAATGACGGGACCAATACCTCGATCCTTATCCTTCTTGATACCTTTTATGGAGCGGCAAGTGGTGCTGTCATTGCTTCTTCTATCTCCCTTATAGCCAAAGAACCTATTGTAGATGCCCTACGATATGGATCCGGAGTAGGAGCATGGGCAGGCTTCGGATTCGGATTGATTGATGCTTTTGTATTTTCAAGCCGACCGGGATCACAGATAGCCGCTGGAACCGGCAACCGACAACAGACAACAGGATTGCTTACCTACCGTAACTCTGATTCAAATTTTGAGCTCGGGCTTATTTCTCCTTCTTTAACCGAAGTAAGAACAATATCTGCAACCGAAATCGGCTCATCGATTAATCCCTCGATAGACATTCTGCAACTCAATATCAGGCTTTAATCGACATCTTCATAGTCATCAGGTGTTTCAAAACTTGTTCCCTCCACCTTCCTGGATTGCGTCAAATGTTTTAGCAGAGATTTTACAGTATTGACATGTCCCGACAGAGACGGATGTAAGCCATCACTCAAATAATTCCATGCTTCAGGCTCATTATCCTCCTCTTCGCTGTCACTCATTCGTTTCCCCACAGGGTCAATGATATATCCTTTTTTACCGGTCAGTATTTCACGGATGTTGTTTAAATCTTCCTCAAAAATATCAAAATTAAATAAGCGAATCTGTTGAAGCATTTCTGTAATGACGGGGGGCGGTGGAATCCAGATAAGTGGATTATCGGTTATCTCAGAAATATTCGCTTCAATCGTATTGGTATTTTCCCAATAGTCAGCTAATGATACCAATGGCCTGTCAGGTGAAACATGCAAACGCTGGGCATCAAACGTACCCAGTGCTACTATAACCCAATCCGGGTCATAAGCCAAAACATCCCGATTAAGACGTTGTAATGCATCTGAAGTTGTATCATATGAGACGCCGCTGTTTATAAAAGTATAGTCTGCATCTTCAACACCGATTTCCAGAACATATTTGAAAATATTAAACCATCCCTGCAGATCGTCGGTAATTGAATCGCCCAACGCCACGATTGTTGCATCTTTTTCAAAGGGTAAATCATCCAGCCAGTCTGCTGCTTCGTCTTCTTCAAGCAATTCAATAGCAGCCTCCTTTGCATTGGCAGTAAAGCGGTCACGCAACTTTGTCAATTCACTTTCCTCCAGCCCGAATAAACCTGCTATTGCTTTGGTATTCTCAATTCCCGGTAACAGGGGGTATTGTTTTTCTAAATTCAGAAACTGTAGTAAATATTTTTCAAGAACTTCCTTCTCTTCCTTACTTGCTTTATGTTTGGCCATA
>CAZPWQ010000106.1:0-11668 GCA_964590495.1 uncultured Balneolaceae bacterium
AGGCGGGGCGCTGGGTACGATAGCGGCAGTACCCCAACAACTATCTGTGATATGACACTAGTGTAGTTACCGGTTAATTAAAAAGATTATTATAACTAAATAATTTCAGGGATCAATAAATTTATATGGCATTAACTTTTAATTCTTACAGGCTGGTCCTGCTCTCTTTTTTGATTTCTTTCTGTTTTTTTACCGGATGCGATGAAGCGGAGATACCATTGGGTGATGGATCAAATACCCTTCTTATGGCCCATGCGATGCATAATGAACATCCGGTAGCAAAAGCTATGGCCTATATGGACGAACGGGTTGAGGAAATATCAGATGGAAAGTTGAAAATCAAAATGTACCCCAACCAGCAGCTTGGTTCGGAACGCGAATTGCTCGAACTGGTTCAGATAGGCAGTGTTGCCATGACAAAAGTTTCGGGAGCCAACCTGGAAAATATTGTCCCTGAAATCCGGTTATTCAGCCTCCCCTATCTGTTTGAAGGTGAAGAACATTTAAAAAATGTACAGAAGAGCGAAATCGGAGAACAACTCCTTGAAGAAGGTGCCACATATGGTCTGAAAGGACTTGCTTATTATGACGCAGGCTTTCGTAGTTTTTACTCGGTTGACAAACCGATTCGGGAGCCATCTGATCTCAGAGGTATGAAAATACGGGTCCAGGAAAGTCAAATGGCGATACAGACTATCAACGCCTTTGGCGGATCACCTACCCCGATCTCCTATGGCGAACTTTATACCGCGCTGCAGGGTGGTATAGTTGATGGCGCTGAGAACAATCCTCCAAGTTTCCATACGGCACGCCATTATGAGGTATGTCAATATTATTCTCTCGATGAACATACCGCAGTACCCGATTTTCTCATCATCAGCACGAATGTTTGGACCAATTTGACGGAACAGGAAAAGGAGTGGTTGAGTCAGGCTGTGGAAGAATCTGTAGCGAGGCAGGAAACATTGTGGGATGAGGCTGTGGAAGAAGCGATGACGATTGTAAAAGAAGCAGGGGTAGAAATTATCCGCCCCGATAAAGAACCCTTCCAAAACGCTGTTCAACCAATTTACGAACAATTTGAAAAAAACCATCCGGAAATCTATGAATTGGTTGAGCAGATACGACAAGTACAAGCTGAATAAAAATACCTTATATCGTGAGATCTAAAATTGATGCTGGTTTAAAATTTGTACTGGTGTTTCTGATGGGAATACTTGTAATTGACGTTGTATGGCAGGTGTTTACCCGGTATATAATGGGCTCCCCAAGTACATTCACGGATGAACTGGCCCGCTTCCTGTTAATCTGGGTAAGCCTTTTGGGAGCTGCCTACGCCTCAGGCCAGCATATGCATCTGGCTATCGACGTACTTTCCGGACACCTGAGTCCTTCGGGCCGTCTAAAGCTGAATATCCTGATCAAGCTGTTAATTATCGCTTTTGTGATTGCCGTACTTATAATTGGAGGAAGCATGCTTGTCTACTATACCTATATATATCAACAAACAACGGCCACGCTGCAGGTTCCTGTGGCTTATGTATACCTGATCGGTCCAATCAGCGGACTGTTAATCCTCTACTACAAACTCTCGGATATAAGAACCTTGTTGAGGAATTCTCCAACTAAACTGACCGACAGAAAACAAAACTAATATGGAATTAATTGAAGTTTTAGTACTTGTCATAAGTTTTATCCTCCTTCTGGGCATCGGTGTTCCCGTGGCCTGGACATTGGGTATTTCCAGTGTTCTTACCATTCTTTTCAGCATCGATTCAATTACAGCTTTCACCACAATGGCCCAGCGTTTTGTGACAAGCCTGGACAGCTTTACCCTGCTCGCCATCCCGTTTTTTATCCTGGCGGGACAGCTGATGAACAAGGGTGGAATCGCCCACAGGCTTATCAGATTTGCCAAAAATGTCGTTGGTGCCCTGCCGGGTGGTCTTGCCCATATTAATGTTGTGGCTGCCATGCTTTTCGGGGCTATTGCAGGTTCATCTGTCGCCGCAGCTTCGGCCATCGGCAGTATATTGGGGCCGCGTATGGAGGAAGAAGGATATTCGAAAGAATTTGGAGCTGCTATAAATGTAACAGCTTCAACCACGGGTCTGATAATTCCCCCATCCAATATTTTAATTATTTATTCTCTAGCAAGCGGCGGGACTTCTATTGCCGCACTGTTTATAGCCGGTTATCTGCCCGGTATTTTAACGGGGCTGGCACTTATGGGAGTTGCTGCCGTCTGGAGTGTGCGTAAAAACTTTCCTGTAGGGGCGCGGGGGACTATTAAAGAGCTGACGCAATCTTTTGTAAGTGCCCTGCCAAGTCTGTTTCTGCTGATCGTTGTTATCGGCGGTATTGTTGCCGGAATATTCACTGCTACTGAAGCGGCGGCCATAGCCGTCGTATATACGCTTGTACTGGGATATTATTACAAGGAGATAGGTGTAAGGGATCTTCCTGATATTTTGCTCAATGCAGTGGGTACCACCGCTATAGTAATGCTTTTAATTGCTACTTCGGTAAGTATGTCGTGGGTGATGTCGTTTGAAGGTATACCACAAGCGATCAGTGATTCCCTGCTCGGGTTAAGTGATAACCCAATTGTAATTTTACTTACGATCAACCTGATTCTGCTGTTAGTAGGTATGTTTATGGATATTACTCCGGCAGTACTCATTTTCACTCCTATATTTCTGCCCATTGTAACAGAACTTGGTATGGATCCCATACATTTCGGTATCATGATGATTCTCAATCTCTGCATCGGTATATGTACACCACCGGTCGGTACTCTTCTGTTTGTTGGAGTAAGTATAGCGGGTACTACCATTCCCAAAGTAATTAAGCCGCTGCTTCCATTGTTTGCAGCTATGATTATAGCTCTTCTGCTTGTTACCTTCTGGCCGTCACTCAGTCTGTGGCTTCCAAGCCTGTTTGGCCTTACATAATTATCGGGTCTGGATGAACTATGATAGCTGCTGAAATTAAATCGCACTCAAATTCCTTATAAAACCTGCAAATGATCTTATTCTTAATACTCACTTAAAGTATTTACAGCATGCTACGAACTATGATGAATGAATTGGTCACCGACGACTTCCTGCTCCAGAACAAACCGGGTAAGTCGCTTTATCACAATTACGCTTCCGGTCAGCCGATAATTGATTATCATTGTCATCTTCCACCCGCAGAAATTGCGGATGACCGGCAGTACCAAAATCTTACTGATATCTGGTTGCGGGGAGATCATTATAAATGGCGTGCCATGCGTACGCTGGGCATTGAAGAACATTATATTACCGGTCCGGCGAGTGATAAAGAGAAATTTGAAAAGTGGGCCTATACTGTTCCATATACAATGCGAAATCCGTTGTACCACTGGACACATATGGAGTTGAAACGGTATTTTGATATTGATGAACAGCTGACACCCGATACCGCTTCAGAAATTTATGACAGCTGTAATGAGCAATTGCAGACCCCGGAATTCAGTACCCGTAACCTGCTCCGGCGGATGGATGTTGAAGCTGTCTGCACAACGGATGATCCCACAGATTCGCTCGAAAACCATCGTAAAATTAAAAAGGACGGATTTGAGATTGAAGTACGTCCCTCCTTCCGGCCCGACAGTGCCTTTAATTTTGAAGATCCGGCTTCCTACAATAAATATCTCGATCAGCTGGAAGAAGCCTCTGAGGTAAAAATCAGCAGCTATAATGACCTGCTGGAGGCTCTGTTTAATCGTATGGATTTCTTTCATGACCATGGGTGTCGCCTGTCGGACCACGGACTTAAAACGGTCTATTACACCCCTGCCGGGAAGAAGGAGGTGGAATCGTACTTTGAAAAAATCCGCAATGGCAACGAGCTCAATGAACAGCAGAAACATTCTCTTATTTACACTATTCTCCTGGAACTTGGCCGCCGTTACAAGCAAAAAGGATGGATCCAGCAGTTTCACCTCGGAGCCCTGCGCAACGCGAATGAACGGATGATGGACAAGCTGGGTCCCGACTCGGGATTTGACTCTATAGGTGACTTTTCGCAGGCTGAACGGATGGCCGGCTTTTTCAACGAGCTGGACCGGGATAAGCAACTTGCCAAAACCATCCTGTATAATTTGAACCCAAGCGATAATGCGGTATTTGCCACAATGACCGGCAATTTCAATGATGGTACTGTCCGGGGGAAAATGCAGTACGGATCAGCCTGGTGGTTTTTAGATCAAAAGGACGGTATTGAAGAACAGTTGAATGTGCTTTCGAACATGGGATTGCTGAGCTGCTTCATTGGTATGCTTACCGACTCCAGGAGCTTCCTCTCTTATCCGAGACATGAGTATTTCAGACGTATTCTTTGCAATCTTATTGGCAAAGATATAGAGTCAGGTGAACTGCCCGCCGACATGGAATGGACGGGAAAGATTGTTGCTGATATTTGCTATAATAATGTAAAATCATACTTGAATTTTTAACAGGTAAAGGAGTTATAATGAATAAAGTAGTAACCTTCGGGGAAATAATGTTAAGGCTTTCGCCACCGGGTAAACTGAGGTTTTCTCAGGCCGATTCGTTCGATGTGGTTTATGGCGGAGGCGAATCCAATGTGGCATCCTCGCTGGCCATTTTCGGCCTTCCGGCTGAGTTCGTAACACGTCTGCCCGATAATGATATCGGCCGGTGTGCCCTGGCAGAGCTTCGAAAACGGGGCGTCAAAACCGATAATATTATTTACGGAGGGGAGCGGCTGGGCATCTATTTCCTGGAAACCGGAGCTGTGACCCGCGGGAGCAAGGTAGTATATGACCGCGCTCATTCGGCTATCTCAACGATTGAAAAAGGAATGATTGACTGGGAAAAAGTCTTTGATGGCGCCCAATGGTTCCACTGGACCGGTATTACACCCGCTATTTCACAGGGAGCTGCCGATGTTTGTAAAGAAGCCATAGAAGCTGCCAATGAGCTGGGTGTCACCGTTTCAACAGATCTCAACTACCGGGCAAAGCTCTGGAAGTACGGAAAGGAACCCGGAGAAGTAATGCCGGATCTTGTAGAAGGCTGTGATGTAATTTTAGGAAACGAAGAAGATGCAGAAAAACACTTCGGAATTCATCCCGGCGATGTGGATGTCACCAAGGGCGATACAGTCGACGCCGAAGCCTACCGCTCGGTTTGCAAGAAACTGATGGAGCGCTTCCCAAGAGCGAAAAAAGTTATTACCACACTCAGAGGATCCATCAGCGCTTCTCACAACAGCTGGTCGGGCGTTATGTATGACGGCGAAAATTTCCTGACAGCACCGACTTATCAAATCACCCATATTGTAGATCGCGTTGGCGGCGGAGATTCCTTTATGGCCGGTATTATTTACGGATTAATTACCGAACCTGACGATGATCAACGTGCCCTGGAATTTGCTGTAGCTGCATCCTGCCTGAAACACACGATCTACGGGGATTCAAATCTCTCTACCGTCGATGAGGTTAAAAAACTGATGGAAGGCGATGCTTCAGGACGGGTATCGCGATAAGCGACCGAAAAAATATATCCTTGAATAATTAATTTGAAACAAACAGAACTATGGCTCGATTTTCCAGAATCAAAGTAGCATCCGTCATGGAAGAAACAGGGTTGGTTCCCCTCTTCTACCATAACGATTTCGATATCAGCAAAAATGTACTGCGGGCTTGTTATAACGGTGGAGCCCGAATTCTTGAGTTTACCAATCGCGGTGATTATGCCCACGAAGTATTTGGCGAACTCAATAAGTTTGCCGCCGAAGAGCTGCCGGAGATGATTTTGGGTGTCGGTTCGGTTACGGACGGTGGAACAGCTTCCCACTATATGCAGCTGGGTGCTAATTTCGTGGTCACTCCCGTATTACGTGAGGATATCGCTGTAGTTTGCAATCGCCGTAAAGTACTTTGGTCGCCGGGATGCGGTTCTCCTACCGAAATTGCCCGGGCCGAAGAACTTGGCTCTGAAATTGTGAAGCTTTTCCCGGGAAGCCAGCTCGGACCCGGTTTTATTAAAGCTGTCAGGGGACCTTCGCCCTGGACCAGCATAATGCCAACGGGAGGCGTAACTGCTGAAGAAGAAAATTTAAAAGCCTGGTTTGATGCCGGGGCAACCTGTGTGGGGATGGGGTCGAAACTTGTTACGAAAAAATTTCTTTCAAATAAAGATTATGAAGGTCTTCAGGAACATGTAAAAAATACGCTGGCAACCATTAGGAAAGTCAGAAAACGAAATTAATTTCTTGAGACCGAAAATTCGGCTGGATTTTTTGCCTGAATTTTACATTTCGTCAATTAATTGTGAAACTAAATCTAATAAAATTTATAAACAAACCGGTGATTCATTGTGACAAGAGAATTTGATTTAAGCGGCAAAACAGCAATAGTAACAGGTGGAACGGGTGTACTGGGCGGTGCAATGTCCGGGGCACTGGCAAAAGCAGGAGCTAATGTAGCTATTCTCGGCCGCAGTGAAAGCAAAGGTAAGAACAAAATTAAGAAAATTACTGAAGAAGGCGGCAATGCTATACTGCTTGTCGCAGATGTGCTCGAAAACGACCAGCTTGTAGAAGCCAGGGAAAAGGTTCTCGATAAATGGGGCTCCATCGATATTCTGGTTAATGCTGCCGGTGGCAATATGCCTGATGCAACTGTTATGCCCGAACAATCGATATTTGATCTTTCGGAGGAAGCTGTAGAAAAAGTTGTCGGCCTGAACTTTATGGGTTCTTTTTATACTACACAGGTTTTTGCAAAGCCGATGATTGAACAAAAGAGAGGATCTATTGTCAATATCTCTTCGATGGCAGCCGAAAGGCCAATGACCCGGGTAATGGGCTATGCCGCATCCAAAGCAGCTATCGACAACTATACAAAATGGCTGGCTATAGAACTGGCAACGAAGTATGGGGAGGGACTTCGCGTAAACTCTATCGCGCCGGGATTCTTTATCGGAGATCAAAACCGCGACCTCCTCTTAAATGAAGATGAGTCTCTTAGTCAAAGAGGACAGACGATTATCGATCACACGCCGATGAACAGGTTTGGGGACCCCGACGATCTCTCAGGCACGCTTGTCTGGCTGTGCAGCGAAGCTGCAAAATTTGTTACAGGAGTCGTCGTTCCCGTCGACGGTGGCTTCAGCGCTTTCAGCGGAGTTTAAAAAAAGGGAGGAAAGGAGACCGGAAACCGGTAACTCCCATCCGACGGCTGATTTCGCCGTCCGATGGATCCGAAAAGGCAAATTCTTAAATCAACCTGACAGCCGTTCCGGTGAATTTCCGGATCCTGTCAGCGTTGATTTTAATCGCCTGACAATGAATTACCAGGTGTTCCAAACGGAACACATCTATTTTTTGACCTTCATTTCTACCGACCAATCGTTCCTACCGGAACGGAACCAGTGCCGACAAACAGTTCGGGAGCAGAGCTCCCTCATAGCTATAGTTTCTGCCCAGATTTATCTTCCGTTAGGAAGATTTGGTCGGTAGCATAATAATGTACCACCAAAGAATACGTCCGTTTGGTGATAGATTCGGGGAGTGATCTGTGACAGGCGTTTTGGTCAAATCTTTGTTTTCTTTTCTTTCATTCCCATAAAAAACCCTGTCAGGGTTGTAATATATATCTAGCTGCATTCACCGGCTGTATTAAATGTAGCGGTTTATCAGGTTTTCGAGATACTCCTGGCGGCCGCTTATTTGAGCAGGTTCTCCATTTTCTTCGGCAATCTTCTTCAAGTCTTCCAGAGAAAGATTACCATTTTCGAATTCCGCTCCTTTTCCGGAGTCAAAGGAAGAATACCGCTGCCTTCGAAGTTCTTTGTATTCGGATTCCTCCAAAATAGTATGAGCCGTTTTTAAAGCCCGGGCGAAAATATCCATACCTCCGATATGAGCATAATAAAGATCGGTCAAATCTGTGGAATTACGTCTCAGTTTGGCATCAAAATTTATACCCCCCGTTTCGAACCCGCCATCCTGGAGAATTACCAGCATAGCCTGTGTGACTTCAAATATATCGGCGGGAAACTGATCGGTATCCCATCCGTTCTGATAGTCTCCCCTGTTGGCATCGATGCTGCCCAGTAATCCGGCATCAGCAGCAACCTGCAGCTCATGCTCAAAGGTATGCTTTGCAAGTATGGCGTGATTCACCTCGATATTCACTTTGAAATCATCATCAAGTCCGTATTCCTGCAAAAATCCGATCACCGTGGCAGTATCGAAATCGTACTGGTGTTTCGACGGCTCCATCGGCTTGGGTTCAATCAAATAGGTACCTTCGAATCCATTTTTGCGTCCATAATCTTTTGCCATATGCAGAAAACGGGCCAGATGATCCCGCTCCCGTTTCATATCGGTATTGAGCAGTGTTTGATAGCCTTCGCGTCCGCCCCAGAATACATAATTGGATCCGCCCAGTTCAATAGTCGCATCCAGTGCATGTTTCACCTGTGCGCCCGCATGAGTTATAACGTCAAAATCGGGATTGGTCGCAGCACCGTTCATATAGCGCGGATGACTGAACAGGTTGGCAGTCCCCCACAACAGTTGTACGCCGCTTTCCTTCTGTTTCTGCTTGGCATAATCCACGAGCGTTTGCAGTCTTTTTTCCGATTCTTTAATGGTTTCAGCCTCATCCACCATATCAACATCGTGGAAACAGTAGAAAGGCACTTTCAGTTTTGTGATGAATTCAAATGCCGCATCCATTTTAGCACGCGCGCGGTCAACGGCATCCTCGTATTCCATCCATGGCCAGACCCGGGTTCCGCCTCCGAAAGGATCACCGCCCGGTTCACTGAATGTATGCCAGTAAGCCACGGCAAAACGAAGATGATCCTGCATGGTTTTACCACCCACTTTTTCCCTGGGATTATAATATCTGAAGGCTAAGGGGTTATCCGACTTTTCCCCTTCAAAAGGAATTTCATCAATATTTCCAAAGTATTCATCAGTGCCGGTTGTAATCTTCATAGTTTGCTGTTGTTTTTTAATTCTGTTGTTAATTGCTCATTGTTAAATTTGCTCAAAAAGTGATCTCGCTGGTGATGGAGAAGAATCTAATTATCCATTTCCTTGTTCAGAACGTCCTCCCATCTCTCGTATGCTTCCAGGTAAACTTCCTGTTTTTCAGTATCGGGCTGCAGAGTGGCAATCTGTTCCAGGTTTTTAAAAGCCTCATCCCGGTTTTTAAAAATGCCGGTACCGAGTCCCGCCCCTATTGCAGCTCCCAGGGCACCGTTGGTATCATATAACTCAACAGTAGTGCCCGTGGTATTGGTAAAAGCTTCGCGAAACAGCGGACTCTGAAACATATTGTCGCTGCCGACCCGGATGGTGTCAATAGTCATTCCCATCTGTTTCATCACCTGCAGTCCATAATTCATGGAAAAGGCTATGCCCTCCTGTGCCGCCCGCATCAGATGAACTTCACTGTGCCGGTTGAAGTTAATATTCTGGATTAACGCGCCGGGATCCCGGTTCTCCAGTACCCGTTCGGGACCATTACCAAAAGGTAATATAACGATTCCCTCTGAACCCACAGGAATTTCCCCGGCCAGCCGGTTCATCTCGTCATAGGAATGCTGATTATTGAATAATTTATTTTTCAGCCAGCTGTACTGAATACCTGTGCCATTGATGCAGAGCAAAACGCCGTAACGCGACTTCCCTTCATCATTGTTAACATGTACAAAAGTGTTGACACGCGATTTGTCATCATAAACCGCCTGGTCCGTCACTCCATAGATCACGCCGGATGTCCCTGCAGTAGCTGCCACTTCGCCCGGATTCAATACATTCAGTGAAAGAGCATTGTTGGGCTGATCTCCCGCCCGGTAACCGATAGGAATGCCGGGCTTCAACCCCAGTTCTGCCGCAGTGTCTTTCGACAGTTCAGCTGAAACTGAAAAATTAGGATCGTATTCGGGCAGCAAATCAGAGGAGATTTCATAATGATCGAGCAGGCCTTCGGCAATACCTCCGGATTTATAATCCCAAAAAATTCCTTCCGAGAGTCCTGATATCGAAGTTCGTATTTCTCCCGACATCTTCATGGCGATATAATCACCAGGCAACATCGCCTTGTGGATTTTCGGGTATAGTTCCGGTTTATTTTCCCTGACCCACCTGAGTTTTGAGGCCGTAAAATTGGCCGGTGAATTCAGATAATGTTCCAGGCAATATTCAGGTCCTATATCATCAAAAGCCCTGTTTCCGATATCCACGGCACGTCCGTCACACCAGATGATAGCGGGATGTAATACTTCATGCTGTTCATCCACCAAAACCAGCCCGTGCATCTGGTATGCTATGCCGATCCCTTTTACAGCATCCGGTTGAGCCCCTTCGAAATTCAGAATTTGAGACGTCACATTTTTTATATGTTTCCACCAAACCTCCGGATCCTGCTCTGCCCATCCTTTTTGAGGTGAATCCATATCAAGTTCATCTTCAGGAGAAGAAGCTGATGCAATTACCTTTCCGGTGTTTGCATCCAACAAACAACCTTTGATACTGGAACTTCCTACATCATATCCTATTAATTGCATTATATTTCTGCTACAATTTTTAACTGTTTAATTTTAAAGCTCAAAAAATGGTATCTGATTGAGCAATCGGCTGCCTCCTATTGGTATTAATCGCATAAAAAACCACCCACAAAAATAGAGGAATGCGGCAATTTTACAAAGTAAGATCATGTATCTCTTTTTTCCATTTTGTGTGGACATTCACTAATGAATGGACCTTGTACGACTGTCTCTTCTTTAAGAGTCCTTAGCTCGATTCCCAGAGATCCTTCGACTGGCTCAACAGTTGCCCTAATTTACGCTTTGTTGTCTCAGGATGACAGGTGGGGAGGTCGATTTCTGTGGTGAATGATCTGAAAAAGTGGACAGGGCTTTATATATACTCATCCCCCCCTTATGTCATTCTGAGCAAGGGCCGGTGTTTTTTTCCGGTCCGCTGCCGAAGAATCTCACGGGTAGAGCAGAATGCCTTAATTGGGACTGATTACGATAAAATGAAGATCCATCACCCGAAGGCATCTCTATCAGAAGCATTTTGGAAAACCCTCTGTAAGGAAGTAATTTATCCGGTGACTTTTCCATTAAACCTAACAGGTAAATATAGCCTCTAACGAATTTATGTTATGGAAAAACTGAATATTGCGACGGCCCAGTTCGAACATAAGAGCGGAGATAAATCCTACAATTTGGAGATCATTGAAGGGCTAAGTGAGCAGGCTGCAAATGCGGGCGCATCGGTGATCTCTTTTCATGAATGCTCGATTTCCGGTTACACATTTGCCCGTGATCTGTCACGGAAAGAAATGCTGAACCTGGCTGAATTTGTTCCCGATGGACCGAGTATAAAAAAATTAACTTCAATTGCTGCTAAATATAATATTTCAATTTTGGCGGGGCTTTTTGAAAAAGATCAGGCTGACAGATTGTTTAATACATACCTGTGTGTAGATAAAAACGGACCGGTAACTGCAACAAGAAAGTTGCACCCCTTTATTCATTCCGACCTAAGCCCCGGCAACAAATACTGTGTGTTTGATTTATTCGGCTGGAAGTGTGGTATTTTAATCTGTTATGATAATAATATTATTGAAAATGTCAGGGCTACCAATTTG
>CAZPWQ010000107.1:0-3254 GCA_964590495.1 uncultured Balneolaceae bacterium
TCCTTCAAACTCCTGTGAAATCATATTAGTCAGCTCGCTGTAATATGCACCGCCACCAACCAGATAGAGTTTTGAACAGGTTGCGAAATCTTCATCCTGGAATGCGTTTGACAAGGCCGGATGAACGATATTTTCAAAATACGATTTCAGGACTTTTTGGCGCAGGGCTTTTAAATCAACCATACGCTTGTTGATATTCATCTTACCGTTCTGGAAAGCGACATTAAGCTGATGCTCAGTTTTAAATCCCAGATAGTAATTTTTTTGAAGCTCTTCTTTCAACATATTAACAGCGTATCGAATACCCCGTGCACTAACAGCTGTTCTTTGGATAATACCGCTTTTGGTACTTACCACACCTTCCATCGAACCATAACCAAGACTTAGTACAAAGAAATCTTCACGTTCTCTTACTTCACCATGCCGCAGAGCAATAATACTTCCGGCTACTTCGGGAATAACATGGACATTTTCCAGATTGACCGAAGTTGCCTGGCGTCCGGCACTTCCGTTATATGTGGAACTGTCATACATGATATCATATGATTTGGTAAGCTTTTGCTTGGCAGTAGAGTTATGCAGCTGAAACATTTCAAAAGGGAATCCAAGTGTAATCGAAAAATCATTTCCGGCTTTTTGCTGAGCCAACAGCAACGCTGCACGAAACAATACTTCGAAATCCAACTCACCGGGCGCACAGTTGATAAGCCGGTGGGGAGATAATCCTTCTTTGAGAGCCAAATCCCCTATGATATAAGACTCGTCATTGTACTCGATCTTCATTCCCTCAAGCAGATTATTACTAACACCATTGAGTGGTGTTCGGGTTGATTCAAACACACTGGGAAATACTGAAATATCCATTATCATCTTTATTAGTTTTATTTATCTAATCCTAACCAATATTCTCTTGTTGTAATTATAACAAAATTTTTTATGAAAAAGCTATTTTAAATACTATTTAATGTTAAATTTGGCCCTTTTTCCCGAATTTCTCGCGAAATCAGTTTTTCTTGAGCCTTCAAGATCATATTTTAGACCAATATCAATTAACCCCAAAGATTTACCTTGGCATGACCCCTACAAAAAAAGCAATGGCACTGGAAGATAAATATGGAGCTCATAATTACCATCCATTGCCGGTAGTAATATCAAGAGGAAAAGGAGTTCATGTATGGGATCCGGAAGATCGAATTTATTACGATTTCCTTTCGGCCTATTCAGCAGTAAACCAGGGACATTGTCATCCGAAAATCATTGGCGCTCTTAAAGGGCAGGCTGAAAAACTAAACCTGGTATCACGCGCTTTTTACAGTGATAAACTGGGAGCATATGAAGAATTTATGCATAAACTGTTCGGCTATGATAAGCTTTTACCTATGAACACGGGTGCGGAAGGTGTGGAAACGGCTATAAAACTCTGTCGGAAATGGTCGTATGAAAGGAAAAATCTAACGCCAGAAGAAGCAACAATCATTGTCGCCAAAGGAAATTTTCACGGACGGACAACCAGCATCATTTCATTTTCAAATGATCCTGTGGCACGAAAAAATTTCGGCCCTTATACACCGGGATTCATCGATATACCCTATGACGATACGGAAGCTCTGGAACAGGCACTGAAGAAAAAAAATATAGCTGGTTTTTTAGTTGAACCGATTCAGGGTGAAGCGGGTGTCAAGGTACCGTCTGACGGTTACCTGAGAAAATCCTATGAGTTGTGCAAGAAGTATGGCGCTTTGTTTATAGCAGATGAGATACAAACGGGAATTGCCCGAACAGGAAAAATGCTCTGTCTCGATCATGAAAATGTCCGGGCGGATATTGTCATTTTGGGGAAAGCACTTTCGGGCGGAGCTTATCCGGTATCGGCGGTCTTGGCTGACGATGAAATTATGGAGTGCATCAGACCGGGCGAACATGGTTCTACTTACGGGGGGAATCCCCTTGCCTGTGCGATAGCGATCGCTGCACTTGAGGTGGTTGTGGATGAAAAACTGGCTGAAAATGCGGAATATTTAGGCAACATATTCCGGGAGGAAATGCGACGATTGGCAAAAAATTCGGATATGGTGAAGCTTGTACGAGGAAAAGGGCTATTAAACGCTATTGTTATAAATGACAGCCCCGACAGTGATACCGCCTGGGAGATTTGTGTAAGACTTAAAGAAAACGGTTTATTGGCTAAACCAACACATGGTAATATTATTCGGTTTGCCCCACCGTTGGTTATGACAGAGGGACAACTGCGGGAATGCATTCAAATTATCAGCGATACCATTCATGCTTTCGAGGCTGCCCCGGCTAACTGAACCAGTGAACGGATAAATTAATTATGCTACGGCTGCAACTTGTTTCTCTTCGGACTTGCCCTGAAGTATGTTCATAGGATCGCCACTTGTGGTAAAATCTTTATCAATGTGAAATTCGCAATCACATTTGATATCGTCATCAAGCAGCAGAGAACTGGTAAAAACCTCGCCCTTGATAGATGAACCTTTTTTCATGACAACATTATCTGCCCAGATGGTACCGGTGATAGTACCTTCCACAATTAATTTATTTGTGCGAATATCACCTTCAATATGTGTATTTCGGTCTACGTAAATAACTTCTTCCTCTTTTTCGTCTTTCTTTTTTTTGGTATAAAATAAATCAAACATAGAAACAGTATTTAGAAATTAGCGTTAACTTGATGATTTAGTTCAGCTTAAATGCCGACACTTTCTTTAAGCTGTTTTTATGTTACATAAAAGGGAGGAGGTGAGGCGTATTAAAAATAAAACAAATTTTGTAGAATTTTTTTGATAGGCGGTGTGGCTTTTTTTTTGAGCATCAGGTAACTGATAATTGCCTGTATATATTTGGTAAAGCAACTGAGGAGAATTGAGAATTCAGGAGTCAGAAGAAAGAGCAAACTATTCGTTTCGAAACTGAGGGACAGAACAAAGAATCCACCCTGTCAGGTTGATTTTGAAGGAGAAAAAACCAATATAAATTTTAACTCTCGTGCCGGATCTCCCGGTCCGGCACGCCTGGCACCCCCACCTCCGGTGGCAGATTGAGATAGAACCAGTATCCAAAGATAAGTATTTGGAAAAAGGAGGTCTGAACAAAATGCTTAAAGTAACTGCCTCTTGTGACCGGAGGTCACAGTTATACGTTCTGCACCTGAGGGGCGGAACGAGGATTGGGAGCAGGCGAATGAAGTGTGTAAACGGTATACATAATCGAACTCCCGGTATAAAATAAAA
>CAZPWQ010000107.1:3354-11599 GCA_964590495.1 uncultured Balneolaceae bacterium
CCTGTTCTTCAGAAAGCCGCTTTAACTAGTGGCGGGGGTAGGATTCGAACCTACGTCCGCCGGCTGGCGGATATGAGCCCGGCGAGCTACCAGCTACTCCTCCTCATCACCATTTATAATCCGCCGGATAAAAGCACGACCCTTTGCGCTCTTCAACTGCTTCTCCCTTTTCATCGCCTCAGCTTTCGTCTTGCATTCCTCAGTATAAACTATCTCCCAGGGCCGGTATTTGATCGTCCACCCTTTTGTTCCCAACTTGTTGTGGGAAAGCATGCGGCTTTCAAGATCGGAACTAAAACCGATATAAATTTTATCATAATCCGGCGAATGAAGTGTGTAAACGGTATACATAATCGAACTCCCGGTATAAAATAAAAAAGCGACTTCCTGTTCTTCAGAAAGCCGCTTTAACTAGTGGCGGGGGTAGGATTCGAACCTACGACCTTCGGGTTATGAGCCCGACGAGCTACCAGCTGCTCCACCCCGCGATGTAGGTCCGTATAATAAGGGTTGACATGGGTAATTGTCAATAGTAAATTTCCTTTTCCATCCCTTTGAATATGAGGCGACAAGAAACAGCAATATCTTAAATATTAATAGGAGTTTATGACAGTAAATAAATCTGTTGAGCCGGAACAAGTCCATAATACTTTGCGGAAACATCTACTTGCTGACGGGTATGACATCGTCCTCGATCTGGAAAAAAGCGAAGGTTTATATCTCTATGATTCAAAAAGCGGTTCCTCTTATCTTGATTTCTTCACTTTTTTTGCGTCCAATCCGCTGGGAATGAATCACCCGCAGTTGGCCAATGATGAGTTTCGAAATAAAATCGGAAAAATCGCTGTCAACAAACCTTCCAATTCGGATGTATACACTCAAGAGATGGCAGAATTTGTAGAAAATTTCGGACGGATCGGCATACCAGATCATATGCCTCACTCTTTCTTCATTTCAGGAGGTGCACTGGCTGTGGAAAACGCTCTCAAAGTTGCCTTCGACTGGAAAGTTCAAAAGAATTTCGAAAAGGGTTATCGGCAGGAAAAAGGACACAAAGTGCTGCACTTGGAAAAGGCTTTTCACGGCCGGACCGGATATACCATGTCGCTCACCAATACTGATCCGGCCAAAACAAAATATTTTCCGAAATTCGACTGGCCGCGGATTATTTCTCCCTCGGTAACTTTCCCTGCTAATAAAGAAAATACTGATCGAATTATAGCACAGGAACAAAAAGCACTTGCCCAGGCTGAACGTCATTTCGAAATGAACAAGGATGATATTGCCTGTATTATAATTGAACCGATCCAGGGTGAAGGCGGTGATAACCATTTCCGGCTGGAATTTCATCAGGCACTTCGGGATCTGGCCGATAAACACGAGGCGTTGCTTATTCACGATGAAGTGCAAACCGGCGTTGGATTGACAGGAAGATTCTGGGCCCATGAGCACTACGTCAAACCGGACATCCTGGCCTTCGGAAAAAAAGCCCAGGTATGCGGCATTCTGGCTAATAAACGAGTTGATGACATTGAAACAAACTGCTTTCATGTTTCCTCCCGGATAAATTCCACATGGGGCGGAAACCTGGTTGATATGGTAAGATTTGGAAGAATCCTGCAAGTGATTGAAGATGACAACCTTGTTGATAATGCTGCTGATACCGGCTCCTACTTGCAGGAAAAAATTAAGGGGCTGGCTGATCAATTTGAAGCGGTTACGAATCCGCGGGGCAAGGGACTAATGTGTGCTATTGATTTTCAGAGTACGGAGCTCAGAGACGCCGTCAGAAAGGAATGTTTCAAACGACGGCTCATGATACTTGGTTGCGGAACCAGGACCATTCGATTTCGACCACCGTTAACTGTCCAAAAAGAACATATTGATGAGGGTATAGAGATTATTCAAAATGCTCTCCGGGCGTCTATGGATCATACTCCGGTAAATGTGGTGTAATATTTAGCCGCGGATTTGCACGGATCGAAAAAGCTTCCCGTCCGGCCGTTGGTTTTTCGGTCGGGCGGATTTGATACAACTCATTTTTCTTTCGAATTTCAATTCCTGTCCCCTGTCCACATTTTCTCGGACCCATCCTCCGGCTCCTTCCCTGTCCGCCCAAACCCGGCGGACAGGGAAGGAGTGACTCTTTACAAAGGTTTCAGCAACATCAAAGCCCCTCCTTGTTTCACTGTGGGTTTCAGTGGAATAGGGAGGGGTTGGGGTGGGTCGGCTGCGGGGAATGTTGAAACTTCTTGAAACCTTAAATTAAGCCAAACGACTATTAGGTAATATTCCCTGCCCCTGTCCAACACACTCTGATGAGCTGTCGGAGCAAAACCAGCCTGCCTACGCCGAAACTTCCATAAATATGCTAATAAAAATTGCAGTGGCTTCGTGCAGGCAGGCCGCCCGATGGGGAATATTAATCTTACTGCTTCATGGCATCTTCTATAACGTTATTGTAGATTGAAGTCAATTCAGCTATTTCCAGATCGACTGCAGAATCGATTTCCAGCCGTGTTCCGGTTACCGTGCCCAGCTTTTCAAAAGATATATCCTGTTTCTTTAACCATTTTTCCAGCGCAGGTGCCTGCTCTTCTGAGCCGGTTACGACAACTCCTGACTGAGCTTCGCTGTACAGTACTTCATGCTTGTTATCCCCGAGCACATCGGCTGATATTGTTGCACCTTTGCCTGAAAAGATAGCCATTTCTGCCAGAGTAACTGCCAGTCCCCCGTCCGAAATATCATGTACGGCATTGACTTTTTGCTGTTGGATAGCGCTGAGTACTATTTTTTGCAGGTGAGCTTCAAAATCAAGATCCATATCAGGAGCATCGCCTGCTGTAAGATTATACAGAGTATGCAGATATTCGCTGCCACCGAGTCCTTTTCTCTCAGCACCGATATAGTAGATCGTATCAGATTCCTCCTTGAATGCGGGAGTCATCCGGTGCTTCTCAAGATCTTCTATCAGCCCCAGCATGCCGATAACGGGAGTCGGAAAAATAGCCGCTTTGGGATTTTCATTGAAGAAACTCACATTACCACCGGTGACCGGGGTATTAAACTTCCTGCATGCATCGCTCATCCCGCCCAGAGCCTCTTTGAACGTCCAGTAAACATCCGGCTTGTACGGATTACCAAAATTGAGACAGTTGGTAATCGCCATCGGTTTGGCCCCACTGCAGACTACGTTTCTGGCTGCCTCGGCCACGGCTATTTGTCCACCGCGCCGGGGATTCAAATAAACATAACGCCCGTTACAATCGGTTTTTACTGCCAATCCCTTATTTGTCCCTTTGATCCGGATTACACCGGAATCCGAAGCTCCCGGACCATTAACGGTATTCGTTCGTACCATTGTATCATACTGTTCAAAAGCCCAATGCTTCGATGCAATATTGGGAGAGGACAACAGCTGCTTCAATATCTCATTATGGTCATCGGGATGTGAAAGTGCTTCCAGATCAAACGATTGAACTTCATCAAGGTAATCCGGCCTTTGGGCTTCGCGTGTATATTGCGGTGCACCGCCCCCCAATACAAGACTGTCGGCCGGAATATCGGCTTTTATCTCACCCTCTTTTATATAGATAACGTTTTCGCCTTCAATAACTTCTCCGATGACTACCGCTTTGAGATCCCACTTTTCATAAATATCAATCAATTCCTGCTCGCGCCCCTTTTCCGCTACAACAAGCATACGCTCCTGGCTTTCGGAGAGAAGAATTTCATAGGCTGTCATGCCATCTTCCCGAACCGGTACTTTATCCAGGTCCAGTTTCATACCACACTTCCCTTTGGCACTCATCTCCGATGATGAGCAGCTGATACCTGCCGCTCCCATATCCTGCATTCCGACAATACCTCCGTTCTTAATTGCCTCGAGGGTGGCTTCCAATAAAAGTTTCTCTGTAAAAGGATCCCCAACCTGGACACTCGGCCGTTTCTCTTCACTCTCTTCACTGATCTCCTCGGAGGCGAAGGTAGCCCCGTGGATGCCATCGCGTCCGGTGCTCGAGCCTACAATCAGTACGGGGTTACCGACACCCTCTGCAATAGCTGAGACAGTCCGTCCCTCTTTCACTATGCCGACGCTCATCGCATTAACTAGTGGATTTCCTTCGTACTTCTCATCAAAATAGATTTCGCCGCCCACCATCGGTACGCCGAACGAATTGCCGTAATCAGCGATGCCGCGGACAACCCCATCCAAAAGAAATCGTACTCTCGGCGTTTCCAGATCGCCGAAACGCAGTGAGTTCAGACTGGCAATGGGACGGGCTCCCATCGTGAAAATATCCCGGTGAATACCACCGACTCCCGTCGCGGCACCCTCGTAAGGTTCAATCGCCGAAGGATGGTTATGGCTCTCCACTTTAAAGGCACATGCCCATCCATCACCGATATCTACAAGACCGGCATTCTCTTCACCGGCACCGACCAGCAGCTGGGGACCTTCGTTCGGAAGCTTTTTTATTTCGAGAATAGAATTCTTATAGGAACAGTGCTCACTCCACATTACAGAGTATACTCCCAATTCGGTAAATGTAGGAGTCCTTCCTAAAAACTCTTTTATTTTCTCAAATTCTTCTTTATTGAGGCCATGTTCCTCGGCCAGTTCAAGAGTAACTGCCGGTTCGGCTGTTGTTGTATCAGGCATCCGTTGTATTGATTAAAATTAGAAGTATCAATGAACTTATACTTCAAGCTATCTGCTTCCTTTAAATTAATTTGTCCAAAGATAGGGAACTCCTTTCTGATCAGAAAATGAATATCATGTTAAATTATTATTCTCCACCACGTCTACAGCTTTTTTCTGACTGTTACACAAAGGGATGCAAAGTTTTACTTTCTCCTTCCACTCAACCGGCTTCAAAACCAGAACCCGGTTGAAAGTATCAGGTTTTCTTTGCGGTCCTTTGTGCTCCTCCGTGTAACTCTGTGAAATAGTTTGAGGAAAGAAGATATAATAACAATTTCAAAAAGCCAGCAGTCTCTAGCGGCTGGTTCAAGCGTCCACGCTTGAACTTTTTTAGCCTTCCAAGCACAAATTTCCAGGATATAATGAAACTTGAAAACCACAGATTTATCAATTGATTATTAGCCACAAACCTTTAACTTAAAATCCTTCTCAGGCGAAATAGCGACAACGGGATACAAGAAATGAAGGAAGTAACATGCATCAATTTTTAAAAGCTTTCGTATATTAGTCCGTCGAAAATTAATTCAAACTATTTCATAAAATGAATATAAAAACTATCCTCGGAATCGGTGTTGTCGTTGTACTGGTTCTTTACGGTATCAATTTGAATAATAACCTGGTTGACAGACAGGAAAACGTCAATCAATCCTGGGCACAGGTTGAGAATCAATATCAGCGTCGGGCCGACCTCGTACCCAACCTTGTAAATACGGTAAAAGGCGCAGCCGATTTTGAACAGGAGACGCTGACAAATGTTATCGAAGCCCGAAGCAGGGCCACCTCTATTCAGGTATCGGCAGACGATCTGAACGATCCCCAAAAAGTGGAACAGTTTCGCCAGGCGCAACAGCAGCTTTCGGGTGCCCTTTCCCGCCTGCTGGTGACCGTTGAAAAGTATCCTGAACTAAAAGCCAACCAGAACTTCCGGGATCTGCAGGTACAACTCGAAGGAACCGAGAATCGAATTGCTGTCGAACGACAACGCTTCAATGAATCTGTTCAAACCTATAATACATCGATCAGGCGTTTTCCCGGTAATCTTTTTGCAGGTTTACTTGGATATGATGATAAAGCCTATTTCAAAGCCGATGAAGGTACACAGGAAGCTCCCGAAGTTACCTTTGATTAAATTAGCTCCGGCAGAATTTCCGATAAGATCAAATTTTAACTGTAACCAAATAATCAAACAGTTTTGAATTATTTTATGAAGTACATCTCCATTTTATCAGTTCCATTTTTAATTTTACTGTTATTATTCACCATTCATTTGAAACCGGCCGATGCACAGGATCAAAATGACCGGCAACAGATATTTCAGATAAAGATCTATCATTTGGACGGACCTGACCAGGAAAAACAAGTGGATGCATACCTGGAGGAAGCTTATCTGCCGGCTCTGCACAGGGCGGACATCAAACCTGTCGGCGTCTTTAAACCGATTGACCAGGATACTACTTCGGATCGACGGATATATGTATTGATCCCTTTTGAATCGATCGACCGGCTAACTACTCTCCCGGCAACACTGGAAAACGACGAACAATATCTGGAGGATGGATCAGCCTATATTAATGCTCCTCATGACGAACCGCCTTACAGCTATATTGAATCTGTTATTTTGAAAGCATTTAGTGAAGCACCACGTATTATGAGGCCCGAATTAACATCACCAAAATCCCAAAGAATTTACGAGTTGCGCAGCTATGGAGCTGCAACCGAAGCAATAAATCTGAACAAAGTTGACATGTTTAATGCGGGAGAAGTAGAAATATTTGACCGGCTCGGTTTCAACGCTGTTTTTTACGGTAATGTATTATCCGGAAGTGACATGCCAAACCTGATGTATATGACATCATTTGAGGATATGGAATCGCGCGATACTCACTGGGATTCATTCAGAGATGATTCTCAATGGGAAGAGCTTTCCTCAATGGAAAAATACAAGGACAATGTCTCATGGATTAATATCCACCTGCTGCATTCCACTGATTATTCCGACTTGTAAAAAATAAAATTTAGATATGGCTTCTGACTTACTTACAGATTCACAGGAAAAGCGAATCGTTGAACAAATTAAACGCGCGGAAGAAAAAACCTCGGGGGAAATCCGTGTTCATATCGAAAACAAGTGTGATGGTGAAACGCTTGATCGTGCAGCCCAAATATTTCATGACCTTGGAATGGATCAAACCCGGCAGCAAAACGGTGTTTTAATTTATATAGCAAGCGACGACCACAAAGCAGCCGTTTATGCCGGCAAGGGTGTTCACAGGCAAGTAGAAGATCATTTCTGGAATGATGTTTTGCAGATACTGTTGGAGCATTTCAGAAAAGAAGAGTACGAAACCGGTATAACCGGTGCTGTTAAGAAAGCCGGAGATAAACTCATTGAGATGTTTCCGTTTAAACGCGGGGATGTTAATGAACTAAGCAATGACATCAGTTATAATGACAACAGCGGAGAGTAACATGCTAAAACCGGAGAAAACAGGAAATATAGGGAGCAGAACCAAGTCTCGGGCGCCAGCTGTGCTAAAATACCTGGCAATTTGCCTTTTCCTGATTCTTCCACTTGCCATTTCGGCCCAGGATCTGCCCGAAAATCCCACCGGACATGTCAACGATTTTGCCGATATGCTGACACAGACGGAAGAACAACGCCTGGAAACCAAACTGCGCAATTATCGCGATACAACCACAACAGTGATCGCTATCGCCACACTGAATAACCTGCAGGGATACCCTGTTGAAGAAATCGGAACCAGACTATTCAATAACTGGAATCTATGGGAAGGTGATAAAGATAATGGAATTCTGATCCTGATAGCCAAAGACGAACGGCAAATGAGGATTGAAGTTGGATACGGACTTGAAGGGGCCGTACCGGATGTAATGGCGGGACGAATTATCCGGGAAATTCTTACTCCCCGTTTTAAGCAGGGACAGTTTTACACGGGTCTGGATGTTGCCAGTTCCGCTGTCATACAGCTGGCAAGCGGCGAGTATACGGGACAATTGACCGCAGAAAACTCAAGTTCCGGTCAGGATGACATTTCCTCTTTCATTGTCTTTATCCTGTTCATCATTTTTGTGGTGTATGCCTCTTCACGGGGAGGCGGCAGAAATAATGGCCGGAAAAGAAGGCAAAGAACATTGGGTTCCGGCGGTTATATCTGGATGGGCGGCGGTGGATTCGGCGGCGGTGGCGGGGGAAATTCCGGCGGGTTCGGAGGCTTCAGCGGAGGCGGCGGGTTCGGCTCAGGCGGGGGCGGAGCCAGCGGCGGATGGTAGGCTGGATGCTGGATGCCAGATACCAGATGCCGGTCCCGGGGACCGGATGGCAAATTTGGCGTTTGCCACAAAAAGTGAATAATCCAGTGCGGTTTCTTTGTGTCCCTCTGTGTTTCTTTGTGTAGCTTTGTGTAACAGTATTTTCAGCAACGATTGAGAGGATTATAACAAGATATGCTGGAACTTGGCTCCTTTAAATATTTTATTTGCTTTATTACGCAGATTTGCCGTTACTAGAACGTATGA
>CAZPWQ010000108.1:0-11534 GCA_964590495.1 uncultured Balneolaceae bacterium
ATCCGGGAGTAAGAAATACCTTCATAAGCCACGGATAGGCATTATCGTATTGAATGCTTCCATCCTGCCTGGTAAAGACATCAGCAACACCGGCAATTTGAGCAGTACCTTCGGGCTGGTTATACAGCACGTACACAATAATACCGGGAATAACGACGATCACCGGAATAATTAATTTTAAGAAACCGGCAAAGATGATACCCTTTTGTGATTCTTTGAGAGATTTTGCGGCCAGGGTCCGCTGAATGATATACTGATTAAAACCCCAGTAATAAAGATTAGCTACCCACATTCCACCAATTAAGACTCCAATGCCCGGCAGATTGTCATATTCAGGATTTGATCGATCCAGGATCATGGTAAACTTTTCTCCGGCTACATCATAAATATGAGCCAGACCATTTATAATGCCACCCTCAGGAGTAACATTATAAAGACCGGCAATTGTGACTACAAAACCGCCAAGGACCAGTAGCCCAACCTGCAATACGTCGGTCCATGCGACAGCAGAAAGGCCGCCGTACAGCGAATAAGCGGCGGCAATAGCGGATAAGCCAAGAAGCGCGTATATCATCAGGCTGCCATCACCTGTGCCCATAATAGTATCAAGAGCTAATGCTCCCAAATAGAGCACCGTAGTAAGGTTTACAAAAACAAACAACGCAATCCAGAAAACCGCTAAAATGGTTTTTAGTGTTGTGTTAAACCGTTTTTCAACAAATTCCGGAATTGTAAAAATTTTCTTTTCAATGAAGATAGGCAGAAAGTATTTACCGACAACAATCAGGGTAACAGCCGCCATCCACTCATAAGTAGCAATAGCAAGCCCCACCGCAAAACCGGAGCCCGACATCCCTATAATTTGTTCTGCAGAAATATTTGCTGCAATCAGTGATGCACCAATTGCCCACCATGGAAGAGATTTACCGGCCAGAAAATAATCCGTTGCATTTTTTTGATGACCTTCTTTATCCCGCGAAACCCATAAGCCAAGCGCAACAATCACTAAAGCATAGGTACAGAATACAACTGTATCAATTGGGGAAAACTCCATAGATTAAAAAAAATATGTGCTGATAAAGGTTATTTGTTGTTTGCAGATGATCGTAAAAATCCAGAAGGTATTTTTAATTTTCCGGATCAAGAATGGTTAACCCCTAAACATTAGCATATGTTATCGTTAACATTACTAATATATAATACTTCTGAATAAATCCAAGATTCAATTTTCTGATTTTCTTTTTTTTACACCATTTTCAAAGTTAGGGGTAAATAATAGTTTTTATAGTTAGAAATGTATAATTATTTCAATTGGTAAACTGCTGCGGTTACTTTATGGAATGGCCGAAGAAATGTGAATTTTATTATTAAATACATGTCGATAGCTGATAAACTTACCGACCAATTCTTTCTGAGTTGCGACTGGGGTACTACCTGTTTCAGGTTAAAAATAGTGGATTTCGAATCCGGAAAAACAATTGCAGGGATTGAAGATCAGGAAGGAATAAAAAAAATAAATGACCGGTGGACTAAATATAACGGAAAGCTGAACCGGTCCGACTTTTTTCTCTCTTCTCTTCGTAAGAAGATCTCTCACCTGGAAATGAGATCCTCAAAAGAAACCGTAGGCTTCCCCATAGTCATATCAGGTATGGCTTCGTCAAGTATAGGTATAAAAGAACTGCCCTATGCAACCCTGCCGGTCTTGTTGAGCGATCCGGACCTGTACATTGAAAAGATCAAAGCATCAGATCATTTTCCTCATAATCTGTATCTGATATCAGGTTTAAAAAAGCATGATGATATTATGCGTGGTGAAGAAACCCAGCTGATTGGACTGGCTGATAAATATGAAGTTAAGAACGGGACCTATATCCTTCCGGGTACCCACAGCAAACATATTTATATCAAAAACAAGACTATTAATGATTTTAAAACCTATCTGACCGGAGAACTTTTTGAATTACTTATTTTCGAAAGTATTCTGGCGAATTCCGTTAATAAATCCCCCGGTTTTGGAAATAAAGATGCATTTCACAGGGGTATTGATGCCTCTCAGGAGTTAAACTTTCTCAACGCCTTTTTCAAAATTCGTGCTTCTGATATCCTGCGCGAATCCGACCCTGAAAGCAATTTCGAATATTTGAGTGGCCTGCTGATTGGCTCTGAGCTTTCTGATCTCAGCAAGGCTGATCCTGAACAAATTATAATTGCCGGGACAAAGCAACTGCAGGATTATTACTCTACTGCTTGCGATTATATGAAATTAAATTATTTTGAGACGGATTCCTCAATTGATATCACAGTGTGGGGACATCGAAAGATCCTGAACAAAATCCGAAATCAGAAATAACCTGTATGTTTGATCAGTCTATATACCTGCTGTTAGTTACCATTGTATCCATTGTTATTCTTCTTGGCCTCGTGATGAGGTTCAAGATTCACGCTTTCATATCACTCTTGATGGTAAGTGCTTTTGTAGGTCTCGCGGCCGGAATGTCATTCGATGAAGTGCTGACCAGCATCCAGGAAGGGATGGGAGGTATTCTTGGATTTATAGCTATTATCGTCGGACTGGGTTCAATTATCGGAAAACTGCTGGAGGTATCAGGCGGCGCCGAGGCGCTGGCCCGGAATATAGTAAGCACCTTCGGTACCGAACGAACATCCTGGGGTCTGACCCTCACTGGTTTTATCATCGCCATCCCTGTATTCCTGGATGTCGGTTTTATTATTTTGGTTCCTATTGTTTATGCTCTGGCACGTAAATCAAAAAAATCTACTCTTTATTATGCTATTCCCCTGCTGGCCGGACTTGCGGTAACACATGCTTTTATCCCGCCGACACCGGGTCCGACAGCCGTCGCTGAAATTATGGAAGTTTCGCTGGGATGGGTGATCATCTTCGGTTTTATAGCAGGTATTCCCGCCGCCGCGCTGGCCGGACCTTTTTTCGGCAAATATATCGGGAGTAAAATTGATGTGGCTCCTCCCGATTTCAGTGAAGTAAGCCAGAGTGAGCCGCCCTCTCCGGAGCAGAAGTGGGATTTTTTCGTCATTATTCTGGTTATAATGTTTCCTCTCTTCCTGATTGTAAATGCCACAATTTTTGATGTTCTCCAGGATAAAAATATAGTGGCGGCCGAATCTTTCTGGATCGATCTGATACAATTTGTCGGACACCCCTTCAGTGCATTGACCATAGCTACATTAATCGCGGCATACTTCCTGGGTTACAACAAAGGGTTTTCGGGAAAAGAAGTGCTTCAGTTTTCAGATAAAGCACTTGCACCGGCAGGACTTATTATCCTCGTAACCGGTGCCGGAGGCGTTTTTAAAGAGATCCTGATTGACAGCGGTGTAGGTGAAGCTCTGGCGGAAACCATGCTGGCCTACCAGGTAGCACCTATAGTATTGGCGTATCTTCTTGCCGTCATCATACGGGTAACACAGGGTTCGGCCACGGTAGCCATGATAACCTCCGCCGGAATGGTTGCACCGATGGTCAGCGAATTCGGGCTCTCGGCGCCTGAAAAGGCACTGCTGGTTATTGCCATTGCCGCTGGATCCACTATCCTGTCTCACGTCAACGACAGCGGTTTCTGGCTGGTCAATAAATATCTTGGGCTAACCGAAAAACAGACCCTTCAGTCATGGACGGTTATGGAAACGATTATTTCGATAGTCGGTTTTCTTATGGCCCTGTTGCTGTATTATGTCGTGGTATGACAATTATAAATTTTAAGTTCTGAATGTTAAATGTAAGAACTGCCTCGAAGTTAATTCAACATTTAAAATTACCTAAGGAGTATCCCCGACAATTTTGAGAGAGTCACGGACCAATTCAGTGATTTTTTCAAACTTACCCATCGCAATGGCCTCTCCGGGTGTCATCCAGGAGCCTCCGGCCGCTGTTACACTGTCGCACTGAAGATACTGCTTCAGATTCGAGGGATTGATCCCTCCCATTGCCAGAAATTTTACACCGGTATGTTTATAAGGACCTTCCAGGCTGTGGATGAAGTCTGCTCCTCCGAGATCTGAAGCCGGAAACAGTTTCAGCATTTTATAACCGAATTCTATCGCTCTTTCAATTTCAGAAGGCGTCATAACGCCCGGGATAAAAGGAAAATCCTTTTTTTTAGCTTCACTCACTACATTTTCATTTAATCCCGGGGCAAGTCCGAACTGTGCTCCGGCATCTTTTGCCGCAGAAATCTGACCGGTGGTAAGTATTGTTCCTGCTCCGATTTCCATTTCGGGAAATTCTTTAGCAATCGCACTGACTGCATCAGCAGTCGCGGAGGTGCGAAAGGTGATCTCCATTACATTCAGTCCGCCCTCCAGCAATGCTTCAGCCACGGCAAGAGCTGAATCAGTATCCGTCAGTGTTACAGCGGGAAGAAGTTTCTTTATGAAAAAGTTATTTGGCATCGGTTATTCTATATTTGAAAATCACTTGAAAAAAAGTACAGGTAATTATAGAAAAAGAATTCTTGACATGAGCGTCTGCTCATGCCGAATGAGATATCCCTAAATCCCTTAAAGGGATTTAGGGGTCGGATTTACTCATTTTTCTGATAGACCCGGACATAATCCACTTCATATTTTTTTGGGAATTCAGTACCGGCCGGTTCTCCTCCGTTTGAACCTATGGCTAAATTAAGCAAGATATAATGCGGCTGATGAAACGGGTTAAAACCATCCGGATTAATTGTCTCATCCAGATCTATTTCATTTATAAGTTCGTCATCCAGGTACAATTTTATATAGTCTTTCGTCCAGTCCATCTTCCATATATGAAATTTCTCCGGCCATTCCGGGTCTTTGTCAAGGAAATGGTTAAATGGAATTTTCTCATCATCCCAAATTGATCCTCCGTTTTCGTCCACCCAGGCTGCGTTGGCTAAAATTGACGGTTCTCCATCAATGCGGTAAAATTCCATAATATCAATTTCACCATTAGCCGGCCATCCTCTTTTCCTGCTCGTACCTAGCGTCCAGATCGCCGGCCACATTCCTTCTGAGGTATCAATCCGGGCACGCACTTCGAAAAGGCCGTATTGGAATGACTGCTTGCCCCTGGTATTAATACTGGATGAGGTATAATCGGCATAAGGGCGGTTTTTTCTCCAGTCGCTGCCAGTTGTATCATAGTTATCATTTTCAATTTTCTCTGTTCTTCCCTCGATAACCAACAATCCGTCTTCTATACTTGCATTGTCAGATTGATACCACTGCAGTTCCCGGTTTCTGACAAACCCGTTTTCATATGACCAATCAGAGGTGTCCGGTTTACTGCCATCATTAAATTCATCATTCCATACCAATGTGTACCCTTCAATTTCTGACGGCGTATCATCCGGTTGACCGCGTTGGTTACACGCTGCAGTAATAACCATAACAACAACTATCAGTCCTGTAATCTTTTCCATATTTTTTCCACTATTATTAATAATTCTCATCACTCACATTCTCCCGAAGGCTTGTCAATCATCTTTCCAGCCGGAACCGGAGTACCAAAATCCGGTGAGCCATCTTCATTCCAGTAAAAAGACTGCAGGTGAATTACACGCTCCCAACCCGGATCGGGACTGACTTTCGTGTGATAAACAATCCAGTTTTCACTGTCGTCGGGCGATGTCGTAAAGCTGGCATGCCCGACACCATGAACATTTTCCGTTCCCGTAAACACCGGCCCCTCTTTTATCCAGTTTTCAGGATCCATGGGGTCTGAATTTTCTTTTAAACGCAGCTGCCCGAGATTGTATGCCGGCAGCCACGATTCACTGGCTGAATAAATGATAAAGATCTGCCCGTCATTTTTTAAAACCTGCGGCCCTTCGTTTATAGCCAGTTCGGTGCCTGTTTCCCAGTTTTCTTCCGGTGAGGATATCTTCACCCGGTTGCTGCCTATCGTCCAGGGATTCTCCATTTCGGCTATATACAGATGCTGCGGTGTCTTGTCTGTGTCTTCATTATCCTCCCATCCCGACCAGACAGCATATAATTGATCGTCATTTTCAAAGACAGTCAGATCAATCGACCATTTATTGTTTTCACCGGTTTCAATCTCATCACCGGTATAAAGTAATCCTTTATCAATATATTCACCCTGCGGATCATCCGTAACCGATTCAAGTACGCCACTTCGCTGATGGATGAATGGAGGTCCTGATTTACCGGCTGCATAATAGATATACCACTTGCCATCCAGGTTGAACAGTTCCGGAGCCCATAAATGTTGCTGGTTCCAACCAGTGTCAGGTAAAGTCCATACCTGCTTTTGATTGGATTTCATACTGGTTATATTTTTGCTGTGTGAGACATACACCCCCCCGCCTTTCGATTCAATAAAATAGTAGGTGCTGTCTTCCCTGATAACCCACGGATCCTGTCCCCCCGAAATGGGATTGCTAAACAGGCATTCCGGGTCACTGCTATTATTATCTTGTGAATCTGCACTGCATCCGCTCATCATTATTAATAAAACAGATGCTGTTATTAATCTATAAAACATATAGGTAAAGTTATATATTCCTTTATTAGCCTTACGGTTACGGTTTTAAAGAGAACAAACCATATTCTAATATTAACTTCTTTATTATTCAACAATGAGCGTCCCCTGCATACTTCGCCAATGACCAGGAATAGTACAGACGAAACCGTACTTGCCGGGCTCTGATGGCACCGTAAACGTCAGCTCATAGGACTCACCGGGCTGGAGTATAGGTGTATTTGCCAGCACATCCTCAGACTCGGGGGTATAATCCTTCGTTCTGCCTTCTGAAGAGGCTGTCATCTTATCCGCCAAACCACCTATCCGTTCAATTGATCCGGGCGTAACAAACAGAACGTTGTGTTCCATATTACCGGTATTATCAAATACCACACGTACTGTCTGGCCTGCCTTTACCCGCAGCTCTTCTTTGTCGAATTCAAGTATATTGGGAGTGACGCCAAGTTCCAGTTCGACGTCGACACCCGAAGATGCAGTGTCGGCCTCGCCGGATGAATCGTTTTCTTGAAGGACATCGGGATTTTCATTATAAACCATACTGACAATTCCTTCGAGGGTTTCTTCCGGATCTGAATCTTCCTCACCCTGGAAATTTTTAGCATCTTCGAGTATGCCTGCGTTATCTGCAGCATTTAGAAAGCCGCGGCTGTGTACGGCAGTACTCAGAGCAGCAGCTTCTCGTATCCAGCGGTCTTCCATATTCGAAGAATCACCGAGCATTTCAAAAATTGCTTCTCCGGCCTTATCACTTGCCGGCATGCCGGCAAGCGACACCAGGGCCTCTAAACGTACTGTAAGAACCGGATCATCCAGAAGGTCAATCTCCAGGATAGCGTCTACCGAAGAAGCTTTCTCCGGGAGTACCTGTACTGCATTAAGCCTTACACCGGATGAGGGATGATCCAAAGCATCAACAGCGGCAGAAAGAGCCTCATCATTCCCCCCGTTCAGTTCTCCCAGCCCGTGTAGCGTCCAGAGTGCGTGAATTGCCGCTGTATTCAATCCGATCTCATCGATACTGCGATCCTTCACAAGCGCAATGAGTTCCGGTGTTACATCCATTTCGCCACGTTCCACCAGCAGGCGCTGGGCACGCATTCGCCAAAACATATTGTCGTGTTTCAGGGTATTGACCAGTTTCTGTGCATCCGCCCCTTTCAGAGTGAAATTCTCATTGGATTCATTATCCTCATATACTATACGATAGATCCTTCCGTGTTCACGGTCGCGCAACGGGTTCGCGTAGGCATTGCCGGGCGTAGGCTCCTGTCTGTCGCTCTCTGCATTGTGCTGATTGATATAGTTATACCAGTCGGATATCCATACATGTCCATCCGGACCAACATCTGCTACTACGGGAGAAAACCATTCGTCATCACTGGCAATCAGGTTTCGTGGATTTTCAGCTTTATAGCTTGAACCATTCTCAGTGAGAATCATCTCTCCAACCAGCTGCACGGTCGGATCCATAACAAACGCTCTCTGGTTCCAATATTCCTTCGGGTAGGTCCGGGCGGTATAGAATTCATGGCCCGCCCCGGATGTATAAGCCCCTACCCAGTCTACCTGGCGAAATAAGTTGGTCAACGTGATGACCCGGGCGGTATTGGTAAGGCTTTCGGTAACCGAATCGTCCAAATCAGACAAATTATTATAAAGACTTTGGGGAAATGGAAGGTATGTACTGGGATTTCCATTGGCAGTTGAAATAAATGCCCTGCCCTGTTCATTGAAGCCAAATCCCCAGGTGTTGTTATTAGTCCGGCGAAGGAAGTCCAGCTTTGAACCGTCTTCTTTAAAGCGGTAAACTCCCATGCGGAATTCATGCTTCTCTTCTCCTACCGTTCCTTCAAATCCTGAATATCCAAGTACACCCCAGATCCAGTTATCCAGTCCATAGTGCAGATTATTCGGACCGGCATGCGTATCAAACTGGCTCCAGCCTTCGAACAGAACTTCGCGAACATCTGCTTTATCATCGCCGTCCGTATCTTTCAAAAACAAGGTTTGAGGAGCCTGGTGAACGATCACTCCGCCATTGGAAAATGTCAGACTGGTGGGAATATTCAGGCTGTCAGCAAATTCCGTGAACTTGTCAGCTTTACCATCACCATTCGTATCTTCAAGAATCATAATGCGATCTTTCCCACCGTTATCCGGCCAAAATTCGCGGGGATAGGGGTATTCGATGGATTCGATGACCCACAGACGTCCCTGTTCATCCCAGTTCATTGAGATAGGATTTACAATATCCGGTTCGGAGGCGAACAATTCCACACGAAAACCCGGTGGTACGATCATCCGGTCAATAGCTGTTTCGGGTGATAACGCCTTCTGTTTCTTGTAATACATGGGATAATTGGAATCCCTGTCCATCGGTCCCACTTCTTCTTCATATTCCATGCGTACTTCATGGGGCGGCGGGAAGGGAACATCCAATACATCATATTTAAATGGATTCTCAATAGTGCGGGAAGCCAGCTCAGCCTGCACGTCCTGACCGGCAGCCCAGCGGATACCACGCTCAAGAAGTTCATGAAATCCCGGATTCTGCCATGTCCGCTCGTCATGCCCCCAGGCCGTATAAAATACGCGCCCGTCTCCCTGGGTTCGTATCCAGGTCCATGGTTCATCATCCCGATAGCTTAGAACGGTACGATTCTCTTCATTATGCTTTTGGTGGACATAAGTCTCATCCCAGCTTTCAAAGCCTTCAAATCCTTTCATAATTTCATGATCCGGTTCGGCAATACGGGTTTTGAATTCACCCGTTCCATGGCTCTCGAACGCACCGCCAAGTAATTCAATGAATTTCTCCGAATTCCTGAAGTTTCCGGAAGCCGAATGTACAGGAACAAATCCACCGCCTTCGTCAACATAGGTAAGTAAAGCTTCCTCTTTTTCCTTTGGCAACTCCGGATAATCGGGTTCATGATAATTTGCGTACAATAGCAATACGTCGTATTTCCGCAGGTTTTCCAGGTTCAGGTCGTTTATATCACTGGTATAGAAGAGCTCGATCCCACGGTCCAGCATCGGCCTTGTGACATCTCTAAGACGCTCTGAAGGATTATGTCCCCGATCATCACCCAGGAACAGAACTTTAAGACGTTTATTCTTTTCCTCTTTATCACCTTGCTCTGAGTTGTATGCCGACAGCATGAATAACGCCGTCAGAAAGATACTTATTCCAGTTACATATTTTGAGTTACTTTTTATCCACATGTTTAGATAATTAAATAATTGTAAGAATGCGTTCAGTTAGTTAAATAGATACATTGATAAATTTTTGAAAATAATTCTGACTATCTTGCCTTACTCACAGAAACAACCCCCACGGCTAAAGCCGCACCCCCTTTTTTAAGGGGGAATTTTCCCTGCATGTTAACCGTGATAAATCACGATTTACCTTTCTTCCTACTTTAGAGAATCAAATAATAATTTTCTGCCTCAATTCTAAATAGGTTTACAATTCTAAATTCACCCTCAATAATCCCCCTTCCGCCGGCAGTCGGACACGGTAGCAAAGGGGGAATTAAAGGGGGTTGTTGGACCATTTATAACTTTGGTTCAATACATCGATCAAGGCAAAATACTTATTTTTCCTTTTCATCTTCATATTTCTTTATCCATCCTTCAATACTACGAAGGACAGTTTCCATATCTTTTTTTATTTCCAGATCATCAAATCGTAAAACAGTCAGCCCATACTGTTCCAGCCATTGTTGCCGCTCGACATCTTCGGTTAATTTGTAATCATGGGTTTCTCCATCTATTTCTATAATTAACTTCAGATTACTGCAGTAGAAATCAACGATAAAGTTACCTATTGGTTTTTGCCGCATAAACTGATATCCGAGCATTTGTCGTTTCTTGAGCATATCCCACAGCAGTACTTCCGAAAGTGTGCTGTTGTTTCTCAGATTACGTGCCAGTTGTTTTAGTTTTGGATTATAGTAAATCTTCATTGTTATATGGTTATGCAACTACAATGCATGAATCATAGAAACAACCCCCGCGGCTGAAGCCGCACCCCCTTTTTTAAGGGGGATTTTATCCTGAATAATAATCCGGATAAATCATTATTCGCTTTCTTCCTGCTTCTAAGGAAGAATGCTAAAGCTAGCATTTTATTTCTGCTGGGTTCGTAATATTCACCCACGGAAATCCCCCTTAACAAAGGGGGAACTAAAGGGGGTTGTTGGACCATCCATAACCCATATAACTAAAATAAATTTTGACTCAATATCTTGATTATTAAAATTGTTGCTAAATTAGCGATTAAGTTATGTTCATGGAAACAACCCCCGCGGCTGAAGCCGCACCCCCTTTTTTAAGGGGCAATTTTCCCTGCATGTTAACCGTGATAAATCACGATTTACCTTTCTTCCTACTTTAGAGAATCAAATAATAATTTTCTGCCTCAATTCTAAATAGGTTTACAATTCTAAATTCACCCTCAATAATCCCCCTTCCGCCGGCAGTCGGACACGGTAGCAAAGGGGGAATTAAAGGGGGTTGTTGACCATCTTTGTCAAAGAATAAAACCAATAGCATTTTGAGATTAAAGTTTTAATTCCTTAAAGGATCTGGCTTGTTCTTCAATTGCTTTTTCGGCGGCAAGACGCTCAATACTAGAGGCACCGAAAAATCCGGCAACACCTTCCGTATGTTCAAATATATACTGTGCATCTTCCGGTTCCGCTATCGGTCCGCCATGGCAAAGTACAATGACATCATCCCGGATATCCTTTGCCACATCGTGCATTTCCTGGATCCGCTCGGCCGCCTCCTCCAGCGACGGTGCAACATCCGGGCTCACCCCGATAGATCCCTTAACAGTCGTATTCATATGCGTCACCAAAACATCAGCTCCCGCCTCAGTCATTTTTACCGTTTGTTCCACGTCAAAAACATAGGGACAAGTCAGCATATCCAGTTCGTGAGCCAGCCGGATCATTTCAACTTCCAGATCATAACTCATACCGGTTTCTTCAAGTATCTGCCGGAAATT
>CAZPWQ010000109.1:0-11401 GCA_964590495.1 uncultured Balneolaceae bacterium
AAAAACGGTGGCAAAACCCTGCCGACAAGACGGGAAGGCCGGCGGGCAAACTAACATATACTTATTTGTAAGACCAAACTAACGCATTCCGGATAAAATATGCAATAAATCCCATTATAAGCCTCTCTGAGTTATTATTTGTGGATATTATCTGTATGTCTCTAATAAACAATTACAAATAATGTCTCCGGATAAAAATTTATCTGTAAGGTTTTCTCTGTTAATCGGTCTTACTTATAAAGGTTAATGAAATGATGAGAAGATGGCAGAGCAAAAGCTGTTGGATCAGGTACGAACTGAAATAAGAAGAAGAAACTACAGCTATAAAACGGAACAGGCTTATACCCGGTGGATTGTCCGGCTGGTTAAATTCCACAAACTAAGACATCCAAAGCAGCTCAATGAAGATGATATCGTAGATTTTCTTAACTGGCTGGCGGTGGACCGCAATGTAGCTGCATCAACGCAAAATCAGGCACTCTGTGCAATTGTGTTTCTTTATAATAATATCATAGATCGTCCTTTGAATAAATTGAATGATCTGAAAAGGGCAAAAGAATCAAAACATATCCCGGTCGTTCTTGCAAAAGAAGAGGTAAAACAAATTCTGGTTCTTTTGAAGGGTACGAAAAAAATGGTGGTTAGTCTGTTATATGGTGCGGGACTTCGCCTCTCGGAATGCCTGAGACTTCGGGTTCAGGATCTTGACTTTGCTTACAAGCAGATATGGATCAGAAATAGCAAAGGTTTAAAAGATCGGGTATCAATAATGCCGGAAATACTGGAAGATGATCTCCGAAAGCATCTTAAAAAAGTTAATAATCTCCATAAAAAGGATTTAGCACGTGGTTGGGGCGAAGTTATCCTTCCAAATGCACTGGAGCGTAAATATCCCGGACAGCAGAAAAGGTTCGCCTGGCAGTATTTGTTCCCTTCTTCGAAAAGGAGAAAGGATCCGCGGTCAGGAAAGATCCAGCGGTATCATATCTCCGGTTCAACCATACACAAGGCTATTAAAAAAGCTGTACAGAAAACGAATATTCAGAAAAAGGTTTCAAGCCATACGTTCCGGCACAGTTTTGCCACACACCTGCTGCAGGAGGGCTACGATATCCGAACCGTCCAGGAATTATTGGGTCATAAGCACCTAAAAACGACAATGATATACACGCATGTCCTGAAGAAAGGCGGAAAAGGAATCAAAAGTCCCGCAGACAATCTTTAGTAAGTCAAGGCTTCGACTTCGTCGCTGCCTTCAAAAACAAAGGCCGCGACTGCGCTCAGCCTGACGATCCGTTTTGTTTTTAAAGTTATTTAAAAAGAGCGCAGTGGGGGCAAAAATTCCCCGGCCTTTGAATCGTTGGAGGGGACAGGCACAGGTTGGTGCGCGAGGTGGATAATTTCACACCGGTGAGATATCAGAAGCAGTTAATGGGTGTGAAGGACCTTTGAAATTATCCCGCGTACCGACCGAAGCCGCCAACAAGGATTCACCAGCCGGTGGTTTTTTGGGTTCCTTTTTGTCCACACAAAAAGGAACAAGGAAAGACTTTGATAAAGGCTATCATTAAAATATCCAGCTACAGATCCTGATCCACTAGCCGGCGGACAGGATGGCACGGTGAAGCTACTGACAAAATCCAGCACACATACTTTTGACGGTCTATGTCTATCCCTACCTTCTACTTGTACTTTAGATGGTTAGGACTCTTTGTCAAGATAGGCTTTGATCTCACTTTTGATATTTTTCCACTGAGATTTATCGCCTTTAGCAGCTTTGAGAAGCTCTTTTATTTTTGATACTCCAAAATTCTTGGCCTGATGAAAACTTATATGAGGAGGTAAGGAGAGTTCTCCCCCCGTAACATGGGCATTTAGGATAAAAGGTTTTTTGGAATTTTGAGCCTGCTCGATAGCCGGTTTGATACCGTCATTTTTTGTTACATTTATACCATCGCCTCCTACTAATTTGGCATATTCTGCAAAGTCAAAATTATCAATTTGCAGGGCATCATAGTTGGGTGCCAGTCCGGCTTCTTCCATCTCAATTTTTACAAATCCGAGTTCGGAATTATTAAGAACAACAATTTTGATAGGCAGTTGGTATTCGACAGCTGTCGAAAAGTCATGCAGGGACATATTGAATGCACCGTCTCCGACCAAAGCCCATACCTCGCGTTCCGGAAATTGCAATTGAGCTCCGATAGCAGCCGGTAGTCCCACAGCCATAGAGCCGTGATTGAATGACCCGATAATTCTTCTTTGGGAATGAAAATTCATAAAGTTACTCGACCAGATGGCAGCCGTACCGGTGTCAATAACAAAGATGGCATCATCCGCTGCAATGTCACTGATTTCACGTGCCACAACCTGCGGGTGCATCACTTTGAAGTCTTTCCCGGCATCTGAAATTTTGCAGTTGTGATCCAGCCACTCTTTAAAATCATCATTTAGTTTTTTTACCCAGGTCGGATCTTTCTTGATCTCGCACTTTTTAATCACATAATCCACAAATTCCTTGATACCGGCGTGTAAACCAAGGGTAACTGGGGTTCGGTTACCTATATTCTCCGGCCGGATATCGACCTGGATGGTTTTGGTGTCTTCGGGGAGGTAATTTGTGTAGGGGAAATCAGTGCCTAACATAATCAGTAAATCACATTCCATCACTGCTTCATAGCCTGATGGATTACCGATTAGCCCGGTAAGTCCTACTACATTTTCGCTGCTGTGGTCAAAAATATCGGAAGCACGAACTGTATGTGTAATGGGCGCATTTACTTTTTTCGAAAAATTCAGTACTTCTTCTCTTGATGACCGGCATCCTGCACCTGCTAAAATTCCTACTTTATCCGCTTGATCGATCAATTCCACAGCTTTTTCCAGGTTTTGTTGATCCGGAAGTACAGAAGATTGAGAACGAAATATACGATGCACAAAATCTGTGTTTTCTGCCGGCATTGCAGCTATGTCAGCGGGTAGTTCAATTCGGCAAACACAGTTATTATTGATAGCGATACGAAGTGCACGTAATATTACCCGGGGCGCTTCTTCCGGTGAGCGAATAACCGCCTGGTATTCGCAGATATCATCAAATACTTTGACCAAATCCACCTCCTGATGATAATTGGTACCAATGTGTTCGGTGGGTACCTGACCGGTTATGGCTAAAACAGGAGAACGTTCTTTTCGGGCATTATATAATCCATTTACCAGGTGCAAAGCTCCTGGCCCAACCGTACTGGCGCATACACCGATGTTTCCATTCAATTCACCCTGCGCGAAAGCAGCAAACGAAGCATTTCCTTCATGCTTCATTTTAATCCATTTTACATCGGTTTGGTCAGACATGGCCGAAACCAGCGGGTTAAGAGCATCGCCGGCTACACCGAAAATATGTTTCACACCCTCATTAGTTAAGATATTTAATAACTGTTCAGATACGTTCATTTTCGTTCCTATTTTGAATAATTAGTACTACAAAACGTAACCATAACACGAGTATCTATCCTTATGATCCATGCGTAAATTTGATCCACTTTACCGTTAATGATAGTGATTATTAAACGGTACTACCACTAAAACACTAAAAGCACAAAACTACGTCACCTGAGTGCCTAAGTTCCTCAGTAGTTAAACTCCCGGCGGTATCGAAAAAAGGTTTACTCTTTAATTAAGCAGCATTCAAACTTTCTATCTTCTACCCTCTACTATTACTCTCAATTCATTATACTAATAAAGAAAATTTCAGGGGTCTCTAACCTGCATTTCTCACCAAGAAATTTGGTTGGGTGCAAGGCGAAGGGTAAATGGTGCAGTGAAACGTACTGAGGGTACGTTGATCAAGCCATTTACACTTCAACGCAGCAGGCAGACTAATTTCGCAGCGTATGACAGACTGTTATTTAACATAATAGCCTAAATTCCTGTAACTTATTAGTTACAGATAATTAGCATTTCCATAAGATATTTTGTGAGAAATGCAGGTAATCATCAACAAAGCCTTACATGACCAGAATTTTTTTACCGGGAGCGCTGCTTCTTATCGCGTTTATTTCTGCACCGGCACCGGGATTGTATGCACAGGTACATGGCGATCTTTTCGGGGAACTGGATCTCTACCTCTCCGTCCGGTCTAATATCAATGACAACCTTTTCCATGAGAGCTGGAACCCTGCCACCGGGATAAGCGGAGGGGCCGAACTGCCGTTTTATGTGGGAATGACAAAACTCAATGCCCGTTACGATTACTTTAAACCACAAATTGCAGGATTGCCGGATATCGATCAGCTGCAAATTTCTCTCGGCTGGATAAACCGCCTGAAGCTGTCGCCCCGGTTGCAGGCCGGGGGCGGGTTCTCACTGCTGGGTTCGGTGTTCTTTTTCAAAAACGCCGGCGAAGAGGTGCAGAACAGAGCACGGAATTTCTACGGAAGCACCAGTCCCGAAAGCGAAGTGGGCGTGGGGTTGCTAGCTGATATCACGTATGACCTTTCCCCATCCTGGGCCGTACGGATGGAACTTAACCGGAGTGTCCTGTTTACTAGTACCAAGTTGAAACTGACCTACGTCGGGCTGGGCTTCGTGAAGACACTGCAGCTGCCGAAGGGGGCAGCGAGAGTGCTGCGATGAAAAGGTTATTTTTCTTTATGATACTTATGTTTATCGCTGTTGAGCTGTATGCACAGCCCGGACGGATAGTGATTGACCGGCAGGAGATGCGGAATGCGGGGGTTCTGACCATGAACGATCTTTTTGAACTGAGCGGACAGTGGGAGGTCTCTTCAGTAGATGATTTTACGCTCCTGCATTCCCGGAACGGATTGGCGGGGCCGGGCGGGATGTACTGGCCTGTGTTTTTGAATGATATCCCGCTGGACCTCAATGTATGGGGTACGAAAAACCTCAACAAGATTCCTGTCTCAGTATCTGCCATCGACTCGGTGGTCTTGGTTACGGAGCCGCAACTGGCCGGAGGTATGTCAATGGAAAAGGGCGGAGTGTTTATATACACGAAAAGCAGGAGGGAGGGAATAAGCGCCGACGCCGAACTGTGGACCGGCAACAGGACGGGAGATCCTGGTCCTTTTGTCTACACCGAACGGGCGACACCGAATGTGGAACGTCTCGGGCCGATCGCTTCTGCTTCGGTATCTTATGCAAAAGATCGTTTTTCAGTAGAAGGAGGGATGAAGCGGATGCTGCATTTTGTCTCGGAGCCGATCCAGGGCGGCAGGATTCTACCGCTGGCGTATGGTGATGACCCGTTCAGGCATCCCAAGATCGAGCTTCAGTCGTTCTACGTTCGCGGAAGCCACACCGGCGAAACGATGAACCACAGTTTGCAGGCAGGCGCAAGTGATGTGGATGATTTTCTTTACACAGAACTGTACGGCACGGAAATACCGGCCGGTCACAGCTGGTCGTTTGTCTCGCTGGACGGCGGTATCAAGGCGGGGGAGAATACATCCATCCGCTACAGGGTCAGCCATAACCGTAATGAAACTAATGAACGTGAAAATAAAGAAAACCTCCTGTTGCGATGGAACCGGGCAGTAACGGGCGGACAGATTTCAGTGAGTAATGATTTTGAATTCGGATCACTTGAAACGGGCGCTGGCTACGATCACTATATTGTAAACGATGGATTTAGTGATGGTGATGCATTGTCTGTAAACTTACTCAAGTTGTTCAACAGACTACGCCTGGAACTTTCGTCCCGGCTCACCTCATACATCGACCTGATGGCCGTAAAAGGAGAGGGGGATCGGCCTGTGTTCAAATCGTTTACTAACATGGAATTTACACCGGTGAAGGGACATCGTTTGACCGCGGGATTCACCTACTCCGAACGACTGCCGGAAGAGGACAACAGTCTCTGGTACTGGATCGGAAATAAAGGGTTCGGGGGAGACAGGCTCTCCGGAAATGCAGGCGCGGGCATTCCGGGGAATATACGCCTGTTGCGGGGACACCTTGCATGGAATATGGCATTAACTGAAGCACTGGATATCAAAAGCGGTGTCGGCATCAGTCGATACCTGGATGAATACGCCCCGGCCCACAGACTTGTCAGCCGGGAAGATCGCTACGTTGAAACAGGGACTTTTTCATTTCATACTAATTTGAATGCTGTAGAACTGACGATCCCTGCTGAGCTTTCCTATAAGCCTTCTGGTGCGTTCACCGGTACTGTCGGTTATACATGGAATCGTCTGCTTTCAGGATCTTCATTCCTGTGGGACAGATCACCCGGACAACGTTTTCACGGGCGATTAAACTGGAACCCGGTGAACTCCTTTAATATTTGGACGACAATCAACTTCCGTTCAATAACGAACTGGAATTCCGTCGGGCTTCTTGACGGCGAGACCCTTAAAACCAGTTACGGCATGACCGATGTTACATATCGGTCAACATTGCCGGGCAGAGTACGGTGGGATGCAGGATTTAGTAAAAAAATCTGGGATGATCGTGTTGCTTTCCGCCTTCAGGTGAATAACCTGCTGAATGATGTATACAGAGAGCATCCGCTTGGACCAAAACACTCTTTCACTATTTTCCTTGGAATGAGCATTCATTTCGATTAAGGGGATTTATAATACGTAATGTACGGTTTAATAATTTCCTCGGAAGTAATGGAAAATTCTGTACCTCTCAATTCAGGCTCATCTGAAATTTATTCTATGATGCTCTCATTTTGTAAGTTCCAAATCAATTAACTAGTTTATGATTATGTATGGAGTGATATTTGTGGTATAAGAATTACGAAACAAGAGAACCTAAATAAATTATAGGGTATTACTATGCGAAATCTATCTGTATTCGTTGCATTTTTAGTCGCTTTGGGAGGGTTTATTTCACCATGTCAGGCCCAGTATACCGCGGATGACGACGCTAATATCGTCAATGTAGAAGCGGAAGATTACGCTTTTCAGGCGCCTGATGAGATACCGTCGGGCTGGACAACCATCCGGTATCAAAACAAGGGTGATGAATCACACTTCCTCTTTCTTACCAGACTGCCTGAAGGGAAAACATACAATGAATATGCAGGCAATGTAATACAGCCGTTTAACGAGATTTGGTATGCCATGAGAGACGAAGGGCTTACTACAGAGCAGGTAGTGGAACGACTGGGAGCAGAAATGCCCGAGTGGTTCTGGGGTGTTGAATTTAAAGGGGGAACCGGGATGATATCTCCTGGAAGGTCCTCGGATGTGACCGTGGATCTGGAAGCCGGCACATATGTTCTGGAGTGTTACATGAAAACCGAAGAAGGGGAGTTGCACTCTATGGAAGGTATGCTGCGGGAGCTTATCGTAAACGATACGCCATCAGAAACGACGCAGCCCCAGGCCGATATCAATATCAATCTTTCCAACTTTGAGATGGTTATTGATGGCAATCTAACCCCGGGATCACATACTGTTTCAGTTCATGTCGAAGAAAATCCGGAAGAAGGATTCGGTCATAACGTACATGTAGCCCGCCTGGGTCCGGACACAAACGCAGAGGAGGTCGCTGGATGGATGAACTGGTTTGATGTCAATGGTCTGCGAACTCCGAGTCCCACAACTTTTGTCGGTGGTATGCATCTGCTTCCTGTAGGGGAAACAGGTTATTTTAACCTTGATCTGGAACCCGGCCGCTACCTTTTCTATTCGGAATACACCGGGCATTTGGGAGTAATGCAGGAAGTATTGGTAGAAGAGTAGTCGACCAATTACCTTGTAACTCAGGATGAAATACTTGACACCAATTACTGTGGGAATATTATTAACTATTCTTTCCTTTGTTTTTGGCATCGCCGGAGTTCAGGACTATCTGGATTCTGATACCGGTCATGAGAGAGCAGTTGCGGACACCATCGCAGGTCATCCCACATTTGAGAACCTCTCATCGGAGCCTGGAATTGTGGAGGTAGAGTTGACGGCTTCCCGGGATACGCTCTCAATGCTGCCGGGTAAAAAGACAGCGGTATTTGCCTACAACGGCCGTATTCCCGGCCCTTTGCTGGAAGTTGAGGAAGGAGACAGCGTCATTATCCACTTTCGCAACGAGCTGGAGGAAGAAACGACCGTGCACTGGCATGGCCTGCATCTGCCTTTTAGATCCGATGGCAGTCCTTTTCATCCTGTAGCGCCCGGGGAGAGCTATACTTATGCCTTTAAATTACATCCGGGTTCGGCAGGTACCTACTGGTATCACCCGCACCCGCATCACCGCACCGCCTGGCAGGTGGGGATGGGACTGTATGGCGGCATTATCGTTCGCGACCCCGATGATCCGCTTCCGGAAATGAACGAGAAACTGCTTATTCTGTCCGACAACCGCTTTGATGAAGATGGTGTTATTGATTTTCCTGATGAGGGGGACCGTCAATTCAAAATAGATGAGATGAATGGGAGAGAGGGCGATGTAATGTTCGTCAATGACGAGATCATGCCGGAGCTTTCCATCCGAAGTGGTGAAGTGCAGCGCTGGCGTATTGTCAACGCCTCCGGGGCCCGAATCTACCGGCTTTCCCTTGACGGACACACCTTCGAATATATCGGAAGTGACGGAGGATTATTTGAACATCCCGAATCGACCGATGAGATTGTCCTTGCTAATGGAGAACGGGCCGAAATCCTGGTACGCGGTTCTGAAGAGCCCGGCAGTAAAACGGTATTTCAGTCCTTACCCTATGATAGATATATGCCGATGTGGCTACCATCCGGATGGGACGAATCACGAGATCTTTTAACACTTCAATACACCGAAGAATCACCACTTGATCCTATAGATCTGCCTGAAACACTGCGTTCAATTCCAGAGTTGGATACCAGTGATGTAACCGTTACCCGGGAGATGCGGATGAACAATGGAAAAATTAATGGCAAAACAATGGATTTGAATCGCGTTGACGAAACCGCAGAGTTGGGTGCGACCGAGATATGGGAGATTGAAAATCTTGTGGGGATGGATCACCCTTTCCACCTGCATGGTTTTCAATTCCAGGTAATTGAACGCAATGGAGATCCGGTGTCTCAACCGAAATGGGAGGATACGGTGAATATACCCGGTTTTCAGAATGCCCGTTTTATTGTACGCTTCGAAGACTATCCCGGCAAATGGATGTTCCACTGCCACATCCTGGATCATGAGGATCAGGGTATGATGGGAGTATTGGAGGTGAAATGAATTGACTTTCTCATCCGGCCATTACATCAGATGAAGCCGGATAGAATGGAAGCAGCGTTTTACAGGTCACAAAATATTATCTGATCCCGTCTTACCTCTGGCCTCTCGATTCTTGCTACTTCTAAAAATAGTAACTGCCCGTAATAGCCGCCCCCGTACCCAATCTATTCTGTTCATTAAGCCTGATATTCAGTAATGCCTCAATACCCAGACTGAAATGAGAATCGAAATAGTATTCTCCGCCGAGCCCGCCACCGAGATTCAGGATACCGTCACTGTCACCAACTTCAGGATCAAAATGCTCGAAAGCCACCAGTCCGCTGAAATAGGAAGCAAAATTGTCACCGGTCGTTTGATAAAATTTCGGTTTTACGCCCACGCGAATCCGGGTAAACGTATCTTCCACACTCTGAATACCGATAAGTGGAGCAATCACAAGATTTTGCTGCAGCCAGTAAGGCACCTCTATATCCCCCTGCTGACCCTGAAAAGAGGCCGTTAAACCCACGCTGCCCTCACCGGGCACATTTTGAGCATTGATTAAAGACATTGGAGCTGCACAAAGTATAATAATGCCTGTAATCAGAATTCCCGATCGTATCATAATAATCCCATTTTATTAAAAATAACGATCTGTTATATCAGGAACAGCAGAAAATGTTCCCACCGTCGCCATCCGGTATCCGGTATCAGGCATCCAGCATCTAGGGAAGCAGTTTAAAATCATAATCAGCATTATCCTTCACCTCCAGGCCAGGAAAATCAAGCGGGATGTCATGTTCCTCCGCCTCTTTTTTAAGCCTGTTGTGAAAGGTAGCGGATACCAGCAGCCGGTCATATTCCTTACCGTTTTCATAGATATAATCACCGATAGCATCCCTCAGTCTATCCAAAGATTCAGTGCTCATAAGTAAGTAGTCTGTTTTTGAAATATGTGATTAAATCTCAAAACAAAATATAATAAACCAGAAATCCCGCATCCCTCCAAACCAGTTTCTCATCAGACAAAATACCGCCAACCGCCACTGGCTACTGCTTCACTGTTCAACTCTATTTAGGATTGGTCACGCTGTTCACTGTTCATTGATCATTGTTATTTGTTCATTGATATTTGCTATCTTAAGAACAGTTCCGCTTAACCCCTGATAATAAACCTCTACCGGTTGATGGAAGATCTTCTCGCCGCCCGTCTGCAAATGGCCGTATCACTCGGCTTCCATATCATCTTTGCCTGCATCGGGATGGCCATGCCTTTCCTGATGGCTATTGCTGAATACAAGTGGATTCGTACCGGCCGCCAGGTTTACCTGGATCTGGCCAAAGCCTGGTCGAAAGGGGTGGCTATTTTCTTTGCAACGGGCGCGGTATCAGGGACAGTGCTTTCATTTGAACTGGGTCTTCTCTGGCCAACATTTATGGAACATGCGGGACCTATTTTCGGGATGCCTTTTTCGTGGGAGGGGACCGCTTTTTTTGTGGAGGCGATTGCACTGGGTTTGTTCCTTTATGGATGGGATAAACTGCGTCCATGGACCCACTGGGGTATGGGGATGGTTGTCGGTATTTCCGGCGTCGCCTCCGGCATTTTTGTCGTCGCAGCAAATGGCTGGATGAACAGTCCGGCGGGTTTCGACTGGATAAACGGGCAAGCCGTCAATATCGACCCTGTGGCGGCTATGTTTAACGATGCCTGGTTTTCACAGGCCCTGCATATGACCATTGCGGCATTTGTTGCTACGGGATTTGCCGCTGCAGGGCTTCATGCCCTGTTACTGCTTAAAGATGCTAAAAACCTGTTCCACCGGAAGGCTTTCCGGATTGCACTGGCCGTGGGAGCTACTGCAGCTATCATTCAGCCGGTAACCGGCGATTACCTGGCGAAAGATGTTGCTGATCGTCAACCGGCGAAACTGGCGGCCCTGGAGGGACATTTTGAGACAAGCAGTCCGGCCGATCTTATTTTGTTCGGTCTTCCGAATGAGGAAACACGGGAGGTGGATTATGCCTTTCGTATTCCGGGTATGCTCAGCTTCCTGGCGCACGGCAATTTCAATGCAGAGGTTACGGGTCTTGATCAATTCCCGGAAGAGGAGTGGCCGCCCGTACTTATTACGCATGTCGCGTTTCAAATTATGGTACTGTCGGGATTTCTGATGATGGGAGTCGGTGTGATCTATTTCTTTTTTTACTGGAAAAAGCATCCTGCGCTTTATTC
>CAZPWQ010000110.1:0-11396 GCA_964590495.1 uncultured Balneolaceae bacterium
GAACAGTGAACAATGAACAGTGTGTCAATGAGCAGTGAAGCAGTAGACTGTGAACAGTGGCGGTAGGCGGCGGCAGTTGGTGAACAGAAACCTTCACAGCTATAGTTTGCCGCCTGAATTTATCTTCCGTTAGGAAGAACTGGTTGGTAGAACAGCAAAGCTACCCAACAAATTGACACGTTCCGTAGGAACGTCTGGTGACCAGGCGATTGTGAACGATGCCCCTCCGGAATAGAAGCCCGATAATAATCGGGACAGGCACGGATAACGCAGATCGCCGGAATAATTCGGATTGTGAGAATTAAGAATTCAACATTTAAAATTTACAATTAACAAATCCTGCCTTGTTAAACCCGCCCGACCGCAAAACCAGCGGCCGGACGGAAGGGTTTCCCGTATCCCTTCCTCCCTTGAAACAATAGTTACTGCTGCATGTTGAAGTGTATAATATGACAGAATCCATCCCCGATGATAAATGACAATTTAGAAAGTTAGCCGGGGTATTTGAACAGTAACTCAAATCGCCGTGTTTTCGTTATATGGAAAATAGACAGATACAATTTCATCCGAAAATAAACTTCGCCGGCATATCCTTCCTTATTTCGATTATGCTCCTTTTCATGATCGGGCTCACCATTGATAATGCCAACGCACAGGATAACAGCCTCAATTATGAAATCCGTTCCGCTGTTTATGCAGGCCTGGACGGGTCCCTGCCTTTCTGGTTTCACTCCAATGTAAACGGGAAGGTTGATCCCTCAGGCACCAACATTTTAAATGAGATGTCGCTCGACAAAACATTCTTGGAAAGGGGACCGGTGTCGCTGAAGGCGGCAGGCAATGTGATATACCGGATCTCCGGTAATTTCAACTCCCCTTACCTGTCTGAACTGTACCTGCAGGCCAGGGGATATGGATTGCAGCTTGATGCCGGACGTTTCCCTCAGACAGTCAGGTTGAATGACAATGATCTTTCGGCCGGCTCGATGATGGTTAGTAACAATACTGTACCGATGCCGGGGATCAGCTTCTCGACGGTAGATTTTGTAAAATTACCTTTTTCCGACGGTGCAATCCGGTATAAGGCGATGTTCAGCCACAACTGGTTTGAAAGCGATCGACACGTCAGCAGTCCGTATCTCCATAAAAAGTATATTTATCTGCGGGTGAATTCAGGACCTTTTTTCGCCACGGGAGGTATCGTCCACAACGTGGTGTGGGCGGGAGAAGCCCCCGGCTTTGGACAACTGCCGAACTCCCTCAACGACTTCTTCCGGGTGATCACCGGGCTTGGTGCAGATAAAACAAGCAATGTACCCGACGGAGAGGTCACCAATGTTATAGGCAATTCTCTGGCAGCCTATGAATTCGGGCTGACTTATAATGCGGATCATTACAGCATCTCGTTGAACCGGCTTTTTTACCTTGAAGACAAAGTCTCTACCCGTTTCCGCAGTCCCTGGGACGGTGCTTGGGGTGCCAATCTTGATTTTCACGAACACAATCCAATACTGGATGCCGTCACCTATGAACATTTCAATACCAAACAGCAGGATGCCAAGAAGGGAGAGATTATTGGCCGCGCCAGCTATTATAACCACTCGATCTACCGCAACGGGTGGACCTATAACGGCCGTGTTCTGGGACTTCCGCTTGCAAGGTATGATAAAGAAAAGGGACGCATAACCAGCAATATTATGGTGGGACATCATGTGGGATTTAAAGGTCGTTTTATCGACAACCTACAGTATAAGGTGTTTTTCACCTATGCCCGTCATTACGGGACGAAAAACGACCGTGTAAGCAACGGAGAGGTTATCCCGTTAAACGAACTGCGGAGGGACCAGTATTCATGGATACTGGACATCGGGTACGGATTCCGTAACCAGGAGGGGCTTGGGCTGAGTCTGAAGCTGGGATCCGATTTCGGTGAATTTTATGACACAAAACCAGCAGTGATGCTTGGGGTTAGCTGGTCAGGGGTTTTCAATGAACAATGAATAATATGGAGGATTCCCGGGAATCGAGCTGTTATCTATACTTTCGGAGGCGGATTCACCGAGTCATCTTTTTCCCGGGCATCAACGCTGTACAATGCATAGGGAATCGTTTCCAGACGTTCCTTCTGGATTTTTTCTCCGGTCTCCATACAAACACCGTAGGTTCTGTCATCAATACGGTCGAGAGCTACATTGATTTTTTTGATTTTGTCACGCTCACGTTCCATGAGCGTGTATAACGTTGTTCTCTCCTCCTCTTCGCTGCTGATATTGCCGTAATGATGGTCTGCCGAGGATTTTTCATCCTCTTTGTCACTTTCTATACTTTCGAGAGAACTTTTAATATTTTCAATTTCTTCCTCAGCCTGTTGTTTCTCTTCTTCCAGCAGTTCCTTGAAATGATCCAGTTCACTTTGATTATAAGGCGTGCTGTTTATAGATGCGCTGTGTTTAGCCATAACTAAGAATATTGGTTTTTGATGAATATTTTCCTCTCTTATGACTATAACCGAATCATAACCTATATGATTTCAATCTTCATACCTGATTTTCTTTGAATATCAGAAATAAAAAAAGCCGCTTTAATATCTTAAAGCGGCTTTTAGATAATATTAAGTTGATTACACTTTCCCAGTGTTTTTCCATTCCTGGATTTCCAAGCGAATTTCCTGCGCTTTTTTCTTCATTTCCTGAAGAGTTTTGCGGGCTCGGGTTCCGGCGGCTTTGTTGCCTTTATTGTAGAATTTATTGATATCCGGTTCCAGCTGATTTAGTAAATCATTCATTTCATCGTATCGGCTCATTATGTAACTCCGTTTGATTAGTATTTACTGTGAAAACTCCTTCGACTACAAGCAATAATCCTGTATCGAATGGTCGAATCTAGGTATATGGAACTGATCTGTCAAGTAAAAAGGGCCTTTTTTAACATATTATGCAGACTTTATGGCATTTTTGGGGGTTTTGGGCTTCTTTTTTGCCAATTTATAACCAAACAGCGATTATTTTAGGGAAATTGTGCGGTTAAGATCAGGAATCTGATGAAAATCGCGTGCTGTGGTCAATCGGACTGTTAAATTCAGGCCGGTAAGGTCATCGGGTATCTGTTTCGTCCTGAAATTATCCTCCATCTCATTCCAGCTGATATTGGTGGGTTGAGTGTCATTTATTAATATTTCAGCCTCATCAGACTTCGAAAATATGATCAGTTCGTCAATATCTAACCGTTGATATAAAAACCGGGTCATTTCCGGAAGCGGAACCGGCACAGGTTTATTCTCTTTTTGATGAAAAACAAGCGTTGAAAGCAGCAGGGCAGGTTGATGTGGCAATTCCCCGAAAAAAGTCTGGTCCATATGTAACTTATCTTCATCATAAGTAATAAAATTTCGCCGGTAAGGATTAATACCGATAGTGGAAGCACCTTCATCCGCAAAAAGGGCAATAAGTCTGTGATTCAGATCTTTTATACTGCGGACTTTGGCCTCATTTCTCATAACGCCGGTCTGGATAACCCTTTCCGTATATTCACTGTCACCGTGTAATATGACAGAGTGAATATCTTTTTTCTGATGTTCTGCCAGGGCACGGGCAAAGCTTTTCAGAAAAACGCCGTTGTCTAAATGTGCATAATCAAGTAGAGCCAGGTATCGCTTCATTATATCAGGAATTGGTATCTGATTTTTTAAGGGTGGTTGAATGAAAACTATAAGGTAACAGGTCCCGGGTGAAATAGGACGATTTGGAGCGGTCGGCGTGATATAAATGAATTCGGCCCCGGGGCAGGTGTTCCAGGATAACCTGTCGGCAGGCGCCGCAGGGACTGCTGAACTCACCCTCACGGGTGTGAATGTGCATCGACGAAAACATTTGAGCCCCGTTGGAAATCGCCTTGACGAGAGCTACCCGTTCGGCGCACATACCCATATTCCACGACGAGCACTCAATATTTACACCGCTGAACAATCCTATATCAGTCTCAAGAACAACAGATACCGGGAAATCGGACTGGACAGTAACAGCCTTATCCAGCAGTTTTTGTAAAAAATTACCGATCTGCACATCCGGTACTGCGGTCAGATCTTCCAATGAGATTCCGGGGTGAATTTTGTCATTAAGTTTCTTCATCCGGATGTCATACTCTCTCTGCCAGAACGGGAGTTGTGTATCATCACTGCCGGATACCAGTAACACTTCGGGTTGATCACCTTCACTCAGGCAGCTGAAAATAGCGCTCTGTGCAGCGTTTATTGTCAGCGGATAAGCGATGTTTTCCACGCGTACGCCGGCATAATGGCGCCCCTCACGGCTTTGGACAACTGCAATGGAGGTTTCCCCTGAGTAGGGGGTATAGCAGTGTGTGAGAAGCTTTTCTGTATCCATTACTCTATTATTGACAAAACTGCGGCATCAGCCACAGCGGCACGTACAAGATTGATCTGCTTTCCGTACGAACGCTGTGGATAAGTCCGGTTCGTTAATATTATTACCGAGAGGCTACGTTCCGGGTCTATCCAGAAACTTGTGCCTGTGAATCCGGTATGTCCAAACGTATTCTCACCGGTAAGCGATCCTGCCGTGCTGCGGTTTTCGCTTTTCCGGTTGAAGCCATATCCACGGTTGGTAAACTCCGAATGCCGGGCTGTAAACAGATCTACGGTTTCCTCCTTAAAGTATCTTTTGCCCCCGTAGCGTCCTTTGCTTAAGAGCATCTGGGTAAAGGCCGACATGTCCCGGACATTGGAAAATAATCCGGCATGACCCGCAACTCCGTTCAGATAATAAGCCCGCTCATCGTGCACTTCCGCCTGCATTGTTTTCATGCGGTATACCGTATCCCTTTCGGTGGGAGGGATGCGACCGGAGATCCACCGGCCTATTTTAAGCGGGTTAAAGTAGGTTGAATGCATTCCCATCGGGTAATAGAACTCTTTGCGGACATATTTATCCAGTGATGTTTCTGTTATCTGCTCAACAATCTTTCCCAGAAGAATAAGGCCGAGGTCACTGTAAACATATTGAGCACCAGGTTTGGCGATAAGCGGCTCATTTTTTATGGCATCGATTATTTCTGATTCTTTCTGAAGCTTATCGATATATACTCTGAAAGCCGGCAGCCCTGATTCATGGAGCAGGAGTTGGCGAATGGTAATGGACTTCTTATCACCTTCCCTGAATTCAGGGATATAATCACCGACATTATTATCCAGTGTGAGTTTTTCTTCATCTATAAGTTTCATTACAGCTGAAATTGTGGCAACGATTTTTGTAATGGAAGCCAAATCATAAATATCTGTAGAATTGACTTTTTTTACCTTATCGTAGGTGTGGTAACCGAATCCTTTTTGATAGGCTATAATCCCGTCTTTAACTACCGAAACAACGCCTCCCGGAAATGTCGAGTCAAATACAGCTTCCTCCATAATGCTGTCAATTTTTCTGAGAGCTTCGGCTGACATACCTGCTACTTCGGGATTATCACGGCGCAATGTCGTTTGCGGTAATTCGATGCCGTGTCCCATTTCGTAGATACCGGGAATTTGGATTGGTAATTTTCCGCTTATTTCACTTCCGCCAAAAAGAGCCGGTACGGTATTTTTTACCTGCCGGCTGTTGGCCGCCCAGGCCATCAGCTGGGCATCTGTTTCCTGAAGATCCTGCACGATGTATGGATTGCCGAATGCTACAAGCAGTGAAGGTTTGTCCGGCAGGTCATTTAAAAATTCAAGATGTTCTTCCTTTAGCTGCACCGGCTGTCCCGACCTCACATAGATAAAGGAGCCGATGATAATCAGATCGGCTTTCCGGGCATCGCGCAGTATTTCTTCCTTCTCTTCACTGCTGCTGCGGTTGTCTAAAACGTGCGACATGACAGACGGATGATGATCGCGTATCAGGGAGTTCAGGTAAGATCCGGTTTCTCCCGTCTCATTATCTGCCACCGAAAGAACCAAAATATTTGGAAATTTTGATGCGCGGATCGGCAAAATATTGTCCTCGTTTTTTACCAGCGTCAATGACTTCCGGCTTATTTCATCCGCAATCAGTTCATGTTCCTTTGTACTTATTTGAGAGCTCAGCTGGCTGATGTCAACCTGATTATCATCAAACAGGCCGTGTTCCTTTTTCCAGTTCAACAACTTTCGGACCGAATAATCAATTCGTGATTCGGTTATCCTTCCTCTCTCAACAGCCCGTACAATTTCATTTATAGCTGTTAGTTCGTCGGGACTTAAAAGCATCATATCCGATCCGGCCATAAGCGATTTAATTACGGCCTCCCCGGGTGAATAATTGGCTGATATGCCGTGCATTTCCAGCCCGTCGGTGACGATAAGTCCGTCAAAGTTCAGTGAATCAACAAGAATACTATTCAGGATATACTGATTCATTGTAGCCGGTAAATCGGGCGTGTTACCAATTTCCGGAAAGGCTATGTGAGCGGTCATAATACTTTTAACCCCGCTGTTGATCGCATGGCGGAAAGGTACCAGTTCTACCGAGTCTATACGGCTGAAATTATAATTGATGACCGGCAGCGACAGGTGAGAATCGACATTTGTATCTCCATGTCCCGGGAAATGTTTGGCAGTCGATAGAATGCCTTCCGATTGTGCTCCTTCAATAAAACGCTGTCCGTACAGGGCAACCATATACGGATCACCGGAAAAGGAGCGTACGTTAATGACCGGATTTTCCGGATTATTATTAACATCGAGAACCGGCGCGTATATTTGGTTAACACCCAGTGCCCTGGCTTCTTTTGCTGTTATTTTACCCATCCAGTAGGCATATTCCGGGTTTCGGGTCGCAGCTACGCCCATGGCAGGTGTAAAGCGCGTAGTGCCTCTCACACGCATGGCAGCCCCGTATTCCATATCCTGGGTTATCCAGAGAGGAATTTTACTGATTAGCTGCAGCTTATTATTAAGCACGGCCTGTCCGTATACATCGCCACCGAAATAGATTATCCCGCCAATATTAAAACCCTTTATTTTTGAAACGAGCTGACGATATGATTCATCATTCTCACTTTTAAAATAACCGTTGGCAGAAGTGAAAAATAATTGGCCGATCTTCTCTTTTAAAGTCATTTGCTGCAGCAGTGAATCAACAATGACCGTATCAGTTTTTGCCTGTTTTACTTTTACAACAGTATCGGATTCAACTTCCGGAGGTCCGGCGGTATCAACGGCTACAGAGTCAAGTTGGGTAAGGATACTCTCCTGTTCGATCCCTTCATCTTCGAAATCTTCATCGCCGGTTGCCGGTTTTGATGTTGAACAGGCTATAAGCAGCGAAAGTAACAGTAAAGCCGGGAATAAGAATTTCGCCTGGCGGATTATTTTTTGAAATCGAACGGTATATTTCATCTTATTCTTAAACTAAATTATTTCCGGAGCCGATTGGATGGGAAATTACTGTAAAGCCCCTGCCAAATCAACGGCTAACTTTTACTTTGAATTTTAAATCCTTTCCTACCTTCGGCCAACTCTCATACCACTTCCTCTCAATGGGATGCCTGCGGTGAAAGGGCAGGAAGTTCTCTGCCAAGACACCCGAACCGTGTCATCCTGTCCGCCAGTCGGCGGATCAAGATCTGCAGCAGGGAATCCTGCAGGAGCTTTTGCCTGGATGCGTGCAGCAGATAAGGATGTCCAGAAAGTCAAAAGATCAAAAAAGCCCCAAATTATTTTAGGTTTAATTATAAATACCCAGCGCCATCCCCCTTAATCCCCCTTCGAAGGGGGAAATTCGGGTGGTTTTCCCGAAAAGGGGGATGACTATTTAATACCTAAATCGGTCACCGTTATATTATAGACCAATTATTTTGGATACAACCTCTTAGATAGCTTATAAAACCTTAGCTATAGTTGCGTGCTCATGATCAGATGTTTGGGATAACCAGAACCTTCCTGGCATTTTATCACTCTCCCGGCACAAGTTCCATTGTATTAAACTGATTTTCCTGGAAAAAAGTACTGTCCTGATATAAAAATTTATACTGGCCGTCTATCCAGCTTTGGGTTTGGTTGCCGTAATATTGTGACAATGGCCTTTCAGATTGTCCGGTCGGAAGGATCGAAAGCGTTTTGCTGAGATCGGAAAAGTCAATAATACGCCGGATTGAAGGTCCCAGAACCATATCAAAAGGGTCACTCCATTTATATTCTCCCTTATTAAGACTAGTGTGATTTCCACGGATGGGGTAGGGACCTTTATTCAACAGGTTATTGACAATCAGCTTGAGTGCAGCGGGAGCGTTCTCATCTTCAGCAGCAGGGCCGAACAGCGAAGGCTTTAGTGTCAGAATATGCAATTGTTCCCAGCGCCATTCAAACGGTTCACTCCCGTATCGGTCGTTCAGATACGCGATGGCATCTTCCATGCTTTGGACAATAATTTCATCCCGGCTCTCTTCCCGGTCAGTGGTGGTAACATCATCAAAAAACGTACTGCCGTCTTCCAGCATTCGCAGCAATGTGCGTGCAGGCATTGCGGAAAAACGTATAAAGTTACGGTAAACAGGTTCCGGCATCTCATCCCCGAAAGTGTTTTCCGAGAGTTTCAGCAGGAATACTTCCATAATGGAGGCAGCTGTCTCAGAAAGTTCATAGGAGTAGTCCCAATTTTCAAGGTATGAGATTACCGTTTCAAAGTTTCCGGATCCTGATTCCTTGAGAACGGGCAGAATTAATTCGTTTATTTCACTTGAGTATAGCGAATAGGAATCCAGTTGCATTTGCTGAAAGATTGCCGGTGAAAGCTGGTTAAATTCAGTGAGATATTGCCGGATTCGATTGTATCTGGAATTCGGCTCCCAGTATACAGACATATAGTGAGGGTAATTACTGACGGGTGGATTATTGGCATTGCCTACCCAGCCACTTTCGGGATTAATGATGGAGGGCAGCTCCTCATCCGGTACAAAATTTTGCCAATCCTGCCCCGAATCCCATCCCCGGCGAAGTGTTATCGGATTTGCTTCCCGTACCGGGATACTTGCAAAAGAAAACTGTGCTATATTATCCTGAGTGTCAGCATAAATAAAATTTTGGCCCGGAACTTTAAAGTCACGTCCATGCTTTTGAAACTGGTCGATGGATTCTGCCCAATTCATGCCTAACAACGCTTCAATCTCATTACTAATATCATGCCCCGTCCATCGCATGGTAATCATTCGGTTTGAAGTCATCTCCTGTTCGGGATAAATATCCGAAATTACAGGTCCGTGTTTGGTAAGGCGACGGGTAAATACAGTATCATCGGCATTTTTGACATTGATTACTTCCTGCTGGATTTCAAAATTTTCATAAAGCGGTTCTCCTGCCAGTGTATCCAGTACATACTGGTTATTATTTGCGGGATTTACCGCCTCTTCAAAAAAATCGGTGTCATCCAGCATAAGATTTGTCATCGACCAGGCCAGATGATCGTTTTGTCCCAAAACAACGACCGGCGTTCCGGCAATTGAGGCACCCGAAAGATTTCTTCCGGCTACATTGATATGAACTTCATACCATTTGCCGGGTATACTGAGGCTAAGATGCGGATCCCCCGCCAGTATCGGCAGATCGGTTTCCGATTTTGAGCTGTTGACCGCCCATGCATTACTGCCGGTATGATGCCCTTTCCGGCCCAGTAATTCACTGAGATTCTCATCGTGTTCAAGCAGAGGCAGCAGCTCCTTTGCCCAACCTATTTCGCTGTTCTCATTATAAAGCTGTTCGCTTAAATACTGAGCGTCTGGGAACAACTCCCCGAATTGCTGCGGTGACAACGATTCGGCAAGAAAGGCATAGCTCAGCTCCGACTTCCAGGCTATATTCAATTCCCACGCCATCAGCCGTGAGATCGCAATGGAATGAGTAACAGTCCACGGTATCGGTTGCATTTCAACCAGTGAAAATTGGATAGGCAGGCTTTTGGAATGCTGCTCTGTGTAGGCGTTGACTCCCGCTGCGTAGGCTTCAAGATAATTGCGGGTTGCGTCGGATAGCGTATTTTCAATTTCCCTGGCAGTATGCCAAAAACCTATGGTTCTCTGCAGCTTATCATAAGAGAGCATATCTTTGCCGAGAAATTCCGAAAAACGTCCTTCCGCAGCCATTTGGTAAAGCGTCATCTGCCAAATTCTGTCCTGGGCATGCACATAACCAAGGCTGAAGTAGGCGTCGCTTCTGTTTTGTGCATAAATATGCGGCACGCCATCGGTATCCCAGTGGATATCAACCTGTTGTTCGAGCCGGGGCTGATTTAAGGTAGTACTGTAATCGGGCAGGGGGCGATAGAAAGTCCAGTAAGCGGCGATACCTGCAATGCCGGCTAACAGAATTAACAGGAAAACCAATACTCGAAGGAATGTTTTCATTAGTTCGATAATTTTAAAGCATGAGGACAGAAAGTAGTAAACTTATTCGTGAATCAATAGCACGACCGGCGTTGATAATGCCGGATAAATGATTTACTCTCTGTCATCAAATACAGCAGGAATTAATAACAAAAATTTATAAATCAATGGACATCAAAAAAGTAGCAGTAATTGGCGGAGGAACGATGGGTAATGGCATCGGACATGTATTTGCCATGAATGACATTCCTGTTCATCTCGTTGAGACCAGCCGGGAACTGGCCGAAAAAGCACTGTCGACGATTGAGAAAAATCTTGATCGTATGGTGGATAAGAAAAAAATAGATTCGAAGCAAAAAGTACAAATCCTCGACAATATTTCAACCTTTACCAATACCATTGAAGCTGTAAAGGAGGTCGACCTGGTAGTGGAAGCCGTTCCCGAAAATTTAGAGCTCAAGAAAAAAATATTTACTGAAATCGACAAGGCAGCTCCTGAAGAGGCAATACTCGCAACCAATACTTCCTCCATTTCTATTACAAAGCTGGCTGCAATTACTTCTCGTCCCGAAAAATTTATCGGGATGCATTTTTTTAATCCTGTTCCCGTCATGAAGCTGGTAGAGATTGTGGAGGGTTTTGAAACAAGTGATGAGACTATACAGGCTATAGAGGAAATAGCGCGGATTCTCGATAAAACTCCGGTTGTCGTTTCCGACTATCCCGGTTTTGTCTCCAACCGCGTCCTGATGCCGATGATCAATGAAGCGATATTTTGTGTACATGAAGGCGTGGCCGAACCTGAGGATATCGATTCGGTAATGAAATTGGGTATGGCTCACCCGATGGGTCCACTGCGCCTGGCAGACTTTATCGGCCTTGATGTGTGCCTTGATATCCTGAATGTACTTTATGACGGATTCAGGGATCCGAAGTATCGCCCGTGCCCGTTGTTAATAAAGATGGTGGATGCCGGTAAACTCGGGGATAAGACGGGCGGAGGATTTTATGAACAGTGAACAATGATCAGTTGTCCAGTGAACAGT